>NZ_JBSFUA010000018.1:0-136454 GCF_053591555.1 Crossiella sp. NPDC003009 | reverse complement strand
ACGAGCAGGTTGCGGGGCTGAGCAGGCTGCCGACTCAAGACCCAGCGTGCTCGCGACCCTCTCGTCTTCTCCGCACGACCTTCCGACAGCGAACCACATCCCACCGACCAGCCGCCGTCACGTTGCGAGGCATTGGCGGCGGTTGCGGTGAGCGTCTGCTCGGCGGGATGCGGTTAGCAGTCTCCAGGCCGTACGGAGAAGACGAGAGGCCCGCTTTGTGGGTTTTCAACCCCGGCGTCTGGGTCTCCGCTCAGCCCAGGTCTGCGATTCGCGCCATCGCGACTTCCTCCGGCCTTGCCGTCAGCACCCTCGGCCCGGACTCCGTCACCGCCACCGTGTGCTCCCAGTGCGCCGCCGTGCTGCCGTCCACCGTCACCACGGTCCACTCATCGCCCAGCGTCCGGAACCCTGGATGCCCGGTCGTGAACATCGGCTCGATCGCCAGCACCAGCCCCGGCTTCAGCCGCAACCCGCGCCCCGGCCGCCCCCGCCCGGGCACGAACGGGTCCTCGTGCAGCGACCGCCCGATCCCGTGCCCGCCGATGGCGTGTCCATTGTGGTCGGACACCACGCCGTAACCCCCGGCCGCGCCCACCGCGCCGATGGCCGCCGAGATGTCCCCGATCCGGTTGCCCACCCGGGTCGCGCCGATCCCCGCCCACAGGGCTCGGTAGGTGTCGGCTACCAAGGCGCGCAGGTGCTCGGGGGCCGCTTCTTCCGCGCCGACGATCCAGGTGCAGGCCGCGTCGGAGTGGAAGCCGTTCCACAGGACACCGCAGTCCAGGCTGAGGATGTCGCCTTCCCGTAGGCGGGTCTGGCGGGATGGGATGCCGTGCACGATCTGCTCACCCAGGGAGGCGTTGATGACGGCGGGGTAGCCGTTGTAGCCGAAGAAGCCGGGTTTGCCGCCTCGGCGCTCGATCGCCTCGGCAGCGACGCGGTCCAGGTCAGCAGTGGTTTTACCGGGGCGCAGGGCCGCTCGTAGTTCTTCGTGGACCTCGGCCAGGATTGCTCCCGCCTTGGCCATCTGGTCGATCTCCGCGTCGGTCTTGCGGATCACCATGGCCGCCTCCAGGCGTGTCGAAACCAACTCCGGTGGCCTGGTGCACTGCCGGCGCCTCGAATTCTGCCATGCGGAAGTCGATCTCGGCGGCCCAATGGACATCAGTGCCGCCCGTCGCGGCCTAGTATCGACCCTCATGCGCATCCTCGTAGTGGAGGACGACGACCGGGTGGCGCGCGGGTTGGTCACCGCGTTGCAGCACGCCGGCTACGAAGTCCTCCGCGCCGCCACCGCGGCCGCGGCGCTCCAGGCCGCCCCGGCCGACGTGGTGCTGCTCGACCTCGGACTGCCCGATGCCGACGGGCTGGACGTGCTGCGCAAGCTCCGGCAACGCGAGGGCACCGCGGTCATCGCGGTCACCGCGCGCAGCGAGGAGCGGGAACGCGTGCTCGGCCTGCGCAGCGGCGCCGACGACTACGTGGTCAAACCCTTCGGCACCGCCGAGCTGCTGGCCCGGATCGAGGCCGTGCTGCGCCGCACCCGCGCCGCCCGCGCGGACAGCGAGGAGCACGAGGTGATGGAGGTCGGCCCGCTCCGGCTCGACCTCGGCTCGCGCACCGCCACCGTCTCCGGCGAGCAGATCACGCTGACCCGCAAGGAGTTCGACGTGCTCGCCCTGCTCGCCGCGCGCCCCGGCAGCGTGGTCAGCCGGGACCGCATCCTGGACCAGGTGTGGCACGCCAGCTGGGAGGCCCGCTCGCGCAGCCTGGACACCCACATCGCCACCCTGCGCGGCAAGCTCGGCCCGTTCGTGCGCATCGAGACCGTGCGCGGCGTCGGCTACCGGATGGCCCGGTAGGGAGGCCGGGGTGCTCCGCAGGCTGCTCGCGGTGCTGGTGCCGCTGCTGGTGGCGATGGCCGCCGCCTTCGGGGTGCCGCTGGCCGCCGCGGTCGGCCAGGGCGAGACCCAGTCCGTCTACCTGGACCGGCTCAGCGACGCCAGCCGGTTCGCCGCGCTGGCCGAGAACGCCCTCGGCCTGGACCGCACCACCCCGCTGGCCGAGGAGCTGACCCGCTACCACCGGCTCTACGACATCCCCGCCGTGCTGGTCGACCCGGGCGGCAACATCATCCTGCCCTCGGACGCCTCGGTCGACCTGAACACCCCCGGCGTGCGCGAGGGCCTGGCCGTGGCCTTCGCCGGGTACCGGCCCAACCCGCCGCGCGTGGTGTGGCCGTGGGAGACCAACCCGCTGGTCGTGGTCGAACCGGTCGGCCGGGACAGCCAGGTGGTGGCCGCCGTGGTCACCATCTCGCCCTCGGACGGCCTGCGCGCCCAGGTGCTCAACTCCTGGTTGCTGCTCGCGCTCAACGGCCTGGTCCCGCTGCTCGCGCTGATCGGGGCCGCCTGGCCGGTCTCCCGCTGGATCCTGCGTCCGATCCGCCGCCTGGACGAGGTCACCTCCCGGGTGGCCAGCGGCCGCCTGGACGCCCGCGCCGACGTGCACGGGCCACCCGAGCTGCGCACCCTGGCCAGCTCCTTCAACACCATGGTCGACGTGGTCGGCCGCGCGCTGCGCCGTCAGCGCGACTTCGTCGCCGACGCCTCCCACCAGCTGCGCAACCCGCTGGCCAGCCTCCGCCTCGCGGTGGAGAACCTGGCGCCGCACCTACCGGATGAACCGGCGCGCCAAGCCCACCAGCTGGCCGTGGAGGAAGCCGAGGAGATGGGCCGGGTGCTGGACGCGCTGCTGGCCGCCACCCGGTTGGACAGCGCCGCGGCCGCCGAACCGGTCGAGCTGGACGAGCTGGTCGCCGCGCACGAACCGGCCTGGCAGGCCAACGCCCAGCG
Organism: Crossiella sp. NPDC003009; assembly: GCF_053591555.1. Classification (NCBI taxonomy): domain Bacteria; kingdom Bacillati; phylum Actinomycetota; class Actinomycetes; order Pseudonocardiales; family Pseudonocardiaceae; genus Crossiella; species Crossiella sp. NPDC003009. The sequence continues at coordinate 133,599 of NZ_JBSFUA010000018.1, read as the reverse complement.
GGCCGCGATCCGGCTGCGCCTGGACATCCCGGAGGGCCTGCGCGTGCTGGAACCGCCCGGCGGTCTCGGCAGCGTGCTGGACGAGCTGGTGGGCAACGCGATCCGGCTCTCCGGCGGCACCAGGGTGCGGGTGTGGGCCCGGCACGAGGAACCGGCGGACAGCGTCGAGGACGGGCACGTCGAGCTGCACGTCATCGACGACGGCGTCGGCCTGGACGAGGCGGAGCTGTCGGTGGCGCTGCACCGGTTCTGGCGCTCGCCCAAGCACCAGAACATCTCCGGCACCGGCCTCGGCCTGGCCATCTGCAGCGAGCTGGTCACCTCGGCCGGTGGCGAGTTCCGGCTGCACCAGGCGCACCCGCACGGACTCGACGTGGCGATCCGGCTGCCGGTCGCGCCCGCCGAGCAGCTGTTCGACCCTGCCGACGAGGCCGACGGCCGCCCTGACGGCGAACGCAAACACCTGTCCCGCCCACCCGTGGCCGAGCAGCCGGAGCCCGGCCCCGAGGACCCGCCGCCAGGGAAGACCACGCCCGGCACCCCGCCCGCCGGCCTCTGACCCCGGCCCTCACACCAGCCGCTTGTACTCCCGGAACCAGGCCGCCGCCCCCGGGTGCAGCGGCACCGGCCCGGTGGCGATCCCGGTGCTGCGGTTGATCCGCCGCGCCTCCGGGTGGTTGACCGCGATCGCGTCCGACTCGGCGAACACCGTGTTCGTCACGATCTTCACCACCTCGACCGGCAGGTCGTCCCTGGCGACGAGCAGGTTCGGCACCGACACCGTGCGGTAGGGCAGCAGGTAGCCGTAGGTCGGCTTCGGGATGGTCGCGGGCATGTAGGCCGAGGAGTCGCCGCTGGCCAGCGCCTGCGCCTGCTCGGCGAGCTCGACCATGCGGATCGGCACCTGCCGCCGCAGCAGGTCGCTGATCGCTGGGGTGGGGATGCCGGTGAGGGTGAAGAACGCGTCGATCCCGCCCTCCTCCAGCTGCTTGGCCGCCTCGGCCTGGGACAGCCGCACCTCGTTGAAGCTCAGCCCGGCGATCCGGCGCAGCTTCTCCACCGTGTACTCGGTGCCGGACCCGGCCGCGCCCACCGCGATCCGCCGCCCGGCCAGGTCCCTGGTGGTCTTGATCGGCGAGCTGTCCAGCACCACCAGGTGCAGGAAGCTGTCGTAGAGCCGTCCGATCGCGCTCACGCCCTCCACCGGGCTGTTCTGCCTGGCCAGCATCGCGTCCAGGGAGACGAACCCGAGCTGCGCCTGGCCGGAGCCGAGCAGCATCAGGTTCTCCACCGACGCCCCGGTCGGCCGGGTGCGCACCGCGGTGCCCCGCAGGTGCTTGCGCAGCTCCTCGGCCAGCGCCCCGCCGATCTCCCGGTACACCGCGCCGGGCGGCCCGGTGGCCAGCACCAGCTCGGGCAGGACGGGCAGCTGCCCCGTCGTGCAGCTGCCCAGGGCGGCGGTCACCGCGGTGCCGGCCCCGCCCAGCAACAGCGCGCGGCGAGTCAGCGCGGTCGGCGGCATGGTGCCAGGCTAGTCCGTCCGGATGACACGCACACCGAGACAACGTCGAGGCGCTGTTCCGGTAACGGCCCTATCACCATGCCGGAGATTTTGTCAGGACAGTCTCAAGTTTCGCCCGGGTCGCTTGCCGGTGAAGTTGTCCGGTCACGAGCATTCGCCCGGACCACGGTTCACTGTCGAGGAGGACATGTTGGCAACGACCGCTGCTGGGGGGCGAACGCGTAAGCCGATCTACCGGCACCTGTACTTCTGGGTGCTGGTCTCGATCGCGGCAGGCATCCTGGTCGGGATCCTGTTCCCTGCTCAGGCAGCCGGGCTGAAGTGGCTCGCGGACCTGTTCATCAACCTGGTGAAGATGGTCATCGCGCCCACGATCTTCTGCACCATCGTCGTCGGCATCGCGGGGCTGGGCAACCTCGCCAAGGCCGGCGGGCTCGCCCTGCGCACCATCCTGTACTTCATCGTGATGACGCTGATCGCCCTGGTGATCGGCATGATCGTGGTGAACATCCTGCAGCCGGGCGTCGGCCTGGACATGCAGCCCAGCGCCGCCGACCTCAAGGCGGGCGCGGACGCGCAGAAGAAGGCCGCCGGAGCCGAGGGCTTCACCGCGTTCATCCTGCACCTGGTCCCCGAGTCCTTCGTCGGCGCGTTCACCAGCGGGCAGCTGATCCAGGTGCTGGTGCTGGCGGTGCTGGTCGCGGTCGCGATCGGCATGATGGGCGAGCGCGGCGCCAAGCCGCTGCAGGCGCTGGACACCATCGCCAAGATCATGTTCGGCGTCATCAAGATCGTCATGTACGCCGCGCCGGTCGGGGCCTTCGGCGGCATGGCCTACACCATCGGCACCAACGGCGCGAAGGTGTTGTCCTCGCTGGCGTTCCTGATGATCGCCTTCTACCTGACCTGCGTGCTGTTCATCATCGTGGTGCTCGGCGGGGTGGCGAAGCTGGCCGGGTTCAACATCTTCAAGTTCATCCGCTTCATCAAGGACGAGCTGCTGATCGTGCTCGGCACCTCCTCCAGCGAGGCGGTGCTGCCGCGGATGCTGGTGAAGCTGGAGGCCGCCGGCGCGCAGAAGTCGGTGGTCGGCCTGACCATCCCCACCGGCTACTCGTTCAACCTGGACGGCACCTGCATCTACCTGACCATGGGCGCGCTGTTCATCGCCCAGGCCACCGGCGCCCACCTGCCACTGTGGACCCAGATCGGCCTGCTGCTGTTCATGCTGTTGTCCAGCAAGGGCGCCGCGGGCGTCACCGGAGCCGGCCTGGTCACCCTGGCCGCCTCCCTGGTGGCCTTCCAGAACGTCATCCCCGAGGCCAGCATCGGCATCGCGTTGATCGCCGGCATCGACCGCTTCATGTCCGAGGCCAGAGCCCTGACCAACCTGATCGGCAACGGCGTGGGCACCCTGGTCATCGCCAAGTGGCAGAACTCGCTGGACCGGGAACAGCTGGACCGGGTGCTCAACGACCCGTCGCTGGTGGACATGGACGAGCTGATGAAGGCGGAGAACGGCGAGGCCGCCGAGGCCGCCGAGAAGAAGGCGAAGGCGGAGAAGACTTCCTAGCGTCGCCCTGGGGGCCGAAGGCCGGGTTCACCGCGTGGTGGGCCCGGCCTTCGGTGTGTAGCTTCTTGGTCACTGATTTCATTCCAGAGGGGGGAATGCGGATGAGTGACGTTGAACGCTGGGGCTTCGAGGACGCCGACGACTGGGAACCGACGCCCAAGCGCCCGGTCCCGCCGGAGCCGAGCGTGGCAGAGCCGGACGGGATCACCGGGCAGGACGCCGACCAGGTGGTGACGGTGTCGGTCGGGCCGATGGGCGAGGTGCGGTCGGTGCGGCTGGCCGCGGACTGGCGCCGCTCGGTGGATCCGCGAGCGTTGCAGGGCAGCGTGCTGACCGCGGCGAACAACGCGGTGATGCAGGCACTGGCCAAGCAGGTCGAGCAGACCGAGCAGACCGAGGTCCCACCCTGGCCGGCGCCGACCGCACAGCCGGAGACCACGCCGCTCACTACGGACGCGGCGTTCCGGTTGATGGACGCGGCGGAGGCCGAACTGGCGACGCTGACCGGTCGCCTGGACGCGGTGCTGAACCAGCCGATCGAGGTTGAGAGCGCGGGTGGACACGTGCGCGGCAGTGCGATGAACGGGCAGGTCAGCACGTTGACGGTGGACCCGTATTGGGCCGACTCGGCGCGCAATCCGGAGATCGAGGGCGAACTGACCGAGGTGCTGCGCGAACTGCACCGCCGCGGCACCCCCGATCCGGACCTGACCAGGTGGCCGACCAGCCCGGCTATCACCGAACTGACCGCACTGGTCAGCGACCCGAACCTGCTGCTGCGCCGATTGGGGCTGTCATGACGGATCTGTCCGCGGCCTATGCGGCCCTGCGCGCCGACGCCGTCCGCTGGGACGAGGCGGCGGACTCCCTGGAGGGGCCTCGCCGGGCACTGGACGGCCTGCACCTCGGCCCGGCCGAGCTGTCCAAGTGGGCGGTCAAAGAAGGCCTGGACCAGACCTACCTCCAGGCACGCACGACCATGGACGACATGATCGGCAAGGCGATGGAGACCTTCCGGCTCATCAGCGAGACCCTGTGGCAGGCCGCGGACACCTATGAGCGCGAGGAAGAAGCCAGCCTGCACACGCTGAAGAACACCACGAAGTAGGGGGAGCTGTGAGCGAAGCCGTGCAGCGGGCCAATGAGCGCCTGCGCGAGGTTGACGAACGCATGCGGAAGTTCTTCGACCAGGTGAACCAGGCGGTCAACAGCGTGCCGGAGCCGCTTCGCTGGGTCATCCCGCGCATCGACCTCCTGGTGGAGGCGGTGACCCGGAACAGCCTGGAGCTGGGGAAGCAGCTCGAGGACCTGCTCGGTGACCGGGGCGATGCCGGTCGGGTGAGAGAGGCCGCTGAGCAGTGGTCGAAGGACATCGCGGACAAGCTGAACGACGTGGCGGGCGCGATCGACCCGAGCAAGATGGACACCACCCTGGAGTGGGAAGGCAGGGCCGCTGAGGCCTATCGACTGACCATCCCGACCCAGGTCAGCGGGCTGACCGGGCTGAAGGACCTGGCCAGCCAGATGCGTGGCTCGCTGGTCAACCTGGGCAACTCCATCGAGAGCTTCTGGGTGGGCATCACCGTCGCGTTGATCGTGGCCCTCGTCGGCATCGCCTCCGCGGCGGCCCTGACCGTCTCGGTGGCCGGTATCCCGTTGGCACTGCTGATCCTCGTCGCCGTGCTGCCGTCGGTCGCGGGCCTGATCGGCAGTCTCATCACCGGCCTGCTGGCACACGTGAACACCTGCAAGGCGGAGCAGTCCGCTCTCCAGGAGAAGCTGCGGATGGTCGGCGAAACCTGGTCGCAGGGCCGGATCGGGCAGATGGGCGATGCCAGCGTGCTGGATGGTGACGGTTCGGACTGGAAGCCGCGCTAGTGGCCGTCTACGTCGGACGGCCGCCGGTGTGGGTGCCGATTCCGGCCGAGCACGCGCGGCGGCTCCGCACCGCCGGTGGCTGGTTCGCGATGCTCACCGGTTCCGCGGCGGTGGTGCTGGCGGTGCTGGTGGTCCTGCTCGGTGGGCAGTTGGTCACCAGGTATGACGTGCTGGTCCCGTTCGTCTACATCTTCGCGCTCACGATGGACGTGTTCCTGGCCATGACCGGGTTTCTGGTGCTCAACCCGTGGCGGCACCTGCGGGGCGAGCACATCGAACTGCTCCTGGTGCGGCGAAGCCGTCAGCTGCTGGGGTTGTTCTGGGGAGTGATGTTCCTGTTCGCGTTCTTCCTGACCTTCTTCCTGCTCGGCCTCCTGCAGACCGAACTCAGGCGAGGTGGCCGAATGGACGGCTGGGACTGGCTGTTCGTGGCCGTCGCCTACCTGCCCGTGCTGCTCCAGGGCGTGGGGTTCTTCGTGGGGCGGCGGCTCTACCCTCGTCCCCACATCTGACTCATCCCGACCGCACCGGCGTCACCACGCGCGTCCCGTCCGGCGCGGTCAGCACCTCCGCCCGCGCCGCGTAATGCCGCGAAACCCGTTCCGCCGTCAGCACTTCCGCCGGCGGCCCCACCGCCACCACCCGCCCGGCGTCCAGCATCAGCAGCTGGTCCGCGTACTGACCGGCCAGGGTCAGGTCGTGCAGTGTGCTCACCACCGTGGTGCCGTCCGCCAGCCGCAGCCGGTCCACCAGGTCCAGCAGGGACTGCGCGTGCCCGATGTCCAGTCCGGTGGTCGGCTCGTCCAGCAGCAGCAGTCCGGCCTGCTGGGCGAGCACCCTGGCCAGCACGGCGCGTTGCCGCTCGCCGCCGGAGAGTGTCGGGAGTGGACGGTCGGCCAGTTGGGAAAGGTCAAGGCGGGCAAGGATGTCCGCCACCAGGTCCAGGTCGGCTGGGCCTTCGCGGGCCAGGAAACCCAGGTGCGGGGTGCGGCCGAGCAGGGCGTAGTCGGTGACCGTGAGGCCCTCGGGCAGGGTGGGGGTCTGCGGGGCGTAGCCGATGCGGCGGGCCCGGGCGCGGTTGGTCAGGGCGGCGACCGGGGTGCCGTCCACGGTGATGGTCCCGGTGTGCGGGACGGCGTTGGCGACGGCTTTGAGCAGGGTGGACTTGCCCGCGCCGTTGGGGCCGATGACGGCCAGCCAGCTGCCCGGCGGCACGGTGACGGTGACCTCGGCGACCGCGATCCGGCCGTGGTAGCCCGCGGCGACTCCCTCGATGGCCAGCATCAGACCCTCCTGGAGCGGCGCAGCACGACCGCGAAGAACGGCGCCCCGGTGAACGCGGTGATCACGCCGATGGGCAGTTCGCCGGGGGCGATCACGGTGCGGGCCACCATGTCGGCCAGCACCACGAAGGCCGCGCCGCCCAGCAGCGACAGCGGCACCAGCACCCGGTAGCTGCCCGCGACCAGCAGCCGGACCACGTGCGGCACCACGATGCCGACGAACCCGATCAGGCCGCTGACCGACACCGCGGCCGCGGTGGCCAGTGAGGCGGCACCCAGGATGATCAGCCGCACCCGGCGCGGGTGCAGGCCCAGTGCCGCGGCTTCCTCATCGCCCACGCCGAGCACGTCCAGCAGCCTGCCGCTGGCGCACAGCACGAACGAGGACAGCGCGATGTAGGGCAGCACCACCAGCACCTGCGACCAGCCCGCGCCGCCGAGGCCGCCGAGCATCCAGGTGTAGATGGTGCGCAGGCTGTCCACGTCCAGGGTCTGCACGAAGGTCTGCAACGCGGTCAGGAACGCGGCCACCGCCACCCCGGCCAGCACCAGGGTCGCGGTGCCCGGACCGGCCGAACGGCCCAGCGCCCAGGTCAGGCCGACGCCGAGCACCGCGCCGGCGAAGGCGGCGATGGGCAGCGGGCCGAAGAAGTCGCCGGTGCTGAAGGTGGGCACCGCGAACACGGCCAGCGTCGCGCCCAGCCCTGCCCCGGCCGCCGCGCCCAGCAGGTACGGGTCGGCCAGGGGGTTGCGGAACACGCCCTGGAAAGCGGCTCCCGAAGAGGCCAGCGCGGCGCCGACCAGGCAGGCCAGCACCACCCGGGGCACGCGCAGCTCCCACAGGATGGCCGCCTCGCGCGCCGACAGCGGCGACACCCCGCCGGTGAGCTGGGCGAAGACCTCGCCGAGCACGCGCCCGGCGCCCAGGTCAATCGCGCCGAGCAGCACCGCGGCGGTCACCACGGCGAGCAACAGCAGCAGGGTGAGCGCCAGGTGGCGGAACCGGAGCCGGGTGGGTGCGGCGGCGGTCACTTCTTCCCGGCTGCGGTCACGGCCTCGGACACGGTGCGCACCAGGTCGACCACCCTCGGTCCCCAGCGGGAGGCGATGTCGTCGTCCAGGGCCACCACACCGCCGTCGCGCACCGCGGGCACGCTCGCCCAGCCCGGCCGGGTGCCGACCGCGGCCGCACTCTGGCCGCAGCACTTCACATCGGCCAGGAAGATCAGCCGCGGCGCGGCGCTGACCACCTGCTCGGCGGAGAGTTGCGGGTAGCCGCCGCCGGTCGGGTCGGCCGCGTCGGCGATGTTGACCAGGCCGAACAGGCCGTAGATGGAGCCGATGAAGGTCTTGGAGGTCACCGTGTAGAAGGTCGGGTCCAGCTCGTGGTAGTACTTCAGCGCCTCAGCGGGCCGCGGGGTCTCCCGGACCAGCTTGCTGATCTGGCCCTTCATCCGGTTCACCACGTCGTTGGCCGGGGTGCCCTGCCCGGTGGCCTGGCCGAGGATGCTGATCTGGCCGTAGGCGTCGTCCAGGGTCTTGGCCGCGGGCAGCAGCAGCACCGGGATCTTCAGCTTCTCCAGGCCGGCCACCACGCCCTCGACGTCGTTGGAGGCGACCACCAGGTCCGGCTGGTGCCCGGCGATGGCCTCCACGTTCGGCTTGAAGCCGGACAGCGTGGTCTTGGGCGCCTCGGCCGGGAAGTTGGACTGGTCGTCCACGGCCACCACCTGCTTGCCCGCGCCGATCGCGAACAGGCTTTCCGTCGCGGTCGGGTTCAGCGAGACGATCCGCTCCGGCTTCTTGGTGATGGTGAGCGGTTTGCCGCCCGGCGCGCCCACCTCGACCGGGAACGCCGACTCCACCGAGGTTTGGCTCGGCGCCGGATCGGGAACCCGGCTCGCGCACCCGCCAACGAGGGCGATGGCGCTGACGGCGATGAGTGCTGCGCGGGTACTCCGGGGAAGACGCATCGAATCCTCTGGGGTCGATCGGGTGAAAGCTCCCAGGGACGTTACCGGCGTGTTCCACGCCCTGCCCAGAGAATCAGCAGGACACGCGTACTGTTGGTCTTGCCGCTATGTCGAACGAAGCAGCAAAATCGTTACGGCGCAATGACCGACATCACCCTTCGAGGGGTGTTTCCGGGTTTCCTGCCTGTTACAGTCCGGTCATACCTGTCGCTACCGGCGCGTACGCCGGTGTGACCTCGCGGGCCACCGTCGTCCCGTGCCCAGCTTTCCACCACCTGAGCACGGAACACGACGAGGGAGGTCTCCGCGTGATCTTCTCCGCCATCCCCGCCCAGCAGGGACTGTACGACCCGGCCGAGGAACGAGACGCCTGCGGTGTCGCCATGGTCGCCGACATCCAGGGCCGCCGTTCCCACGGGATCGTGGTCGACGCCCTGACGGCACTGGCGAACCTCGAACACCGCGGCGCCGCCGGCGCCGAGCCCACGAGCGGGGACGGGGCCGGAATCCTGCTGCAGCTCCCCGACGAGCTGCTGCGCGCGGAGCTCGGCGACCTGCCGAAGCCGGACGCCGCCGGGAACCACACCTACGCCGCGGGCATCGCCTTCCTGCCCGCCGAGGACGACCTGCGGGTCAAGGCGGTCGCGCTGATCGAGCGGATCGCCGAGGAAGAGGGCCTGCGGGTGCTCGGCTGGCGCGAGGTGCCGGTCAGCCCGGAGGCCGCAGGCGTCGGACCGACCGCGCTGTCGGTGATGCCGCACTTCTCCATGCTGCTGGTGACCGCGACCGAACCGGGCCCGGACGGGCGATGTCGGGCGGGCATCGACCTGGACCGCCTGGCCTTCGCGCTGCGCAAGCGCGCCGAGCACGAGAGCGAGCAGGCGGGCTACGGGGTCTACTTCCCCTCGCTGTCCGCGCGCACCCTGGTGTACAAGGGCATGCTGACCACCGCGCAGCTGCCCGCGTTCTTCCTCGACCTGACCGACCACCGGCTGGCCAGCGCGATCGCGTTGGTGCACAGCAGGTTCTCCACCAACACCTTCCCCTCGTGGCCGCTGGCGCACCCGTTCCGGTTCGTCGCGCACAACGGTGAGATCAACACCATCCGCGGCAACCGCAACCGGATGCGCGCCCGCGAGGCCCTGCTGGAAAGCGACCTCATCCCCGGCGACCTGTCCCGCCTGTACCCGATCTGCGCGAGCGACGCCTCGGACTCCGCCTCCTTCGACGAGGTCCTGGAACTGCTGCACCTGGGCGGCCGCACCCTGCCGCACGCGGTGCTGATGATGGTGCCGGAGGCGTGGGAGAACCACGCCACCATGGACGCCTCCCGCCGCGCCTTCTACCAGTTCCACGCGAGTCTCATGGAGCCGTGGGACGGCCCGGCCTGCGTCACCTTCACCGACGGCACCCTGGTCGGCGCGGTGCTCGACCGCAACGGCCTGCGCCCGGCCCGCTGGTGGCAGACCGCCGACGGCCGCGTGGTGCTGGCCTCCGAGACCGGCGTGCTCGACGTGGCCCCGAGCCAGGTGGTGGCCAAGGGCCGCCTGCGGCCGGGCCGGATGTTCCTGGTGGACACCGCCGCCGGGCGGATCGTGGACGACAACGAGGTGAAGTCCGAGCTCGCCGCCGGGCTGCCCTACGACGAGTGGCTGCACGCCGGCCTGCTCAACCTGGCCGACCTGCCCGACCGCGAGCACGTGGTGCAGAGCCACGAGTCCGTGGTGCGCCGCCAGCTCACCTTCGGCTACACCGAGGAAGAGCTGCGCGTGCTGCTCACCCCGATGGCGGTCAGCGGGCTGGAACCGTTGGGCTCCATGGGTTCCGACACCCCGATCGCGGCGCTCTCGCAGCGCTCCCGGATGCTCTACGACTACTTCGTCCAGCACTTCGCGCAGGTGACCAACCCGCCGCTGGACGCCATCCGCGAGGAGATCGTCACCTCCGTCGCGCGCGTCATGGGCCCCGAGCGCAACCTGCTCGACCCCGGCCCCTCCTCCTGCCGGCACATCCAGCTGCCGTACCCGGTCATCGACAACGACGAGCTGGCCAAGCTCATCCACGTCAACGACGACGGCGACCTGCCCGGCTTCGCTTGCGCGGTCCTGAGTGGACTGTACGAAGTGGACGGTGGTGCGGAGGCGCTGACCGCGGCGGTGGAACGGGTCCGCCGGGAGGCTTCCGAGGCCATCGCGGCCGGCGCCCGGATCCTGGTGCTCTCCGACCGGGACTCCGACCACCGGATGGCCCCGATCCCCTCGCTGCTGCTGGTCTCCGCGGTGCACCACCACCTGGTGCGCACCAAGGAGCGCCTGCGGGTCGCGCTGGTGGTGGAGTCCGGGGACGCCCGCGAGGTGCACCACATCGCGCTGCTGCTGGGCTACGGCGCGGCCGCGGTCAACCCGTACCTGGCCTTCGAGACCATCGAGGACATGGTCAACCGCGGCGCGGTCACCGGCATCGAGGCCCGCAAGGCGGTGCGCAACTACGTGGGCGCGCTGGTCAAGGGCGTGCTGAAGGTGATGTCCAAGATGGGCATCTCCACCGTGGGCGCCTACACCGCCGCGCAGGTCTTCGAGGCGGTCGGCCTGGCCACCGACGTGGTCGCCGAGTACTTCGTGGGCACCGCCTCCAAGCTCGGCGGGGTCGGCATGGACGTGCTGGCCGCCGAGGTGGCGCAACGACATCGGCTGGCCTACCCGGACAACCCGACCGACCGCGCGCACCGCGGCCTGCCGGTGGGCGGCGAGTACTTCTACCGCCGCGAGGGCGAGCTGCACCTGTTCAACCCGGAGACGGTGTTCCTGCTCCAGCACGCCACCAAGACCCGGCAGTACGACGTCTACCGGCGCTACACCGCCGAATGCGACCGCCTGGCCAAGGAAGGCGGCGCGCTGCGCGGGCTCTTCGAGCTCAAGGCCGACGGCCGCAAGCCGGTGCCGATCGAGGAGGTCGAGCCGGCCAGCGCGATCGTCAAGCGGTTCAACACCGGCGCGATGTCCTACGGCTCGATCTCCGCCGAGGCGCACGAAACCCTTGCCGTGGCGATGAACCGGCTCGGTGGCCGGTCCAACAGCGGTGAGGGCGGCGAGGACCCGGAGCGCCTGTACGACCCGGCGCGGCGCTCGGCGGTCAAGCAGGTCGCCAGCGGCCGCTTCGGCGTCACCAGCGAGTACCTGGTCAACAGCACCGACATCCAGATCAAGATGGCCCAGGGCGCCAAGCCCGGCGAGGGCGGCCAGCTGCCCGGCTACAAGGTGTACCCGTGGATCGCGCGCACCCGGCACTCCACGCCGGGCGTCTCGCTGATCTCGCCGCCGCCGCACCACGACATCTACTCCATCGAGGACCTGGCCCAGCTCATCCACGACCTGAAGAACGCCAACGAGCAGGCGCGGGTGCACGTCAAGCTGGTCAGCGAGGTCGGCATCGGCACCGTGGCCGCGGGCGTGGCCAAGGCGCACGCCGACGTCATCCTGGTCTCCGGCCACGACGGCGGCACCGGCGCCTCCCCGCTCACCTCGCTCAAGCACTGCGGCACGCCCTGGGAGATCGGGCTGGCCGAGGCGCAGCAGACGTTGGTGCTCAACGGTTTGCGCGACCGGATCACCCTGCAGGTGGACGGCGCGATGAAGACCGGGCGGGACGTGCTGATCGCCGCGCTGCTCGGCGCGGAGGAGTTCGGCTTCGCCACCGCGCCGCTGATCGTGGCCGGCTGCGTGATGATGCGGGTCTGCCACCTGGACACCTGTCCGGTCGGCGTGGCCACGCAGAACCCCGAGCTGCGCAAGCGGTACACCGGCAAGGCCGAGTTCGTGGAGAACTTCTTCTACTTCGTCGCCGAGGAGGTCCGCGAACACCTTGCCGCGCTGGGCTTCCGCAGCCTGGACGAGGCCATCGGGCACGCCGAGCTGCTCGGCGCGGACCCGGCCATCGACCACTGGAAGGCCGTCGGCCTCGACCTGTCCCCGGTGTTCGAGGTGGTCGAAGGACCGCAGGGCAGCGCCAAGCGCCGGGTCCGCGACCAGGACCACGGCCTGGACAAGGCCCTGGACCGCACGCTGATCCAGCTGGCCGAGGCCGCGCTGGAGGACGCGCACCCGGTGCGGCTGGAACTGCCGGTGCGCAACGTCAACCGCACCGTGGGCACCCTGCTCGGCTCCGAGGTCACCCGCCGCTTCGGCGGCGCGGGCCTGCCGGATGGCACCATCCAGATCAAGCTGGAGGGTTCGGCCGGGCAGTCCCTCGGCGCGTTCCTGCCCGCCGGGATCACCATCGAGATGGTCGGCGACACCAACGACTACGTGGGCAAGGGCCTCTCCGGCGGCCGGATCATCGTGCGCCCGCACGAGGACGCGCCGTTCCGGGCCGAGCTGCAGGTGATCGCGGGCAACGTGATCGGCTACGGCGCCACCGCCGGCGAGATCTTCCTGCGCGGCCAGGTGGGCGAGCGGTTCTGCGTGCGCAACTCCGGCGCGACCGCGGTCGCCGAGGGCGCGGGCGACCACGCCTTCGAGTACATGACCGGTGGCCGGGCCGTGGTGCTCGGGCCGACCGGCCGCAACGTGGCCGCCGGCATGTCCGGTGGCATCGCCTTCGTGCTGGACCTGGATCCGGTGAAGGTCAACACCGCGATGGTGGAGCTCCAGCGGCCCAATGCGGAAGACCTCCGCTGGCTGCGCGAGATTGTCGAGAAGCACCACCTGCTCACCGGATCCACGGTGGCGGCGTCGCTGCTCGGGGACTGGCCGCGCCGCTCGTCGGCGTTCACCAAGGTCATGCCCAGGGACTACCAGCGGGTCCTGGAGGCGGTGCGGATCGCACGCGCCGAGGGCCGCGATGTGGACGAGGCGATCATGGAGGCCTCCCGTGGCTGATGCGAACGGATTCCTGAAGCACGCCCGCACCGAACCGGCCAAGCGCCCGGCGGGCGAGCGGATCGACGACTGGCACGAGGTGTACGCCGCACTGGATCCCCAGGTCCGCGAGGACCAGGTGCGCACCCAGGCGACCCGCTGCATGGACTGCGGGATCCCCTTCTGCCACAGCGGTTCCGCGGGCTGCCCGCTGGGCAACCTGATCCCGGAGTGGAACGACCTGGTGCGCCGGGGCGACTGGGCCCAGGCCGGGGACCGGTTGCACGCGACCAACAACTTCCCCGAGTTCACCGGCAGGCTCTGCCCCGCCCCGTGCGAGACGGCCTGCGTGCTGGCCATCTCCCCGCTCTCCGGCGGCGCGGTGGCGATCAAGCGGGTGGAGCAGGCCATCGCGGACCAGGTGTGGGAGGCGGGCACGGTCAGCCCGAACCCGGCCACCGTGCAGTCCGGCAAGAAGGTCGCCGTGGTCGGCTCCGGCCCGGCCGGCCTGGCCGCCGCCCAGCAGCTGACCAGGGCGGGCCACGAGGTCACCGTGTTCGAGCGGGACGACCGGCTCGGCGGGCTGCTGCGCTACGGCATCCCCGAGTTCAAGATGGAGAAGAAGGTCCTGGACCGCAGGCTGGCCCAGCTGCGCGCCGAGGGCACCCGGTTCATCACCAACTGCGAGGTCGGCGTCGACCTCACGGTGGAGCAGCTGCGCGCGGAGTTCGACGCGGTGGTGCTCGCGGTGGGCGCGCTGCGCGGCCGCGACGCCCCGGACATCCCCGGCCGGCACCTCAAGGGTGTGCACCTGGCGATGGAACACCTGGTGCCGGCCAACAAGTTCTGCGAGGGCGACGGCCCGGCCGGCATCGACGCCAAGGGCAAGCACGTGATCATCATCGGCGGCGGCGACACCGCGGCCGACTGCCTGGGCACCGCCCACCGCCAGGGCGCGGCAGGCGTGGTCCAGCTCGACCAGTACCCGATGCCGCCCGCGGTCCGCGACGAGGACCGCTCCCCGTGGCCGGTCTGGCCGGTCATCCTGCACACCTACCCGGCGCACGACGAGGGCGGCGAGCGCAAGTTCGCCGTCGCCGTCGAGGAGTTCGTGGACAACGGCGAAGGCCAGGTCCGCGCGGTCCGCCTGCGCAAGGTCAGGGTGGAGAAGGACGCCGACGGCCGCCGCTCGGTCATCCCGGTCTCCGCCGAGGTCGAGGAGGTCCCCTGTGACCTGGCCCTGCTCGCCATCGGCTTCGAGGGCGTGGAACACATGCCCCTGCTGCCCGGCCTGGGCATCGAGCTGAACAAGCGCGGCTCGATCTCCTGCGGCTCGGACTGGCAGACCGACGCGCCGGGGGTCTTCGTGTGCGGGGACGCGCACCGGGGGGCCTCGCTGGTGGTGTGGGCGATCGCGGAGGGCCGCTCGGCGGCGCACGCGGTGGACACGTACCTGACCGGCGTGTCCAACCTGCCCTCACCGGTACGCCCGAACCTGGTGCCGCTGGCGGTTCGCTGAGATTCCGGACCGGCCCGGTGACCCGCCGGGCCGGTCCGGCACCATGGTCGCGATGAACGAGCACGTGGTCTGGGTGCTGGAGGGGTTCAGCCGGGTGGACGAGTCCCTGGTCGAACGGGTCGAGCTGCCGTACTGGCCCGCGGCGGAGCAGCCGCCGGCCGGACTGCTGCCGGTCGAGGGCGAGCTGCTGGAACGGCTCGCCGCGTCGGCGGGGCACCGGGTGCGCGCGGACCTGGACTACCTTGTTGGGGCCGAACAGGCCGGGTCAAACCTCGGCTGACGGCGGTGCGGCGGTGGGCGGGGGCTCAGGTGGGTTCTCGGTCATGAACTGGGCGGCGTAGGCGGCGGTCAGCAGCCCGGCGCCCATGGTGAACATCCAGACCAGCCAGGGCACCCGCGCGTTGCCGGCGGTCGCGCAGAGTGCGCCGTCCGGGTCGAAGGCGCTCCCGCAGCCGTCTCGGAGCGACGAGGGGCCTTCACCGGGAAGCGGCAACAGACCGAGAACAAGACCGCCCACCAGCAGGGCCACACCGAACCAGGCAAGTGCCGCACGCCATTCACGAGTCATGCTCGCGGTGTCGCCGGTCACCGGACCCCCGTTACGACGAACGGCCGTACGGTGACCTTCCCGTTCCCGTAGCGAGTCCATCCGGTCCCGGATCACCCGAACGGTGACTGTCGGTGCCGAGTCGTAGGCTGGCCGGCATGGAGTTCTCGGGTTTCGGCGAGTACGCGGTCGACTTCTTCGACGGACTGGCAGCGGACAACTCCAAGTCCTACTGGACCGACCACAAGCCGGTCTACGACCGCGACGTGCGCGCCCCCATGGAACGGCTGCTGGCGGAGCTGGAGCCGGAGTTCGGGGCGGGGAAGGTGTTCCGGCCGTACCGGGATGTGCGGTTCAGCAAGGACAAGCGGCCGTACAAGGACCACTGCGGCGGCGTGGTCGAGCAGGGGCGCGGGGGCGGGGCCTGGTACGTCGAGGTCGGCGCGGAGGGGTTGATGATCGGCGGTGGGTCCTTCGCGATGGCCCCCGACCAGCTGGCCCGCTACCGCACGGCGGTGGACGACGAGCGGCGCGGCGGGAAGCTGGTGAAGATCCTGGCGAAGCTGGTCAAGGCGGGCTGGGAGGTGTGCGGGGACGTGATGAAGACCAAGCCGCGCGGCGCCGACCCGGACCATCCCCGGCTGGACCTGCTGCGGCACCGCTCGCTCTACGTGGCCCGGCGCTGGCCCCCTGACGACGACCTGCACGGGCCGGAGTGCCTGGAGCGGGTGCGGCTGGGCTGGCGGGAGCTGAACGCGATCAACGAATGGTGTGCCGACCACGTCGGCCTCAGCGACCAGTGGCGGCGATGATGGGTTTCACCGGGTTCGGCGAGCACGCCGTGGACTTCTACGACGGCCTGGAGGCGGACAACTCCAAGACCTACTGGACCGACCACAAGGCCACCTACGAGCAGGACGTGCGGGCGCCGATGGTCGCGCTGCTGGCCGATCTCGAGGACGAGTTCGGCGCGGGCAAGGTGTTCCGGCCGTACCGGGATGTGCGGTTCAGCAAGGACAAGACGCCGTACAAGACCGCCTGTGGCGCGCTGGCCGGGGGCAAGCTGGGGGAGTCCAGCTACTACGTGCAGCTCGCCGCGGACGGGCTGATGCTCGGCGCGGGCTGCTACCGGCTGGCCGCTGACCAGCTCGCCCGGTACCGGACCGCGGTCGCCGAGGACCGGCGCGGCGGCGAGCTGGCCAAGATCCTGGCGAAGCTGACCAAGGCGGGCTGGGGTGTGCACGGGGACGTGATGAAGAGCCGCCCGCGCGGGGTCGAGCCGGACCACCCGCGGCTGGACCTGTTGCGGCACCGCTCGCTCTACGTCGGCCGGTCCTGGGAGCCCGGCGACTACCTGCACGAACGGGAGTGCCTGACCCTGGTGCGCAAGCACTGGCGGGCGCTGGCCCCGTTCACCGCCTGGCTCGCCGACCACGTCGGTCCCCCCAGCGCCTGAGGCGAACCGGTCATCCGCCCGCGGCCTGGTCCAGCCAGCCCTCGGTGAGCTCGGCCAGGGCCGCCCGCGCCGCCACGGTGTCCGCGGCGAGCACGCTGACCAGCGCCGCCTCCGGCAGCACGTGCACCGCGCCCCAGGCCGCCCCGGGGCCCAGTACCCGTTGCGGCGCGGTGAGTCCCGGCGCGGCCACCAGCACGGTGGCCAGCACCCGGGCCCGGCCGGCCAGCGCGGGTGACCGGTAGCTGGCCGGGTCCAGCAGCGAGGTCGTGGTGCGCAGCACCGGCCTGTCGTCCCGGCGCACCCGCCACCGCTGCACCGCCCGCCCGGCCTGCTCCGCGTGCCGGCCCAGCACGGTGATCTCCCGCCAGCGCAGCACCGCGTCCGGGGCCAGCTCCACCTCGGTGGTCGCCGCCAGCAGGCAGCCCTCGGCGAGCACGGTCGGCTCCAGTTCGACGTCGAGCACCGCGCCCGCGCTCACCACCGCACGCACCCGCAGGTTCGCCGGCCGGTGCTCACGGTCCGGCAGTACCAGCTGCGCGCTGGTCGAGCGCAACCGCAGGCTCGCCCCGGCCTCCACCGCCACGGTCAGGCTCAGCTCGTCGCCGCCCAGCGGGCCAGCCGCCGTGCCGACCAGGCACACCTCAACGCCCGGTCCGCTGCACCTGGTGCGGCGCAGCGTCAAGGGCGGCCGGGACCGCGCGGTGGCCACCGTGGACCGGCCGTCCGGGGCGCGCCGGATGGTGAGCGCCGCCTCGGCGCGCATCAGTGCTGGTGCGCGGGGGCCAGTTCGGCCAGCACCTCGCGCACCCAGGCCGCGACGCCGGCCGCCGTCGGGTCCTCGGCGAGGGAGTTGAACAGCACCGGCAGCTCGCCCCGGACCGCGGCCGCGTCCCTGGCCATCACGCCGAGGTCCGCGCCCACCAGCGGGGCCAGGTCGGTCTTGTTGACCACCAGCAGGTCGGCCAGGGTGACCCCGGGACCGCCCTTGCGCGGGACCTTGTCGCCACCGGCCACGTCCACCACGAAGATCTGCCGGTCCACCAGGCCCTTGCTGAAGGTGGCGGTCAGGTTGTCCCCGCCGCTTTCCACCAGCACCAGGTCGAAGGCGCCGTGCCGGGCCTCCAGGTCCTCGATGGCGTCCAGGTTCGCGGTGATGTCGTCCCGGATCGCGGTGTGCGGGCAGCAGCCGGTCTTGACCGCGCTGATCCGGTCATCCGGCAGGATCGCGTTGCGGCGCAAGAACTCCGCGTCCTCGGTGGTGTAGATGTCGTTGGTCACCACGCCGAGCCGCAGCTCCGCGCGCAGTGTCCGGCACAGCGCGGCGACCAGCGCGGTCTTGCCGGAGCCGACCGGTCCGCCGATGCCGATCCGCGGGCTCGCGCCGAGCCGGTGCAGGTGCGCGTGCGGGTCGGGGCCGTCGTCGTGCGGGCCGTCACCGTGGTAGGCGCCCATGGATCTCCTTTCAGGACACAAAAAGCGTGTCGGACAGCGTGGCGTGGGTGTCGGCGAGCAGGTCCAGCGCGGGCGCGCCCTCGTCCGGCAGCTCGGCCCAGGGCAGGGGAGTGGCCGCGGTGGCCGCAACACTGTCCACTGTGGACGCTAGGCTGGTCAGCGCGGACTGCACGGCGAACGGGTCGAGGGCGAGCAGCCGGACCGCGGCCGAGGCCGGTCCGGTGACCGAGGCCAGCGCGATGGCCACCGCGGCGTCCTCGGCGGTGCCGCCCAGGATCGCCGCGCCCGCGCCGAAGGCGAGGCTGTGGTGCGCCCCGGCAGGGCATCCGGCACGCAACGCGGCCAGCACCGCGCCGGCATCGACCTCCGCGGGCTCGACCTCCGCCGTGCTGACCTCCGCCGTGCTGACCCCCGCCGTGCTGACCCCCGCCGTGCTGACCTCCGCCGCGCCGAGTCCCGCCGCGCCGAGTCCCGCCGCGCCGAGTCCCGCGGCGCCGAGTCCCGCCCCGCCGAGCCCTGCGGCACCGAGTCCTGCGGCACCGAGTCCCGCCCCGCCAAGTCTCGCCGCATCAGCCGCCGCCACACCGGTTTCCGCCCCGCGCCGCACCGCCTCCCTCGGCAGCGTGCGCAACAACCCGCGCCCCTGCTGCCGCGAAGCCAGCCGCTGCCCCGCCGCCGGAGTCCGCGCGTCCAGCTCCGCGTCCAGCTCCGCCCAACAAGCCGCGTCCCCACCATCCAGGGACTCCGCCAACCGGGTCGCCGCCGCCGCGAACGACGCCGCCACCAGCCCGGCCGAGACCAGTCGTCCGCGCAGGAACCCGTGCAGCGACGGCACATCCGTCACCACCCCGGCCCGCACCGCCGCCTCCAGGCTGCCCGAGTGCACGTGGCCGCCCGCCGGCAGCCGGGCGTCGGCGAGCAGCAGCAGTCCGGCCGCGACCATCAGAACAGGAAGTACCGCTGCGCCATGGGCAGCGAGTCGGCCGGTTCGGGTGCCACCACGTCGCCGTCGATCCGCACGGTGAAGGTGTCCGGGTCCACCTCGATCCGGGGCAGCGCGGTGTTGTTCGGCAGGTCCGCCTTGCCCAGGGACCGGGTGTTGGCCACCGGCACCAGTTTCCGGCGCACGTCCAGGCGGTCGGCCAGACCGGCCTCCAGCGCGGCGGGGGCCACGAAGTGCAGGGAGGAATGGGCCGCGGCAACGGGTTCCGCGCCCCACATCGGGCGGGCGAACACCGGTTGCGGGGTGGGGATGGACGCGCCGGGGTCGCCCATCGCGGCCCAGGCGATCAGGCCGCCCTTGACCACCACGTGCGGGCGGACGCCGAAGAACGCGGGCTCCCACAGCACCAGGTCGGCCAGCTTGCCCGGTTCCACCGAGCCCACCTCCCGGTCCAGGCCGTGCGCCACGGCCGGGCAGATCGTGTACTTGGCCACGTAGCGCTGGGCGCGCAGGTTGTCCGCGCCGCCGTCGCCGGGCAGCGCGCCGCGGCGGGCCTTGTTCACGTGCGCGGTCTGCCAGGTACGCACGATGGTCTCGCCGATCCGGCCCATCGCCTGGGAGTCCGAGCTGATGATGGAGATCGCGCCCAGGTCGTGCAGCACGTCCTCGGCGGCCATGGTGCTCGGCCGCATCCGGGACTCGGCGAAGGCCAGGTCCTCCGGCAGCGTCGGGTCCAGGTGGTGGCAGACCATCAGCATGTCCAGGTGCTCGTCCAGGGTGTTCACCGTGAACGGCCGGGTCGGGTTGGTCGAGGAGGGCAGCACGAACGACTCCCCGGCCATCTTGATCACATCCGGCGCGTGCCCGCCGCCGGCGCCCTCGGTGTGGTAGGCGTGGATGGACCGTCCGGCGATGGCGTCCACAGTGGACTCCAGGAAGCCGGCCTCGTTCAGCGTGTCGGTGTGGATGGCCACCTGCACCCCGGACTCGTCACAGACCCGCAGGCAGGTGTCGATGGCCGCGGGCGTGGTGCCCCAGTCCTCGTGCAGCTTGAACCCGCTGGCCCCGGCGCGCAGCTGCTCCCACAGCGCCTCCGCCCGGACCGTGTTCCCCTTGCCCAGCAAGGCGACGTTGACCGGATAGCCGTCCAGTGCGACCAGCATCCGCTCCAGGTGCCAGGCGCCGGGGGTGACCGTGGTGGCCCTGGTCCCGTCGGCCGGGCCGGTGCCGCCGCCGACGATGGTGGTGACCCCGGCGGCCAGCGCTTCGGGCAGCTGCTGCGGGCAGATCAGGTGCACGTGCGCGTCCACCGCGCCCGCGGTCAGGATCATCCCGTTGCCCGCCAAGACTTCCGTGGACGGGCCGATCACCAGCTGCGGGTGCACCCCGTCCATGGTGTCCGGGTTGCCCGCCTTGCCCAGCGCGACGATCCGCCCGTCCCGCACGCCGACGTCGGCCTTGATGACGCCCCAGTGGTCCAGCACCACCGCGCCGGTGATGACCAGGTCCGGCGCGCCCTCGGCACGGGTGGCCGCGGACTGGCCCATCGACTCGCGGATCACCTTGCCGCCGCCGAAAACCACTTCCTCACCGGCCCGGCCCGGTCCGCCGCAGCGGTCCTCGGTCACCTCGATGAGCAGGTTGGTGTCGGCCAGCCGCACCCGGTCGCCCACGGTCGGGCCGTACCTGGCCGCGTACCCGGCGCGGTCCATCGAGCTCACTCCGGCCTCCTCAGGCTCAGGCCGGGCACCACGCGCCTGCCCGCCAGCGGCACCAGGTCCACCTCGCGCACCACGCCCGGCTCGAACCGCACCGAGGTGCCTGCCGGGATGTCCAGCCGGTGACCCTGCGCGGCGGCCCGGTCGAACTCCAGCGCGGAGTTGACCTCGGCGAAGTGGTAGTGCGAGCCGACCTGGGCCGGCCGGTCGCCGGTGTTGGCCACCCGCAGCCGCAGCCGGGGCGCGCCCTCGTTCAGCTCGATCCGGCCCTGCGCCGGGAAGACCTCGCCGGGGATCACGGGATCGGCTCGTGGATGGTGACCAGCTTGGTGCCGTCCGGGAAGGTCGCCTCGACCTGCACCGAGTGCAGCATCTCCGGCACCCCCTCCAGGACCTCCGCCCTGGTCAGCACGGAGCGGCCGGACTCCATCAGCTCGGCGACCGTGCGGCCGTCCCGCGCGCCCTCCATGACGTGCGAGCTGAGCAGGGCGACCGCCTCGGGGTGGTTGAGCCGCAGCCCTCTGGCGCGGCGCCGGGCCGCCAGGTCGGCGGCCACGTGGACGAGCAGCTTCTCCTGCTCGCGGGGCGACAGACGCATCCTTCAGAACCTAGGCGGTGATCGGCTCGCGGCCAACGGTGCCGGTCCCGCCCGGCGCGGAGTTCACTCGCCCGAAACATTCCCCCGATCGACTGAACCCGAACGGCGGCGAAAGCTCCGCAGTCGTCGCACCCAGAACCACAGCGTTACGGCCACCGCGACCCCGAGCAGGTCGGCGACCGCGTCCGGCACGCCGCCGGTCCGGCCGATCGGCAGCACCGCCTGGAGCCACTCCGAGAGCCCGGCCCAGCCGATGAGTCCGAAGACGAGTGGACGCGGCGGGAACCTGGCGAGCAGCCCGGTCACCGCCAGTAGCGCGAACAGGCTGAAGTGGATCACTTTGTCCGTGCCGGGCGGCGCGGATGGCACACCTGACGCCGGAGTGAACAGAACCACAACGCTCAGTAGCGCGGCGGCGACAAAAGGGAACACCCGAACGTTCGCTTGACGCACAGTTCTTCATCTTGCCGGAACAAGGTGGACAAGTTCCCGTATCGGTACCGTGATCGGTACAGCCGCGAGCTAAGCTCCTAGACCGTGAGCCGACGAGCGAAGATCGTCTGTACGATGGGGCCCGCTACGGGGACCCCTGAGAAGGTGCGCGACCTGGTTGCCGCTGGCATGGACGTCGCCCGGCTGAACTTCAGTCACGGCACCCATGCCGACCACAAGCAGATCTACGACATCGTGCGCCAGGCCAGTGACGAGGCCGGCAAGGCGGTCGGCATCATGGCCGACCTGCAAGGACCCAAGATCAGGCTCGGGCGTTTCGCCAACGGGCCGGTCGAATGGCGCACCGGTGACCGGGTGCGCATCACGGTCGAGGACATCGCGGGCACGCACGACCGCGTCTCCACCACCTACAAGGGGCTGGCCGAGGACGCCAAGCCGGGCGACCGCATGCTGGTCGACGACGGCAAGGTCGGGCTGGTCGTGGTCGGCGTCGAGGGCCAGGACGTGGTCTGCGACGTGACCGAGGGCGGCACGGTCAGCGACAACAAGGGCATCTCCCTGCCCGGCATGGACGTCTCCGTGCCCGCGCTGAGCGAGAAGGACATCGAGGACCTGGAGTTCGCGCTCAGCCTGCGGGTGGACTTCATCGCCCTGTCCTTCGTGCGCTCGCCGGCCGACATCGACCTGGTGCACCAGGTGATGGACCGGGTCGGCAACGGCAGGCTGCCGGTGATCGCCAAGCTGGAGAAGCCGGAGGCGGTCGACAACCTGGAAGCCGTCGTGCTGGCCTTCGACGGCATCATGGTCGCCCGCGGCGACCTGGGCGTGGAGCTGCCGCTGGAGCACGTGCCGGTGGTGCAGAAGCGGGCGGTGCAGATCGCCCGCGAGAACGCCAAGCCGGTCATCGTGGCCACCCAGATGCTGGACTCGATGATCCAGAACTCCCGGCCGACCAGGGCCGAGGCCTCCGACGTCGCCAACGCGGTGCTCGACGGCGCGGACGCGGTCATGCTCTCCGGGGAGACCAGCGTCGGGCGCTACCCGATCGAGACCGTCCAGACCATGGCGCGGATCGTCCGGTACGTCGAGACCGAGACCACCACGGACACGGTCCCGCCGCTGACGCACGTGCCCAGGACCAAGCGCGGCGTGATCTCCTACGCCGCCCGCGACATCGGCGAGCGCCTCAACGCCAAGGCCCTGGTCGCCTTCACCCAGTCCGGTGACACGGTGCGGCGGCTGGCCCGCCTGCACACCACGCTGCCGCTGCTGGCCTTCACCCCGGAGGCCGAGGTGCGCAGCCAGCTGTCGCTGAGCTGGGGCGTGGAGACCTTCCTGGTGCCCGAGGTGGACTCCACCGACGCCATGGTCCGCCAGTGCGACCAGGCGATGCTGTCCATCGGCCGGTACCAGGAGGGTGACCTTGTGGTCATCGTCGCAGGTTCCCCGCCCGGGACCGTGGGCTCGACTAACCTCATCCGAGTACACCGCCTGGGTGAAGAGGACCACGCCTGAGTCACTCACCTGGGCCTAGCGCCCGATGGGGAGTGTCTAGACGTGACTGAGGCAGCCCGCGCCGCAGCCGCCGATCCGACCGGGGCCCAGGGAGCGCACCCCGCGCCCCTGGCCCTGGACGGAGTGCCGCACGGCCAGCCGATCCTCGACCGCCTGGTCGCGCTGCTCGACCTGGAGAAGATCGAGGAGAACATCTTCCGCGGGGTCAGCCCCTCGGTCTCGCCGACCAGGGTTTTTGGTGGTCAGGTCGCCGGTCAGGCGCTGGTCGCCGCGGGCCGCACGGTGTCGCCGGAGCGCAAGGTGCACTCGCTGCACGCCTACTTCATCCGCGGCGGCGACCCCAGGGTGCCGATCGTCTACGAGGTGGACCGGATCCGGGACGGGCGCTCCTTCACCACCCGCCGCGTGGTCGCCGTGCAGCACGGCAAGGCGATCTTCTCGCTGTCCGCCTCCTTCCAGGTGGTCGAGGAGGGTCTGGAGCACGCCAGCGAGATGCCGAAGGTGGCCGCGCCGGAGACCCTGCCAACGTATGCCGAGCGCACCGCGCCCTACCGCGAGCAGCTCAAGGCGTGGGCGACCATGCCAAGGCCGATCGACGTCCGCTACGTGACCGACCCGCCGTGGGTGTCCAAGGACTCCGGCCCGCGCGAGCAGGCCAACAACCAGGTCTGGATGCGCGCCGACGGCAAGCTGCCCGACGACGACCTGCTGCACGTGTGCCTGCTGGCCTACTGCTCGGACATGACCCTGCTCGACGGGGTGCTGGCCAGGCACGGCCTGAACTGGGGCTCCGACGGCGTGATCGGCGCCAGCCTGGACCACGCGATGTGGTTCCACCGGCCGTTCCGCGCCGATGAGTGGCTGCTCTACGACTGCGTGTCGCCGAGCGCCTCGGGCGGGCGCGGGCTCGCCACCGGCCGGTTCTTCTCGGCCGACGGCCAGCTCGTCGCCACGGTCGTGCAGGAGGGCCTCATGCGCTTGGCGACCGAGTCGCCGCTCTAGAGCCGGGACCAGTCCACCGCGAGCTCGTCGCGCTGGCCGAAGCGCACCAGGTGGCTGCCCACCACGTGCTGCATCCGCTCCAGGTTCTCCTCGGAGTCGGCGTGCACGCGCAGGCGCAGGATCCCGGTCTCGGCGGTCAGCTCGACCTTGCCCGCGCCGAAGGTGAGGTCGCCGCGTTCCTCGGAGAACTCGGCGGCCTCGATCTTGTGCGCGAAGTGCTTGCACAGCTGGGTGAGGTAGCGCGACGGGCGGTCGGTGCTGACCGCGGCCTCGGCGCTGAGCAGTGAAGCTGTCATGTCCTGAGCATAGCTAAAGACTTGTTAGGTTCACCTTAGTTATTCAGCCGGGGCTGGACCGGCCGTGCCGCCAGTACCCGACGAAGCCGATGTCCGGCTTGGCCATGCCGCGGTCGCTGACCAGGTGCCTGCGCAGCCCTGTGGCCAGCTTCGACTCCCCGGCGACCCAGGCGTAGCACGGGCCCGGCGGCAGCTCGGCCGCGCGGACGGTGTCCAGTGCGAGCACGCCCGGCCGCTGGTGCGGGTCCGTGCGAGGTAGCCAGTGCACTCGAACGCCGGGCGGTGCGGTGAGCTCCGCGCGGATGTCCGCGGCCCCGGGCACCTCCAGGAACACTTCCGCGGTCAGGGTTTCCGGGGCTTGTTCCAGGATCGACAGGGTGGCGGGCAGCGCGCTCTCGTCGGCGACCAGGAGCTGCCACCGCGCGTGCGCGGCGGGCAGGTAGGTGCGGCCGATGTCGAAGATCCCGGCCGGGTCGCCGGGCCGGACCCGCCGCACCCACTGCGACATCGGCGAGTCGCCGTGCACCGCGAACTCGATGTCGATCTCGCTCCGCTCGGGCCGGAACCGGCGGATGGTCAGGTTGCGCACCCACGGCCTGCGTGTCTTGGGCAGCAGCATGAACTCGGCCAGCCAGGCCTCGCTGGACAGCGTGGGCATCCGCAGGCCGGACTGCCCTTCGCGCGGGAAGAACAGGCGGACGCCCTGGTCGAACCCGGACGGCTCCAGGTGCGCCAGCTCAGGGCCGCCGAGGGTGACGGAGACGAAGTGCGGGCTCAGCGTGGTCCTGCCCAGCACCTCCAGAGTGATCATCTTCCGGGTACTGGGCTTGTGGACTTTGGGTAGCATCACGGCACCAATCTGGGTTTTCGCAGGTCAGGGCGCTATTATGAGCAATAACTCAGTTCGTGGTCTACTCGCTTTCGCCCCGCAGACCAGGAGGTGCCATGACGTCGGAGCGGCGCCGTCTCCACCCGCGCAAACAGCCCCGCCAGGCCAGGGCCGAGCTGACCCGGCAGCGGATCCTCACCGCCGCTGCTCAGGTTTTCGCCGAACACGGCTACGCCGCGGGCACCACGAACCGGATCGCCGAGCGCGCCCGGATCTCCATCGGCTCGCTGTACCAGTACTACCCGAACAAGGACGCGATCCTGCTGGAACTGGTGAGCAGGCACCTGGACGCCGGGATCACCGCAACCCGGCTGAGCAAACAGGCCGAGCTGCCGGAGTCGATCGAGGAGATCCTCCGGGTGTTCGTGCGCACCGCGATCGAGAACCACCGCGAGGACCCGCAGCTGCTCAGGGTGATGTTCGAGCAGGCGCCCCGCTCGCCGGAGCTGCTGGACAAGATCGAGCGGCAGGAGCGGGACCTGGTCGCCTTCGCCCGCGACCTGCTCGAGAAGCACCCCGAGGTCAGGGTGGCCGACACCGAGACCGCGGCCAGGCTGGTGGTCTCCACGGTGGAACTGGTGGTGCACCAGCAGATCGGCGCGCCCAGCCCGATCGACCTCGGCCGCTTGGAGCAGGAGCTGGTGGCCATGCTGACTCGCTACCTCACCGCGGGCTAGCCACCAGCGCCACCACCTTCGGCCGGGACAGCGCCAGCGCGGGCAGGGTCGCCGCGGCCGCCAGCACCGCGAGCCCCAGTCCCAGCCGCATGCCGGCGAGCGCGTAGCCGCTGGCCGCCCACAGCGTGGTGGCCAGCGCCGGGCCCAGCGCGAACCCGATGCTGCGGGCCAGCTGGATGGTCGCCGCGGTGGTCGCGATCCGGCTCCGCGGCGCGGCCGCCATCGCCAGCGACTGCACCGGACCGCCGTAGAGGCCCATGCCCAGCCCGGCCGCGAACAGCCGCCAAACCAGGTCAACCGGTTGCCAGGACTCGGAAAGCGGCAGCACCAGCAGCAGTCCGGCGGCCACCACGGTCACGCCGAGCAGGCCGGTGCGGCGGGCGCCCCAGCGGTCGCCGAGCACCCCGCCCAGCGGTCCGGCCAGCACCATGCCCACCGGGAAGGCCAGCACGGTCAGCCCGGTGGTGGCGGCGTCGGCGTGCAGCACCCGCTGCAGGTAGAACGGCAGGACCAGGTTCATCGCGGCGAAGGCCAGGCCGATGCCCAGCAAGGTCAGGTGCGGACCGGCCATTCCCGGGCGGCGCACCAGCTCCAGCACCTCGGCACTGGTGGATCGCCTGCGCCACAACAGGAACAGCGGCACCGCGAGCAGCAGCAGGCCGAGCCAGGGCAGGCCGTCGGTGGCCGCGAAGCTCACCCCGAGCAGCACCGCGCTCACCGCGCCCGCGACCAGCGCGGCCTCCGTCAGCCAGCTCCGGTCCGGCCAGCACAAGGGACGCCCGGCCGGGATGGCGCGCAGGCCGATTCCCAATACCAGCAAGCAGATCGGCACGTTCAGCAGGAACACCGCCGGCCAGCCGAAGGACTCCAGCAGCAGCCCGCCGAGCGCGGGACCGGTCAGCGCGCCCAGTGGACCGAGCGTGGCCAGCACGCTCATCGCCCGCGCCCTGGCCTCCGGCCGGACCGCGCGGCTGGCCAGCGCCGGGGTCAGCGCGAGCATCAGCGCGCCGAAGCAGCCCTGCAGAACCCGCACCGGCACCAGCACACCGAACTCACCGGCGGCCGCGGCGGCCACGCTGGTCAGCGCGAACCCGCCGACCGCCAGCGCCAGCGCGGGCCGGGGACCGACCAGGTCCAGCCAGCGGCCGCTGGGCAGCACCAGCGCGATCAACGGCAGCTGATAGGCGAGCACGATCCATTGCGCCGCGCTGGGCGGCACGTCAAATTCGTGTTGCATCGTCGGTAACGCGATGTTCACACTGTTCATCGTCAACAGCGAGGTGAACGCGACCATTCCGGCGGCGAACACCAGCGACCATTGATTGCGCTGGTTGATTTCCGGCATCAATCAGGCCACGTGCCGGCGGTGCGCGGCGCTCGCGGTGCCCGGACGCCCCCGTTTCAGCTGAGGGATATCAGCAACCGGAAACAAACCAGGCGGAATGTCGTAGTCCTCGTCCTCGACCAGGTCGGCGGGCGCCGGCCGGTGCCGGGAACCGCCGAAGCGGGCCAGCAGCACGATCAGCACCAGCCCGGCCAGCGCCACCAGGTGCGCGGCCACCCTGGTCGGCGCCACCCCGCCGCGCAGCAGGTCCAGCAGGCTCACCCCGAACAGCACCACCACGAACGTGGCCAGCACCGGGACCAGCCCGGCCACCTGCCGGGTGCGCAGCGCCGCCCAGCCGAAGGCCACCCCGAGCGCCAGGTTCCAGGCCGCGCTCTCGTGCGAGAGGTGGGTGGCGCCCGCGGCCAGCAGCCCGGCGCCGTGGTGGTCGCCGCCGCCGGGGCTGAGGAAGACCGACATGGCCAGCGTGACCTGGGTGATGCCGAGCAGGCCCAGCGCCCAGCGCAGCGCCGCGAGCAGGCTCACCCTGCGCCGCGGCGCAGCCTCGGCGAGCACGGCGGCGACCAGGTCCGGCCCGGCCTCGGCCACCCCGGTCCTGGCCAGCCTGGTGATCCGCGCCGCCCGCTCGTACCAGGCGGAACAGTCCTCACAGGTGTCCAGGTGCGCGTCCAGCCGTGCCGCGGGCGGCGGCTCCTCGCCGTCCAGCCGCGCGGAGAGCAGCTCCTGGTACTTCGAGCAGTCCACGTCTTTCAAGGTCGGACTGAACCCTCGTCCAGTTCCCTCCGTTCCCCTGTTCGTGGTTAGAGTTCCGGCCATGGCCGATGACACCCAGATCACCGAGTGGGCGCTGGCCGCCGGCCGGGGCGACCAGGTCGCGGCCGCGTCCTTCATCCGGGCCACCCAGCGCGAGGTCTGGCGGTTCCTGGTGCACCTGGCCGGCCGCGAGGAGGCCGAGGACCTCACCCAGGAGACCTTTGTCAGGGCGCTGCGCAGCGTGCACCGCTTCGCCGGCCGCAGCCACGCCCGCACCTGGCTGCTCTCCATCGCCCGCCGGGTCGCGGTGGACCAGATCCGCTCGGCGATGGCCCGGCCGCGGATCTCCGGCGGGGTCGACTGGCAGGACAGCGCCGAGCGCGCCACCCCGGTCACGCCGGGAGTGGACGAGGCGGTCGCGCTGCAGCTGGCCGTGCGCGAGCTGGGCGAGGACCAGCGGGCCGCGTTCGTGCTGACGCAGGTCATCGGCCTTGGCTACGCCGAGGCGGCCGAGGTGTGCGGCTGCCCGGTGGG
The DNA here is from genome assembly GCF_053591555.1 of Crossiella sp. NPDC003009. Classification (NCBI taxonomy): domain Bacteria; kingdom Bacillati; phylum Actinomycetota; class Actinomycetes; order Pseudonocardiales; family Pseudonocardiaceae; genus Crossiella; species Crossiella sp. NPDC003009. The sequence continues at coordinate 104,817 of NZ_JBSFUA010000018.1, read as the reverse complement.
CACCATCCGGTCGAGGGTGGCCAGGGCCCGCCAGGAGCTGGTGCAGGCGCTGGGCGAGGGCCCGCCGCTCCGCCGCCAGCGAGTGACGGGCTGACCCGGGTCCGGGGTTTGTCCGGTTCTTCCTCCTCGGCCGGGTAATTCCGTGACCCGTGCGAGCTGAGACCTGTTCGACATCTGCCGATCCGGGCCCTTTGCCGGGTTGTGGCTGACGCGTTCCCCTGAACAGCCCGGATGCCCGGAAGTAGCTATCCGAAAGGCTGCCAGCGGCCCGGTTTGTTGAGCCGTCAAACCAACGATGGGCAAGTTTTCAAGCAGCGATACGAGATTTTGAAGCAGGCACCCGGCAGTTCTGGCCGCTGCTAGGTTCCAGTAACGGATTCCCGAGCAAAGTTTTCGTGCTACCAAAGAACCACGCCTGCTCCGTTCGACCACTACGCGGTATGTGTCCTCCTCCTCCAAGGACACCTGCCGCCGAATGGCGCAGGCCGGACCGTGAGTACCGGCACAACAGAGCCGCGGAACTCGCCCCGGGTCGCCACCGACCCTGGTTAAGGACATGAGGAGGAGCTGTGCCGCTTTCAGACCACCCGCCAAGACCCGGGGAACCGGTCTTCCTGCACACGAGAGACTTCAAACGCGACCCGTACCCGGTCTACGCGCGGCTGCGCGAGCAGGGCCCGGTGCACCGGGTCGCCTTCCCCAGCGGCGTGGTGGGCTGGCTGGTGACCGGCTACGACGCGGCCGTGTCCACCCTGGCCGACCCGCGCCTGTCCAAGGACCACCGGCACGGCGGCGAGCAGTGGCGCAGGCTCTCGGCCAGCATGCCGGAGCCGTACCACGGCCAGTTGCAGGCGCACCTGCTGCACCAGGACCCGCCTGCGCACACCAGGATGCGCAGGCACGTCACCGACTCCTTCTCCCCGCGCCGGATGGCCGCACTGCGGGCCAAGGTCGAGGAGATCGCCGAGTCGCTGCTGGACGACGTGGTCGCCGAGGTGCGCAGGGGCGGCAGCGCGGACCTGGTCGAGCACTTCGCCGCGGAGTTCCCGTTCCTGGCGCTGAGCGAGGTGCTCGGCATCGACGCGGACTTCCGGGCCCGGTTCCGCCCGGAGTGGCGCAAGGTGGTCGCCCCGGTCGGACCGAACGAGCCCGGCCGCCCGGCGTACCTGGCACTGCTGGAGGGGTGCCAGGACTACATCGCCGAACTGGTGGCGCACAAGCGGAAACACCCGGCCGACGACCTGCTCTCCGCGCTGGTGCGGGCCAACGAGGCCGGTGACCTGGCCGAGCACGAGCTCAGCTCGATGATCTTCCAGCTGTTCGCCGCCGGGCAGGAGCCGGTGACCAACCAGATCACCACCATGACGGTGGCCCTGCTGGCGCACCCGGCGGAGTTCGCGGAGCTGGCCCAGCGCCCGGAGCTGCTGCCGGGCGCGGTGGAGGAGCTGTTCCGCTACGACGGCTCGTTCGAGATCACCACCTGGCGCTTCTTCCGCGAGGACAGCGAGCTGCACGGGATGCCGATCCCGGCGGGCGAGTCGGTGATCGTCTCCCTGGGCGCGGCCAACCGGGACGGGCGGCGCTTCGCCGACCCCGACCGGCTGGACTTCACCCGCTCGCCCAACCCGCACCTGGCCTTCGGGCACGGCATCCACTTCTGTCCCGGCGCGGCGCTGGCCAGGATCCAGGGCCAGACCGCGATCTCCGCGATGGTCCGCCGCCTGCCAGGGCTGCGCCTCGCGGTGGCCGCGCAGGACCTGGAGTGGATCCAGGCGGTGCTGGGCCGAGGGGTGGCCCGGCTGCCGGTGACCTTCGAGCACGCGCGGGCCCAGCCCGCACTCGCCTGAACTGACTGACCCGCCGGGGTCGTGACCCCCGGTTGTCCCGTCCGAGAACACATTTCCGTCCCCGCCGGGCGCGCACCCGGCGCGATGGGTGCTGCACGCAGCACTGGAGGCACGCCATGAGTCCCACCACGACCACCCTCTCCGCGGCAGGCTCCGACCACGCCTTAGCCGTGGCGGAGACCTGCGAGTCGATCCTGCGGATCCTGTTGCCGTACCGGCGCGCGGAGGCCGATGACACCTATGCCGACGACGAGGTCCGCACCGCCTTCGCCGACCAGCTCTCCCAGCTACGCGAGTTCGTCAGCGCGGGCGAGCCGATCGTGTTCACCCTGCCCGCGTTCCCGTGCAAGTCGCCCAACAACGACAAGGTGTTCGGCCACCTGCCCGACCTGGGCGAGCTGCTCTCGCTGCGGTTCCTGCACGGGCTGACCGAGCGGGTCCGCGAGGTCTACCCGCCCGGCGCGCGGATGCTGATCTGCTCCGACGGGCACGTCTTCGGCGACCTGATCAAGGTGCCGGACCACCACATCGACGAGTACGCCGAGACGCTGCGCCAGATGATCACCTGGGGCGGCTTCGACTCGATCGACACCTTCAGCCTGGAGAACGTCTACGGAGACGCCGGTTTCGAGGAGAAGCGGCGGATCCTGACCGAGGAGTTCGCCGAGCCGGAGGAGTCGCTGCGCGAGGAGGTCCGCGCCGGTGGCAAGGCGTTGCGGCTGTACCGGGGGATCACCCGGTTCCTGGTGGAGGACGCCGGCGACTTCGAGGGCACCAAGTCGGCGTTGCAGCGGGAGTGCCGCCAGCGCGCCTACGGGGTGATCCAGCGCAGCCGGGCCTGGGGCGACCTGATCGCCAAGTACCACGCCAAGCAGGTCCGGCTGTCCATCCACCCGCAGCCGGTGGGCGGGCCCAAGTTCGGCATCATGCTGCTCGGCTCGCCGGACTGCTGGCTGACCCCCTGGCACTCGGTGGCCGTGCAGCAGCGCGGGGAGCGCAACTACACCCTGATGAAGCGGATCGACGCGGCCAAGATCGGCGAGCCGGTGTGGCTCAACGGCCGTCCGTCGCACTACGTCGCGGTGTCCGCCTGATCTCCTCGGCCACGCCGGCGAGGCGGTCGTGCTCGCTGTTCCCGCCGGTGGTCACCACCTTCCACCGGTGGCCGTCCGCGGTGCGGTGGCAGCCCACCTCGACGTCCACCACCCCGGCTGAGTCGTCGATCCGGTAGCCACAGCGCTGGAGCGCCCGCCGGGTCCACACCTCGGCCAGCTCCGCGCCCGCGCCGGTGATCCGCGCCGTGCCGTGGACCTCGGCGCGAACCTGGAAACCGCCGGCCAGCGGGTCGAAGGTGTGGTCGCGGCCGCCGAAGGCCCGTTCCAGGACACCGTCCAGGACCAGGTCTTCCGGCGCGCCCGCGACCACACCGCCGCCGGGCAGCACCAGCCAGATGACGTCGGCGTTGCGCAGGGCCAGTTCCACGTCGTGGGTGGAGAGCAGGACCGCCAGGTCGGTGGCCCGGCCGAGGCCGCGCAGCATCGCGGTCAGCTCGGCCCGACGGGGTGCGTCCAGGAACGCGGTGGGCTCGTCCAGCAGCAGCACGGCGGGCTGCTGGGCGAGCGCCCGCGCGACCATCAGCCGCTGCCGCTCGCCGTCGCTGAGCTCGTCCAGCAGCCGCTCGGCCAGTGACTCCGCGCCGGTGAGCCGAAGTGCTTCTCGCACCACGGTTTCGTCCTCGGCGCTGAGCTTGCCGGACCAGCCGGTGTAGGGCGCGCGGCCCAGCTCGACCAGGTCGATCCCGCGCAGGTTGCCGACCTGGACCCTGGTGGTGAGCACCACGGCCAGCCGCCGCGCACGCTCCACTCTGGACAGTGAGGTGAGCGGAACCCCGGTCAGCTCCACCGATCCGGCCAGCGGTGGCTGCATCCCGGCCAGGGTGCGCATCAGGGTGGACTTGCCGGTGCCGTTGACCCCGAGCAGGCAGGCCAGCTCGCCCGCACGCAGGCCGAGGTCGATCCCGGAGAGCACGGTCCGGCTCCGCCGCCTGGCCCGGTAGCCAACCGCGAGATCGTTGGCGCGCAGCACTTCCGCGCCCATCACACCGCCAGCCCTCGGCCGCGGCCCAGGCGCACCAGCACCCAGGTGACCACCGGCGCGCCGAGCAGCGCGAGGGTGGTGTTCAGCGGCAGCACCGCCTCGCTGCCGGGCAGCTGGGTGAGGATGCTCGCGGCCACCGCGATGGTGGCGCCGAGCACGGCCGCGCCGGGGATCAGGTAGCGGTGGTCGGCGGTGCGCAGCAGGCCGCGGGCCAGGTGCGGGGCGGCGATGCCGAGGAAGGCGATCGGCCCGGCGTGCGCGGTGACCGCCCCGGCCAGCAGCGCGGCCCCGGCCATCAGCGTCCAGCGGAAGGCCCGCACGGACACCCCGAGCGACCCGGCGTAGCTCTCGCCGAGCAGGAACAGGTTGAGCCGCTTGACCGAGAGCACCGCCAGCGCCAGTCCGGCCAGCACCATCCCGGCCAGCACCGGCAGCGCCTGCCAGGTGACGCTCTGGAAGCTGCCCGCGCTCCAGTCGGTGAAGGTCTTCACCGCCTCCGGCTGGGCGTAGTAGACCAGCATGTCGACCATGGCCAGCACGAAGGCGTTCACCATCACGCCGATCACGATCACGATCACCGTGCTCCGGATCAGCGCGGCCACCAGCAGCATCACCGCCATCACCGCGGCGGCGCCCAGCGCGGCCGCGGCCACCGTGCCGATTCCCTCCACTGTGGACAGTGCGACGCCGCCGGTGAGCGCGCTGCCGCCGCCGAGCAGCACCAGGCTGACGCCGAAGCTGGCCCCGGCGTTGACGCCCAGCAGGTGCGGGTCGGCCAGCGGGTTGCGGAACAGGGTCTGCATCTTCAGCCCGGCCACCCCGAGCGCCGCCCCGGCCAGCAGCGCGGTGATCGCGCGCGGGATGCGGATCTCGGTGACGATGAACGCCCAGGACGGGCTTTCCGTTGGCTGGCCGAGGATCGCGCGCACCACGTCAGGCACCGGGATGCGCACCGAGCCGAGGCTGACCGCGAGCACCGCGAGCAGGAGGGCGACGCCGCCGAGACCGCCCAGCAGCGCCACTCGCCACCCGGCCCGGACGGGAGTGCGGACCGGCCGGGGTGGTGCCGTGGGTGGGGTGTCGGTGCCCGGCAGCGTCGCCTGGGTCATCAGCCGGCCTCGATCCGGCGCAGGAAGCTCAGCTGGTGACCGGGCAGCAGGTCCGGGTGCAGCACGCTGACCAGGTCGGCCAGCAGCTTGTCCGGGTTGACCAGGCCGGCCGCCGCGTACACCCTCGGATCGGCCCGGTCGATGCCCTTTCCGCTGCTCAAAGCGGTGATCCGGCTCAGCCGCGGCTCGCCTTCGAGGATCTTCTTGACGGTGGCGCCCTTGCCGACGAAGTCCGGCCGGAACCAGAACTCCGCGCTCGCGCCGCGCTCGATCATGGTTTCCATCGGCAGCCGCTGCAGGGCCTTGCCCGGCAGGTCGAACACGGTCCGGCCGCCGGCGTCGCGGACCAGGGTCGGTTCCAGGTAGTCGTTCTGCGGGGCCAGGAAGTCCCGGCCGTGCCCGTTGATGCCGACCAGCACGGCCGGTTTCGCGGCTGCCGCACCGGCTTTCGCGGTCAGCTCGCGGTAGCGGGACTCGACCGCGGTGTAGTGCGCGGTGGCCTTGGCCTCGCCGTTGGTGAACAGGGACAGGAACTTCACCGCTTCCGCACTGCCCAGCGGGGTCTCGTTGAACGGGTCGAAGAAGACCACGCCCACGCCGCCCTGGCCGAGCTTGTCGAAGCGCGCCTTGTCCCCGCTGGCGGCGAACATCACCTGCGGGCCCAGGTTGAGCACCCGCTCGGTGTCCAGCTTGTCGCCGTGCCCGACGCCGACCGCGGTCTTGTCCGTGATCCGCTTGTTGACCTGCGGCAGGTGCTTGTCCGCGGTCTCCGCGCCGGGGAACTCGCCATAGCCGGCCAGCACCTCGGGGGCCAGCACCTCGAACGCGCCGAGCAAGGTCGCCGGGTTGTCGATGGCCTTGCGCACCGGCACCCGGATCGCGGTGGCCCCGGCGAGCTCGCCGGTCAGCTCGGGCGCGGGGGTGCCGCACTGGTAGAGCACGTAGGAGCGCGGCGCGGTGTCGGTCTGCTCCAGGCTGGTCTTGGGCCCGGCGTTGACCTTGAGCAGCTTGTAGTGCTGCCGGTACTCCACCTGCCACTGCTTCGAGACCTGCGCGCTGACCTTGTCCGGGAAGTAGTCCCGGCCGGCTTCGTAGTTGCGCGCGCACCCTGCGTCCCCGCTCTCGGCCGCCGGTGCGCCCGCGCAGGCGCTCAGCAGCAGCAGCCCGGCGGCGGCCAGGGCGAGGGTGGTGCGGGTCATCGTTGACTCCTGAACGTGCGGGATCGGCTCTCGATGGTGATAGTCGGGCCGGGACCTGATTCAGTTCCCGCCGAGTTCACCGGGAAGTGTCCGCATGTCGACGCACTGTGACGCGGAACGCAGCCGTCACCGGTCCGGGCGTCACATGCGCTATTCCTCCGGCCAGGTCAGCGGTGTAAGGATGCGGGCATGCCCGTGCGAGTCAGAGCCGACCTTGCCGCGATGCCCGACTACGTTCCCGGCCGGAAGATCGCCGGGGCGATCAACCTGGCCAGCAACGAGGTGTCCTACCCGCCGCCGGCCGCGATCGTGGCCGCGGTCAGCGAGGCGGCCGCCTCGGTGCACCGCTATCCGGCGATGGGCAGCGAGGACCTGATCAGCAGGGTGGCCGAGTCCTTCGGCGTGGACGCCGCGCAGGTCGCGATCGGCTGCGGCTCGGTGGCGCTGTGCCAGCAGCTGGTGCAGGCGCTGTGCACGGCACAGGACGAGGTGCTCTTCGCCTGGCGCTCCTTCGAGGCCTACCCGATCGTCACCCAGGTGGTCGGCGCGATCCGGCACACCGTGCCGCTGGCCCCCGGCTACCGGCACGACCTGGCCGCCACCCTGGAGGCGATCAACGAGCGCACCCGGCTGATCTTCGTCAGCAACCCGCTGAACCCGACCGGCACCGCGCTGCGCCGGGACGAGCTGGTCGACTTCCTGGACCGGGTGCCCGAGGACGTGCTGGTGGTGCTGGACGAGGCCTACCGCGAGTTCGTCACCGACCCCGACGTGCCGGACGGCCTGGAGCTGGCCCGCGGCAGGCAGAACGTGGCCGTGCTGCGCACCTTCTCCAAGGCCTACGGGCTGGCCGGGTCCAGGGTGGGCTTCTGCGTGGCCTCGCCGGAGGTCGCCGGCGGCGTGCGCAAGGTGGCGATCCCGTTCTCGGTCAACCGGTTCGCGCACGCGGCCGCGCTCGCCTCGCTGGATGTGCAGGACGAGCTGATGGAGCGGTGCCGGTTGATCGCGGCGGAGCGGGACCGGGTCAGGGACGAGCTGATCAAGATCGGTTTCGACGTGCCGGAGTCGCAGGCCAACTTCGTCTGGCTGCCGCTGGCCGAGCGCGCGACCGCGTTCAACGAGCACTGCATTGAGCAGAAGGTGGTGCTGCGCTGCTTCGCCGGCGACGGCGTGCGGGTCACCATCGGCACGCCGGAGGAGAACGAGGCGATGCTCGCCGCGGCCCGCAGCTTCCCGGGCTGAGCCGATGCGGGTCCTGCGCGGCAGCGCCGAGCCACTGGCGCGGCGCTACCGGACCGCGCTGCTGGACCTCGACGGCGTCGTCTACCGCGGCTCGGTCGCGGTCGAGCACGCCGCCGAGGCCCTGACCGAAGCGCGCCGGCACGCCCTGCGGACCCTGTTCGTCACCAACAACGCCTCCCGCACCTCGGCCGAGGTGGCCACCCTGATCAGCGGTTTCGGCCTGCCGGTCGCTCCCGACGAGGTGGTCACCTCCGCCCAGGCCGCGGCCCGGCTGGCCGCCGAGCAGGTCCCGCCGGGCTCCCCGGTGCTGATCGTCGGCGGCCCCTCGCTGGAGCTCGCCCTGGCCGAGGTCGGCCTGCGCCCGGTCCGCTCGGCCAGCGACGACCCGGCCGCGGTGGTCCAGGGCTTCGCCCCCGACGTGGACTGGCGCCAGCTGGCGGAGGCCTCCTACGCGGTGGCCCGCGGCATCCCGTGGATCGTGTCCAACATGGACCTCGCGGTCCCGCGCGAGGGTGGCATCGCCCCCGGCAACGGCGCGCTGGCCACCGCCGTCCGCCTGGCCACCGGCAAGGAACCCCTGGTCGCGGGCAAACCACAACAGGCCATCTTCACCGAGTCCATCCGCCGAAGCGAACCCCCGCACCTGGTCGTCGGCGACGGCCTGATCACCGACATCGAGGGCGCCAACGCCAGCGGCCTGGACAGCCTGCTGGTCCTCAGCGGCGTCACCACCGTGCGCGCCCTGGCCGCGGCCCCACCGCAACACCGCCCCACCTACCTGGCCGCTGACCTGCGCGGCCTGCTGTTGCCCCACAACGACCTCACCGCCACCGGCACCACCGTCCACTGTGGATCCTGGACCGCCGAGCCAGCCCACGGCGAGCTGGTTCTCACCACCACCAACCCGGCCAACCACACCGACGGCGCCCGCGCCCTGTGCGCCGCGGCCTGGCTCGCCGCGGACTCCACAATGGACTGCGCACTGGAGACCGCCCTGGCCCACTGGACCGCGCTGGGCACGGACAGCCAGGCGGCCTGAGCCGTTCGAGTGTCACCCAGGTCACCTCCGAGCGGAGTTCGGCCAAACCCCACCACGGCCACCCACGGCCTTGCTACGTTCGCAACGCGCTGGGGGGCGACTGTTGGGGAATGGGCGAGCGTGAGGGGGAGGGACCGTCGTGTCGGCGGAGTTCGATTCACTGGTGGCGGAGTTCGAGCGTTTCCAGGAACAAGGCAGAAAAGCAGAGGCCCGCCTGGCGGCCTACGACGGCATGCGCGAGGAGATAGCCGCGGTGGAAGCCGTGGCCACCTCACCCGACCGGGGCGTCACGGTCACCGCGGGGCCAGGCGGCGCGATCCGGAACATCCAGTTCACCGAAGAAGCCCTCCGCCGAGGCCCACAAGCCCTCTCCGCCACGGTCATGGCCACCGTGCAAGCGGCCGTGGCCGAAGGCGCCCGCCGCCAAGCCGAGACCGTCCAACGCTACGTGGGCGACGACCTCAACATCCTGGACCAGGTCCTGGAAACCCAAGCCGAGATGCTGGGCGTCCCAGTAGAAGACCTCCGCACAGCCACCAGCCCCGCCCCTCGGCCCGCGGACCCGGACGAGGACTTCGCGGACCGCCAGTTCGCCAGGGACGAGGCGAACCCGTCCCGCCCGGCGCAGTCCCCGCCGCCCTCCTCGCTCAGCCCGGGGCAGGAGTTCCTGCGCAAGCTCTACGACGGGGAGGACCACTGATGTCCGGCAAGCTCAAGACCAACCTGACCGGCCTCGACAACTGCGCTGGCAAGGTCAAGGGCCTGGCGGGTAAGGCCGACGGCCTCAAGGGCAAACTGTCCGGCACCGAGGTCCCCGAACTCGCCTGGGGCCTGGTCGGCCAGGCACTCGCCGTGTTCTACCGCCCGATGGTGGCCGACTTCCGCGAGTTCCTGCACAAGATGGCCGAGGGCACCGGCAACGCCGGCGAGAAACTCACCGAATGCGCGGCCGCCTATCGCGAGGCTGACGAGTCGGCGCAGCAGTCGGCCAAGCAGCTCAAGGCGAAGCTGGGGGAGTCAAGATGACCACTCCTGGCTACTGGGAAGGCACCGTCGCGCCCAACCTGCCCGCCGGCATCGGTAGCGCGGTCAAGCTCGCGGACAAGGTGAACAAGCTCGACTTCAACAAGGACGCCGTCACGGTCGGCATCGAGGTCTCCGCGGTCGCCGCCGACGCCACGAGCCTGGTCAGCTCCTGCATCGGCACCGCCGTGAGCGCGGCCGCCGATCCACTGGGCTGGCTGATCAACCAGGGGCTCGGCTTCCTGATCAACATCTGCACGCCGCTGAAGCAGGCCATTCAGCTGGTCTCCGGCGATGCGGAGGCGTTGACGAAGTCGGCGCAGGGGTTCAGCGACCTCGGCAAGGAGATCGTCGGGTTCGGCAAGGAGTTGAGTGCCGCCCTGAAGGAGGACCTCAAGGACTGGCAGGGGGCGGCGGCCGATGCCGCCCGGACCCGGATGGCCGGTTTCCTGGAAGGAGTGGCCGGCGTCGCGGACAAGGCGGGGGACATCGCCGGGCTGCTCCAGATCTCCAGCATGGTGGTCAAGGTGGTCGAGGAGTTCATCCGAGGACTGCTCGCCGACCTGATCGAGTGGCTGATCATCACCTGGCTGGCCGCGCTGGCCACCGCCCCGATCACCCTAGGTGGGTCCACTGCCGTGGCAGGCGGGGTGACCGCGTACAAGGTCGCCAGCACCACGGTGAAGAGCACGCAGAAGGTCACCAGGCTCAGCCGGCTGCTCAACAAGATCAAGGAGCTGATCGCCAAGCTCCAGGGCTGGCTGAAGAACTCGAAGATCGGCCATGAGTTCATGGACACCGCCTCCGGCAAGGGAGGCAAAGCGCTGAAGAACATCCAGGACTCGGCGCTGGCCAAGGCCACGGACAAGGTCAACAACAAGCTGCCGGAGGGCGCCAAGCGGGAGCTCACCCGGGAAGAGTTCCGCAACACGCTGGAGCAGAGCAGCACTTCCACCGGGCAGGCGGTGCGGGCCGGATTTGGGCAGAAGCTCGGTGACTCGCTCAAGGACCAGGGCAAGAAGCTCATCGGTACGGACAAGGTCAAGACAGGTTTCGACTCGGAGGGCAACCCGGTGGACAAGGTTGATCCGAGCAAGATCGCCGGCAAGGTGGCGGGCTACGCCAAGGACGGGAAGAAGGCTTTCGACAACTACACCTTGGCGCCGGATCAGGACGAGGACAAGACGCGACGGGACCTCGATCTCTGATGGATCCGGGGCTTCTGGGTGTCTTGGTGGTCGGCGTGCTCCCGGTGTTCGGCCCGCTGGCTTGGCTGTTCGCGCACGAGATGCGCGTCCTCGCGTTCCGCCGGTTCCACCTGCGGTGGCTGGCGGGCAAGCACGGCTGGAAGTACCGGGTCTCGCCCCATCTCGTCACCAACAACCAGGAGACCTTGCGGTTCTCCGGTGTGTACCGCGCCCGTCCCTTCCGGTGCCGCGAACTGCGCGACACCGACGGTGGCAGCGCGGAGTCCTTCAAGGTCCTGATGGAGTTGCCCGGGTTCGGCCATCTGCCGGAATGCGAGATCCGGTATCGCCGAATCCGGTGTCGTGTCGAGTTGTGGCGCGGGGATGTCAGGGTGTTAGCGGAGACGGATCTGCGCCGGTGGATGCTGCGCCGACCGGTTACCGCCTGCACTGTCGAGGTGCGTGACGGGGTGCTGTGCGCGAGGTGGGGCTATCCGTTCCACGGCGGTGTCTTCCGGCGCAAGTTCGACTTCTTGCTCGGTGTGGCCAAGCGGCTGGAACAGGTGGCGGACTCGCGCCCGCCTGGGCGTCCGACCGGAACGTGAGAGCGCGACCACCCCGGCAACCGGCCCCACCTCATACCGCCAACCGGATCAGCCCAGGTCACCACCTGATCCCAGTGGTCCAGACCTATTGACGACCGTGGTCTGGACCTCTTACCTTTCGGGCACCCTGCACCACTGTGACCGCGCGCACGCGCGCACAGCCGCCTCCGCCGCCGCTGTCCCCTGGAGGTGAACCGTGATCAGGAAGGTGCCGCTTTTCGCCGCCCTGGTTGCCTTGCTGGCGAGTTTGATGTTCGTCGCGGTGCGGAGTCCGGAGTCGCGGGCCGAGGTGCCTGACACCGCGGCCAACGAGGACTGCCGCCCCGACGGGCTCTACCGCACGCCGAACGTGAACGTCCCCTACTGTCTGGCCTACGACGCCGAGGGCCGGGAGAAGATGGGCGCGGACCACCCGCGCCGGATCATCGGCTACTTCACCAGCTGGCGCACCGGCAAGAACGGCCAGCCCGCCTACCTGGCCAAGGACATTCCCTGGACCAAGGTCACCCACCTCAACTACGCCTTCGCGCACATCGGCGCGGACAACAAGGCATCGGTGGGCGCCGCCGGTCCGAACAACCCCTCCACCGGCATGGAGTGGCCTGGCGTGGCCGGGGCGGAGATGGATCCGTCGTTGCCGTACAAGGGGCACTTCAACCTGCTCAACAAGTACAAGAAGCAGTACCCCGACGTGAAGTCGCTGATCTCCATCGGGGGCTGGGCGGAGACCGGGGGGTTCATCGACGACAGCGGCAACCGGGTTGCCAGCGGCGGTTTCTACACCATGACCGACTCGCAGTCGACGATCAACACCTTCGCCGACTCGGTGGTGGACCTGGTGCGCCGCTACGGTTTCAACGGCGCGGACATCGACTACGAGTACGCGACCTCCATGCCGAACTCGGGCAACCCGCTCGACTTCTCCTTCTCCAACCCGCGCCGGGCCAAGCTGATGGCCGGGTACAACGCGCTGATGAAGACCCTGCGGGAGAAGCTGGACGCGGCCTCGGCCGCCGACGGCAAGTACTACCTGCTGACCGTGGCCGCGCCCTCCTCCGGCTACATGCTGCGCGGCATGGAGACCCACCAGGTGCTCCAGTACCTGGACTACGTCAACGTGATGTCCTACGACCTGCACGGCGCGTGGAACCACTTCGTCGGCCCGAACGCCTCGCTCTTCGACGACGGCAAGGACGCCGAACTGGCCGCGGGCAACGTCTACAGCACCCCGCAGTACGGCGGGATCGGCTACCTCAACGGTGACTGGTCGTACCACTACTTCCGCGGTGCCATGCAGGCCGGGCGGATCAACCTCGGCGTGCCGTACTACACCCGCGGCTGGCGCGGGGTCAGCGGTGGCACCAATGGCTTGTGGGGCAAGGCCGCGTTGCCTGACCAGGCCAAGTGCCCGGCAGGCACCGGCGGCTCGGTCGGGTCGACCACGCCGTGTGGCAACGGGGCGGTCGGGGTGGACAACCTCTGGCACGACCTGGACACCGCGGGCAAGGAGGTCCCGGCGGGCTCGAACCCCATGTGGCACGCCAAGAACCTCCAGGACGGCAAGCTCGGCAGCTATGCCGCGCAGTACGGCCTGAACCCGGCGGCCAACCCCGACCACGCGATCACCGGCGCCTACACCCGCCACTACGACAGCACCCTGGTCGCGCCCTGGCTGTGGAACGAGCAGAAGAAGGTCTTCCTGTCCACAGAGGACGAACAGTCCATCGCGGCCAAGGCGCAGTACGTGCTCGACCGCGGCCTGGGCGGCATCATGATCTGGGAGCTGGCCGGCGACTACGCCAAGGACACCGCGAAGAACGAGTACTTCATGGGGTCCACGCTGACCACCACGATGTACGACAAGTTCCGCACCGGCTCGGCCTACGGCAACCGCAAGGCCAAGCACACCACCCCGGCGGAAACCCTTGACGTGTCGGTGGAACTGGGCCAGTTCCCGGTCGGCGACGCGAACTACCCGATCAGCCCCAAGGCGAAGATCACCAACAACTCCACGGTGACCATCCCCGGCGGCGCAGACCTCCAGTTCGACTACGGCACCTCGGCCCCGGCCAACATGCAGCAGCAGTCCGGCTGGACGCTCGCGGTGACCCGCACCGACCACAGTGGACCGAACGTCGGCGGCCTCAAGGGCGACCTGCACCGGATCTCGCTGAAGCTGCCCGGCTGGCAGAGCCTGGCGCCGGGGGCCAGCGCCGAGGTGGCGATCGTCTACTACCTGCCGATCACCACCCCGTCCAACCTCACGCTGACCTTCGGCGGCAAGACCTACGGGCTCAAGCAGGACCACGCCCGCGGCGCCGGCGGCAGCACCCCCACGACCACCAGCAGCACGACCAGCACCACCACGAGCACGACGACCAGCACCACGACCACGACCACCACTCCGCCCCCGGCCTGTTCGGTGGCGGCTTGGAGCCGGGACGCGACCTACACCCAGGGCAACGAGGTCTCGCACAAGGGCAAGAAGTGGCGGGCCAAGTGGTGGACCAAGGGCGAGGAGCCAGGGGCCACCGGCGAATGGGGGGTGTGGCAGGACCTCGGCGCCTGCTGAGGCAGCCGAGTGGGCAGGGCGGCCGGAACTCGCACTCCGGCCGCCCCGCCCCGGTTACAGCCCTGCCGGATGACCAACGACGACAGCGTGGTCAGCTTCGACGGCCGCAGGTGCTGTTCGAGCCGGTCCGGACGAGGCGCACCCGGAGAAGCAGGCGGCCGGACCGCGCGCGGCCACCTGCGGGTACGCATCGCCGACTCACCCCGCTCCGCGCTGAGCCCCGGAGCCGACCCCTACGTGGTGACCTTCGGCCTTGGTGAGGGCGTGACCGCCGAGTCGCTGCCCTTCGCCGCCACCGTGCCAGCCGCGATCCCGCGAGCGCGCTGGCCGCCACCACCGACGAGGTGGTCGCCGCGATCCGCAAGCTCGGCGAGCTGCGCGAGGCCGGCCTGCTCACCGAGGCGGAGTTCGCCGCGAAGAGGACCGAGCTGCTCGGCCGCCGGTAGCAGCGGCGGCAGCCATTCGGCGGAAAACCGGCCGGAGCCATTGCCCGCGCTGGGCGTCCCGGGCCAGGTTCACCGCATGCCACGACCACGCCTGCTCGCCGTCCTGTGCGCCACCGCGCTGCTCGGTGGGCTCGTCACCGGCAGTGCCGCCGCCGGCGACGACCCGAGCACCCTGTCGCTGTCCGCGGACCTGGACCAGATCCTGGCCGACCCGAGGCTGGCCGGGGCAGGCACCGGCGTGGTCGTCCGCGAGGTGGACACCGGCCAGGTGCTCTACCGCAGGGGCGGCGCGGACCGGTTGCAGCCCGCCTCCAACGCCAAGCTGCTCACCTCCGCGGCCGCGCTGGAGGTGCTCGGCCCGGACCACCGCTTCACCACCAGCGTGCTGGCCGACAGCTCGTTGCGCGGCAAGGTCCTCAACGGTGACCTCTACCTGCGCGGCACCGGCGACCCGACTACCCTGGCCGCCGACTACGACGCGCTGGCGCAGCGGATCGCCGACACCGGCCTCCAGGTGGTCACCGGCCGGGTGGTGGCCGACGACTCCGCCTTCGACCCGGTCCGGCTCGGCCCGAGCTGGGCCTGGGACGACGAGCCGTTCTACTACTCCGCGCAGGTCGGCGCGCTGTCGGTGGCCCCGGACACCGACTACGACGCGGGCACCGTGATCGTCAGGGTCCGCCCGGCCGCGGCCGGGCAGCGGCCTGCCGTGGAGCTGACCCCGCCGACCTCGGTGATCACCGTCGACAACCGGGCCACTACCGGCGCGCCCGGCTCGGCGAGCACCATCGCGGTGGAGCGGCAGCACGGCACCAACACCGTGCTGGTCACCGGATCCGCGCCCGCCAACGGATTTGCCAGCGCGCACTTCTCCACTGTGGACGATCCGGCCCGCTACGCCGCCGACGTCTTCCAGGCCGCGCTGCTGCGCCGTGGCGTCCGGGTGCTGGACCCCAAGCCGGGCGCCGGCGTCACCCCGCCGCACTTCGCCGAGCTGGCCGCGCACCGCTCGATGCCGCTGTCGGAGCTGCTGGTGCCGTTCATGAAGCTGTCCAACAACGGCCACGCCGAGATCCTGGTCAAGGCCATGGGCAAGGCCGTGCACGGCAAGGGCACCTGGGCCGACGGCATCCGCGCGATGGCCCCAAAACTGGCCGCGCTGGGTGTGCCGCCCGCCGCGCACCGCCTCGTCGACGGCTCCGGACTGTCCAGAATGGACATGGTCACCGCCGATCAGCTCTCCGCGCTGCTGGCCGCCGCCCGCACCCGCCCCTGGTACCCGGTCTGGCACCACTCGCTGCCGGTGGCGGGCAAGGCCGACCGCCTGGTGGGCGGCACCCTGCGCAACCGGCTGCGCGGCACCCCGGCCGAGGGCAAGGTGCGGGCCAAGACCGGGTCGCTGACCGGGGTGAGCGCGCTGTCCGGCTACGTCACCGGCAGCGACGGCCGGGACCTGGTGTTCGCGGTGGTCACCAACAACACGCTCAGCGGCACCAAGGACCTGGAGGACCGGATCGCGGTGCGCCTCGCCGCCCACCCCGGCCCCGCCGCCCGCGCTGCGATCCCCGAGTCCCCGGCCGATGCGGACCCGTGGACCGAATGCTCCTGGCGCAAAGCCTGCTGAGCGCGGCAAAGAGGTCCACACTCGGAGGCATGGCCATCCCGCGCGACTACGACGACAACCCGGACCGCTACCGGCGTGGCATGACCGCCTCGCCGGGCGCGCCGGACCTGTACGCGGTGCTCGCCGCCGAGCTGCCCGAGGGCGGCGCGGTGCTGGACGTGGGCTGCGCCGAGGGTGTACTCAGCCGCGCGGTGGCCGCCGGTGGCCCCCAGCCGCGGTTGCTGGTCGGCCTGGACCGCTCGGCCACCATGCTGCGCGCCCACCCCGGCCCCGCCGTGCGCGCCTGCGCGACCGCGTTGCCCTTCGCCGATGGCGCTTTCGACGTGGTGGTAGCCGCCAACTCCTTGTGCCACCTCACCGATCCGCGCCCCGCGCTGCGCGAGGCCCGCCGGGTGCTGGCCGAGGGCGGCCTGTTCCTGGCCGCCACCGTCGCGCACAGCGACTCGCCGGAACTGGCCCCGGTCTGGCGACCGCCGCGCACCGCTTTCGACGCCGAGGACGCGCCCGGCCTGGTGCGCGCGGTGTTTGACCGGGTCGAGGTGCGGCGGTGGGACGCGCCCATGGTCCAACTGCCCGACCCGCCGGCCGTGCGGGACTACCTGGTGGCCCGGCTGATGCCCCCGGCCGAGGCCGAGATCAGCGCGCGCTGGGTCGAGGTCCCGATGACCGTCACCAAACGAGGCGCGCTGATCTTGGCTCGTTAGCCGGACTCCTCGTCCATCAGCTTCTCCCGCAGCGTGGCCAGCGTGCGGCCGAGCAGCCGGGACACGTGCATCTGCGAGATGCCGACCCGGTCCGCGATCTGCGTCTGCGTCATGTTGCCGAAGAACCGCAGCACCACGATGGTCCGCTCCCGCTCCGGCAGCTGGGCCAGCAGCGGTTGCAGCGACTCGCGGTACTCCACCTCGGCCAGCCCGGAGTCCTCCTCGCCGAGCGCGTCGCCGAGGGAGACCGAGTCGTCGTCGGCGATGAGCAGGTCGTCCAGGGAGGCGCTGCGGTAGGCGTTGGTGGCCTCCAGGCCCTCGTAGACCTCCTCGCGGGTGAGCTGGAGGTGGGTGGCGATCTCGCTGGGCGTCGGCGCGCGACCGAGCCGCTGGGACAGCTCGCTGGTGGCCGCGCTGATCGACAGGTGCAGCTCCTTGAGCCGCCTGGGCACCCGGACCGCCCAGCTGGCGTCCCGGAAGTGCCTGCGCACCTCGCCCATCACGGTGGGCACCGCGAAGGACAGGAAGTCCACGCCGCGCTCCGGGTCGAACCGGTCCACCGCGTTGATCAGGCCGAGCGTGGCGACCTGGATCAGGTCCTCCTGCGGCTCGCCGCGCTGGCTGAACCGGCGCGCGATGTGCTTGGCCACCGGCAGGTGCCCGGTGACCAGCGCGTCGCGCACCTGGGACCGGCGAGGGTCATCCGCTGCCAGCGCGGCGAACTCGCTGAACAGCGGCTTCAGGTGGTCGTATCGGCCGGAGTCGCTGGACTGCGGCTCGGCCGTGTGGTCGGCCTGGGTCACCCGCCCACCACCGAGTTGCTCCTCTTCGCCAGCTCGATGCGGACCAGGTGGAAGCCGTCCTGAGCCGGTTCCACGGTGGCCTGCACCGAGTCGGTGAGGGTGCTGAGCACCTGCCAGCCGAAGGAGTCCTTGCGGGGCAGCGCGTCGCTGGCCGACAGCACGCCCGCGCGCACCGTGATCTCCCCGGCGGCCGGCCGGAACTCACAGCTGAGCACCACTCCCGGCGCGGCCAGCCGGACCAGGGTCGAGCACACCTCGTCCACGGCCAGCTTCAGGTCGGCGATCGCGTCCAGGTCGAAGTCCTCGCGCATGGCGAGGTCCGCGGCGACCGCGCGCACCGAGGAGATCTGCAGTGCGGTGGCGGCGATGCGCACCTCCACCGGGGGAATGGCCGGTTCGGAAGTCGAATCGGGCTGCGACACGGTCACCTCGACATCTCGGAAATTGCGGTGTGCTGGCGCGATCACGCTACGACACCTGGACATCATCACCTCAGCTGGCCGGACAAAGATGGACATACCCCGGCGATTCGGGGGCCAACCCTCAGACGATGGGGTGCCGTGCCACCCGGTTTAGCGCTTCGGCGGTTCGGAGAACCCCGAGGGAGGAGGTGCTCCGATGAGGATCGCGATGGTGTCCGACCCGACCGTCTCCGACCAGGACCCACAGGTGACCAGACTGGCCGCCGGGCTGACCGGCGCGGGCCATCGGGTAACCGTGTACACCCGGTCGGACCGAGAGTCGCTACCCATGGGGGAGTTCACCGAATTCCTCGCCCGGCGGTTCCGGCAGCGGCCGCCGGATCTGGTGCACGCGCACTGCTGGACCGCCGGACTGGCCGCGCTGATGGCCGCCGCCGACGCGGGCGCCCCGCTGGTGCAGACCTATCACGGCCTGGACGCCGGGCAGAGCGACCGGCACACGATCGAGCGGATGCTGGGCCGCAAAGCCCGGCTGGTGCTGGCCGGGGACAACGACGAACGGGACCGCCTGGTGCGCATGGGCGTGCCGCGCGGCCGGATCTGCGTGGTGCCCTGCGGCATCGACCTGAACCGCTTCCACCCCGAGGGCGAGGTGGCCACCCGAGGGGCCAGGCACCGGCTGCTGGGCCTGGGCGCGGTGGTGCCCGGCCACGGTTTCGACCGGATCATCGAGGTGCTGCCCGCGGTGCCGGACACCGAGCTGGTGCTGGCCACCCCGAACGGCAGGTCCACAGTGGACGGTGACGAGCTGCGCAGGCTCAAGCAGCTGGCGCAGGCCAGGGGCGTGGCCGACCGGGTGCACCTGCTCGGCATGGTCACCGCCCGCGCGCTGCCGCCGCTGCTGCGCTCGGCGGACGCGCTGATGTGCTTGCCCCGCAAGGGTTCCTGCGGAACGATGCCGCTGGCCGCGATGGCCTGCGGCACCGCGGTGATCGCCACCGGCGAGGGCGAGCTGGCCGACACCGTGGTGCACGGCGTCACCGGACTGCACGTGCGCCCCGACGACCCGCGCGGGCTGGCCAAGGCGCTGCGCGGTTTCCTGGCCGATCCGGCGATGATCGAGTCCTGCGGGGTGGCCGGGCGGGACCGGGTCAGCGCCCGCTACTCCTGGGACCGGGTGGTCGCCGACACCGACCGGGTCTACGAGCGGGTGCTTGCCGGCGAGGTGGTCCCGGCCCAGCGGCGCGGTCGCTGATCAGGCGAGAGCGCCGTCGAGGGTCTGGTGGATGTCGAAGACCTCGCCGAGGCCGGTGGCGTGCAGCGGGCGGGTCACCGCGTGGGTGGCGCAGACCAGGCGCAGCTCGGCGTCCTGCCGCTGCACCACCTGGCGGGCCTCCACCAGCGCGGCCAGCCCGCTGGAGCCGAGGAAGCTGACCCCGGTGAGGTCCACCACCAGCCTGCGGCAGCTCTCGTCCACCTCGGCGCCGAGGAGCTCCTGGAAGGCCGGGGTGGAGGACATGTCCAGCTCGCCGACCACGGTGATCACCACGATGCCGCCCGGCCGGTGCGAGGCGGTGGTGTCGGCCACCTCTTCCCCCGGCAGGTCGATGGGGTGAGCCTGCTGGATGTGCTCGGTCACGGCGCCTCCTCCTGCCCTACTCGCGTGAATCTCTGCGTCGAGCCGCATCGGCAAGGCGTTGTAGTGCGGAATCCGGCGACCGGGCTGGGCCCGCGCGCCGACACGGCCATTCGGCCGTAACCACACCCACCGTAGAGACGCGCCCGGCCCCAGACAACCACCCGAGCGTGGTGACCCTGCGTGTCCGGGGCGTGAACCCCGCGCTGACCTGCGGAGGGTGCCGTGGGCGCGGATTTCGCGAACCACGTCACCCTCCGCGATCAGCCGGGGGTCAGGTGGTCGCGCCGGAGGTGACCGGGGTCAGCCTGCCGGTCTGCTGGTCCACCAGGTACATGCGCGGGCCGGCGATGTCGAAGAACATGCCGATGAGGTTCAGCCGCCCGGCCAGCACCGCCTCCCTGACCACCGGGAAGGTCATCAGGTTGTCCAGCTGCTGCGCCACGTTGGCCACGCTGAGCCGGTCGTGCGCGGCCAGCCCGGCCTCCTCCTCGACGGCGTGGAAGCGGATCAGGCTGGGCTGGATGTGCCGCAGCCACTCCGCCAGCCGGGAACCAGTGCGCACCGCGCCGGAGAGACCGGCCTTCATCGCGCCGCAGTCGGAGTGCCCGCAGACCACGATGGCCGCCACCTTCAGCACGTCCACCGCGTACTCCACCGTGGCGCCCACCGAGGCGTCCGCCGGTCCCTCGTCGTGCCGGGGCACCAGGTTGCCGATGTTGCGCAGGGTGAACAGGTCACCCGGTCCGCTGGTGGTGATCAGGTTGGGCACCACCCTGGAGTCCGCGCAGGTCACGAACAGTTGCCGGGGGCTCTGCCCGTTGGCCAGCTCGGCGAAGAACGGCCGGGCCAGCGGCGCGCAGCTGCGCTCGAACTCGTGCACGCCCAGCAGCATCGAGTCATCCAGCGCGCCGGAGGCGGCACGCGGCCGGGGAATCAGCGCCGTGGCCGAGTCGCCGTCCCGGCGCTGCCACACCGACCAGGGCGCGAACCAGCGCAGCAGCGGTCCGGGCAGCGAGCGGCGCTGCTCGGCGCGGCTGTGCTGGGCGCGGTGGAACCAGGTGTCGCCGTGGTCCTCGCTGACGGTCACCGCGCCGCCGAGCCGCTCGTGCGTGCGGCACCAGCCGTGGATGGCCTCGTAGGCGGCGTGGTCCAGGTAGTCCACGTGCAGGGTGAGCAGCACCTTCGCCCGCTCCGGCACGCGGTGCAGCTCGCTGGTCAGCCGGGCCACGCCGAGGAAGACCAGCGAGCCGCGCACGCTCACCGACCAGGTGTCCTCACCCTCGGCAGGCGGGTTCACCCGGATCGTGGCGTGCGTCAGTCGGTAGAGGGCCAGCGCGAGGGCCAGCAGGATGCCCAGCGTGACGCCCTGGACCAGGTCCAGGAAGACGACACCGGCGAAGGTGACCGCGTACACCGGGAACTCGCGGTGCCGCCACAGCTCGCGCATGTGGCTCAGCCGGACCAGCTGCACGCCGGAGACCACCAGCACCGCGGCCAGCGCGGCCAGCGGGATGCGCTCCAGCAGACCGGCCAGGACCAGCACGAAGGCGGCCACCCACAGCCCGTGCAGGATGGTCGAGGCGCGGCTGCGGGCCCCGGCGGCGACGTTGGTGGAGGAGCGCACGATGCCACCGGCGATGGGCAGCCCGCCGAGCGCGCCGGAGGCCATGTTGGCCACCCCCTGGGCGACCAGCTCGCGGTCCAGGTCAGCGCGCGGGCCGGTGTGCAGCCGGTCCACCGCGACCGCGGACAGCAGCGACTCCACGCTGGCCACCGCGGCGACCAGCAGCACGGAGAGCGCGATCCCGCTGGGCGTGCCCTCGGGCAGCACGGGCAGGGTGAAGGCGGCCAGCGGCTGCTCGGGCAGGTCCACCCTGGGCAGGTCGAGGCGGAAGATCCAGGCCACCGCGGTGGCCAGCGCGACCGCGACCAGCGCCGCCGGCACCAGGCGCACCCTGGGCAGGCGCGGCCACAGCAGCAGCACGGCGATGGCGATCAGGCCGATGAGGAAGGCCGAGTCGTGGTGCGCGGCGAGCTGGGCGGGCAGGTCGCGCAGGTTGGCCAGCACCGAGGTCTGCGGCTGCCCGCCGAGCACCACGTGCAGCTGGCTGATCGCGATGACCACGCCGATCCCGGCGAGCAGGCCGTGCACCACGGCGGGGGAGAGGGACAGGGCGGCCCGGCCGATCCTGGACAGGCCCAGCAGCAGTTGCAGCAGCCCGGCCGCGACGGTGATCCCGGCGGTGGCGGCGAACCCGTACTGGTGCACCAGCCCGGCGACGATGACGGTCAGTCCGGTGGCGGCCCCGCTGATCTGGAGCGGGGCCCCGCTGAGCGACCCGGCGACCACACCGCCGACGACGGCGGCGATCAGGCCTGCCATCAGCGGGGCGCCGGAGGCCGCGGCGATGCCGAGGGAGAGCGGAACGGCGGTGAGCAACACGACCAGGGACGCGGGCAGGTCGTGGCGGAGCAGGCTGAGCAGTCGGTTTCCACTCCTCACGCCGGGCGGGGAGTGCACAGGTGGCCGGCTGGAGGTGGTGTGCTCGCTGCTGCGGTGCCGGGGACGGGGTGCGCTGATCATGGCGCGGTGAACCTCCGATGGATGTGCGGTCTCGCGTGCCGCCGCGGGTGGCGGGCACGCGCGTCAGCCCCGGGCACGGCGGCCCGGCGGTGAAGGGGAGACGGGACGGCGGGCGCGTCAGCGCGCACGCGCGGGGAACATCAGCGGCGGGTTCGCCAAGGCCGGGCGGGCGCGGATAACGGCTCGGCGCACCGAGTCCCTGTCATGCGCGACCTCCGACTGCTGATGACCACCGCGGCGAACTCGTGGCACTTTTCCGCCGCTGTGGCCATCGTCACATGCCTAGTGATCTTCTTGTAGACCCGTCAACCAGTCGGGCAGGCAAGTTCACACCCCTCGGGGACAACCCCCGAACCCCTGGTCACAACCCCTAGACGAAAGTCAGGGACCCGATAACCGGAAGTCCGGGACGACGAACTGTCCGTTTCTGAAAGACTTGCCGGGCAGTCACAACACCCGAGGGGGACACGAAGTCATGGGGTTCATCACCGAGGCGCTGGAGTCGATCGCCGGCCTGCCCAAGCCCGCCGTGCTCATCGCGACCGGCCTGCTGACCTTCGGCGAGTGCGCCATCGGCCTGGGCTTCATCGTCCCCGGCGACACCGGCCTGCTGGTCGCCGCGACCACGGTCAAGACGGTCCCGTTCTTCCTCACCATGTGGGTGGTCATGACCATCTGCGCCGCCGCGGGCGACTCGGTCGGCTACCTGCTGGGCCGCAAGTTCGGCGTCAAGCTCAGAAACACCAAGCTGGTGGCCAAGATGGGCGCCGAGAACTGGGACAAGGCCACAGACCTCATCCGCCGCCGCGGCGCCTGGGCCGTCTTCTTCGCCCGCTTCCTCCCCGTCGTCCGCACCCTGACCCCAGCCGCCGCCGGCACCTCCGGCCTGGCCTACCGCAAGTTCCTCCCCGCCAGCATCATCGGCGCCACCCTGTGGTCCCTGCTGCACATCGGCATCGGCGCGGGCCTGGGCGAAGCGGCCAAGCGGGTCGAGGGCGTACTGGGCACCGCCAGCTGGGTCCTGCTGGCCGTCCTCGCCGTGGTGGTCACCATCGTGGTGCTCCGCAAGCGCGCCAAGTCCAAGGCCGAGGCCGCCGCGAAGGCAGAACCCCAGCTGGAAACCGCGAGCTGATCTTCCTCCGCTAGCTCTTCCGCTCCGCCTCGGCGATCTGGGCCAGCACCTCCATGGTGCGCTCCTCGCCGGGGCGGTGCCCGGTTTTCCGGTGGCTGGCAAGGGCTTTGGCGGCGTGCGCGCGAGCGGTCGGCAGGTCGCCGAGATCGAGGTGGATCCGGGCGAGCGAGGTGTGCGCTTGCCCGAGCCGGACGCCGTAACCGACCTCGGCGGCCAGGGTGAGCGCGGCCAGCGCGTGGTCGAGCGCGACCTGCGGTTCGCCCATCGCCTGATGTGTGTCGGCCAGCCCGAGCAGCGCGTCGGTCTCGAAGTGTGCGAAACCGGTGTCCCGGCTCAGTTCCAGCGACTGGTGGTGGTGGGCCACCGCTTGGTGGAACCTCCGCCGTTCCCGCGTCACGACGCCGAACACGTTGTGCCCATGGGCGAGCTCCTTGTGGTCCGCCGAGGACTCCGCTCGGGCCACCGCCTCCGCCACCAGGTCCTCGGCCCGGTCAAGCGCACCCAGCTCCGTGTGCACCGCGGCCAGGCCGATGAGCGTGTTCAGCTCCCCGTACCTGCCGCCCATCCGGTCGAAGACCGCCAACGCCTCGTGCAGCCTGGCGAGCGCCTCCTCGAGATCGCCCAGATCCCACAGGACGAAGCCGAGGTTGTTGTGCAGCACCGCCTCGGAGTTGGCCAGGCCCCGCCTGCGCGCGATCTCCAGCGCGCGCAGGTAGCAGTTCCGCGCGGTGTCCAGCTGGCCGAGCTCGCGCAGGACGATGCCGAAGTTGCTCAGCAGCGGCACCTGCCGGTACTCGTCGCCGAGCGCCACGTACATCTCCAGCGCCTGCCGGTAGCAGCGGATCCCCTGCCGGTGGTCCCGCCGGTCCACGTGGTTGATGCCCTGGTTCGCGATCACGTTGGCCAGCCGTACCTGTTCGGGGCTGTCCGCCAGGTCGGCCCGCGCCAGTTCCAGGTGCTCCATCGAGGTGTCTTGCTGACCGAGGAACCAGTGCAGCACACCGAGCCCGTGGTGCATGCACGCCTGTGCGATCGGGTCCTCCAGCCGGATCGCGCTGCGCAGACCGGCTTCGGTCGTGGTCAGCCAGTCGTTGAGCAGCCTGGCGTGCTGGAAGTAGCCGCGCAGCGTGTCGGCCAGTCGCCACGCGCGGTCGTCCCTGGACTCCTCCGCCGCGCGCAGCGTCGCGGCCACCAGGTTCGGCCGTTCCAGGTCGAACCAGTGCCGCGCGGCGCGGTGGTCGGGGAAGCCGCTCGGGCCGGTGCCAGGCGGTGGATCGTCCAGCCTGGTCCTGGACACCTCCCGGTACAGCAGCTCGGTGGCCCGGTCCGCGCCGTAGAGGTAGAAGTCGAACCAGCGCTGGAACGCCGCGTCCCTGGCCTCGACTGACTCCTCGGCGTGGCAAAGGTGCTCGGCGTAGAGCCGGATCAGGTCGTGCAGCTGGAACCGGCCGTCGTCCTGTCGCTGCACCAGGTTCGCCGTGGCCAGCTCTTCCAGCAGCGCGGCCGCGTGCCGCTCGGGCACACCGATCAGCGCCGCCGCGGACGCCGCGGTGAAGTCCGGTCCTGGTACCAGCCCCAGGAACCGGAACAGTCGCTGGTGCTCCGGCATCAGGGTCTGGTAGGAGCGGCCGAACGCCTGCTGGACGGCGGCCTCCGGATCCCCGTCGATCGCCAGCGAGGCCAACCGGTTCCCGCCGCTGATCTGCCGTACCCGGTTGGCCAGGCAGGTTCCGGTCGTCTCGGCCAGGTTCGCCGCCGCGATCCGCAGTGCGAGCGGCAGGTGCGCGCACAGTTCGGCGAGCTCGTCCAGCGCTTCCGGCTCCTCCGAGCCGAGCGTGCGGGTGAGCAGTGCCAGCGCGTCCTCGTGCCGCAGCACATCCAGGGTGATCGTCAGGCCGAGGCCGGGGAGCTGGTTGCGGCTGGTGACCAGGGCCGCGCAGCCCGGTTCGGCCGGGAGCAGCGGCAGCACCTGCTCCGCCGCGGAGGCGTTGTCCAGCAGCACCAGCACCCGCCGGCCGCGCAGCACCGAGCGGAACAGCTCCGCCTGCTGCTCCTGCTCCAGCGGGATCTGCGCGGGCGGCACGCCCAGCCCGCGCAGGAACCGGGCCAGCACGTCGGTGGGGCGCAGGGCGGCCTCGGTGGCGTAGCCGTGCAGGTTCACGTGCAGCTGGCCGTCGGGGAAGTCCGCGCGCAGCCGGTGGCCGACCCGGACCGCGAGCGCGGTCTTGCCCACCCCCGGCGGACCGGACACCAGCACCGGGCCGCCGCGGCGCAGCTCCTCGGCGATGCGGTGGCCGAGGCGGTCCCTGCCGACGAAGTCACCGATGTCCGGCGGAAGTTGACAGACGGGCTGCCAGGCGGCGACCGCGGTTGTCATCGGCGCGGGCGCGGCCAGGGCCGGGTCGTTGGTCAGCACCGACTGGCGCAGGTCGCGCAGGCGGGCGCTGGGTTCGACGCCGAGTTCCTGGCGCAGCACGTCCGCGGCCCGCTGGTAGGTCTCCAACGCCTCGGCCTGGCGCTGGGTGCGGTACAGGGCGAGCATCAGCTGGTGCCAGAACTCCTCGCGCAGCGGGTGCTCGGCGGTCGCCTTCCACAGGTCCGGCACCAGCGACTCGTGCCTGCCCAAGGCCAGTTCGGTGTCGAAGCGCAGCGCCAGGGCGTCCAGGCGCTCGGTGTCCAGCGGGTCGCCGTAGTCGCGACGCAGCCCGGCCGAGGTGACGTCGGCCAGCGCCGGGCCGCGCCACAGGGCCAGCGCGGAGTGCAGGACGGCGGCGCGTTCGGCCGGGTCCGCGGTCTGCCGCGCGGTGTGCAGCAGCTGCCGGAAGCGGTGCGCGTCGGCGGCCTCCGGCTCGGCCGCCAGCCGGTAGCCGCCGGCCACGGTGCTGATCAGCCCCGCGCCGAGCAGATGTCGCAGCCTGCGCACATAGGTTTGCAGGGCTCCGCGCGGATGTGCGGGACGGTCCTCGTCATCCCACAGGTAACCGACCAGCTCCGTGGCCTCGACCCGTTGCCCGGCCCGCAACACCAGGCACGCCAAAAGGGTTCGATGCTTCGCTGCCTCCACCGGCGCGGACCGTCCGGATAGGACGATCTCCACCGGTCCGAGCAGCCGGAACTCCACGCCGCGACCAGCCATTGTTGCCCCCCTCTGTAGTCCTTTCGGACCACACCCCGGAGGCAGACTAGCTGGTCAGCCGCTCAACCGTCGTCGGAAAGCGGCAAACAACCCACGCCTGGCCGCGGCCGCCACATCCGGCGCGGCAGGGAAGCGGTGCGGCGCGCCGTGCTGGCCCCGCTGCGCCGCGTCCGGGTCGAGCACGAACTCCGGGCGCAGGTGCTCGGTCTCGTAGTAGCGGTGGAAAACCGGGGTCAGCGAGCCGGACATCGGGGGGACGATCCAGCTCCAGTCCGCGGGGCAGGTCCGCCCCGCCTTCTCCTCCTTCTTGAGGTGGGTGAGGAAGCGCTCGGACTCGGTGTGGTGGTCGGTGATGGTGACCCCGGCCGAGGCGTAGGAGTGCAGCACCGCCCGGTTGATCTCCACCAGCGCCCGGTCCCGCCACAGCGTGGCCTCCGAGCTGGTGTCCAGGCCGAGGCGCTCGCCGATCTCCGGCAGCATGTCGTAGCGGTCGGCGTCGGCGAGGTTGCGCGCGCCGATCTCGGTGCCCATGTACCAGCCGTTGAACGGGGCGGCAGGGTAGGAGACGCCGCCGATGGACAGCCGCATGTTGCTGATCGCCGGGACGGCGTGCCAGCGCAGGCTCAGGTCGGTGAACCAGGGCAGGTCGGGATGCTCCAGCGGCACCTCCATGACCACGTCCCTGGGCACCGGGAACAGCCGCACCCCCTCGTGCGCGGTCTCCACCGCCAGCGGCAGCAGGTCGAACGGGCTGCGCTGCGTCGGCGGCCGCCAGCCCAGCTCGGTCACCGCCTCGGTGAACCCGGCGTAGCGCGGATCGCCGACCACGTTGCCGAAGGCGTCCCGGTAGCCCGCGTAGCGGACCAGCTGCTCGTTCCAGATGCACGGGCCGGGCTGCTCGGGGGTGTCCGGCGCGAACACGGTCATCACGGGCCGGACGCGGCCGGCGTTGGTGGCAAGGCGCAGGTGCTCGACGCACTCGGCGGCGATGTCCGCGGCGCCGGTGACCTGCCGCAGGTCGCGCACGGCCAGGCTGCGCCAGTACAGGCGGCCGATGCACCGGGCGCTGTTGCGCCAGGCGACCCGCGCGCCGAAGACGAGTTCGTCGGGAGTGTGCAGGTAGGTGCCGCGAAGGGCGATCTCGGCCCGCACCGCGGAGAGTCGGGGCTCCACCGGTCCGGCCTGGGGATTCTCGGCGTGGAAGAGCCGGAGGAAGTCCTCCGCCTCGTCAACGTCGACACCCTCGCCACCACCCGCCCGCACCCCCGTCTCCAGGGGCATCGCCCCGTGGGCGACTGGGCAGGCCATGGGGGCCATCGGTCGCTCGCTGAGGGTAGTCACGGCGCGGAAACTTAACCCGGCAAACATGTCACCGGTGACCGCCAGACGGGCCACGAGCTGCGGTTTAGTGGTGCACACTATCGAGGAATCTAGTTACGGAGGGTGCGGTACTTGACCGGTGCGGGGGGTGGCTTGAGGACCCGGCAGGGTGGTGTGGGGTGGGTCTGGACACGAGAAACGGGTTGTCTCGCCGCCGCCGAGACAACCCGTTTACTCGATGAAGTGGCAGTTCGTTGCGCAGGGGACGACGCAGAACCTCATCTACCGGGGTGGACGATGTCAGTCACACCGTCCCGCCCGGGACTGGGATGGAGGATGTCGGAGTCCTGGGTCGCGCCACCGCCCGGCTTGCTCGGGTGGACGATGTCGTTCGTGGCCGCGGCGCCCGAGCCGGGGCTGGGGTGGATGATGTCCAGAGTGCCCGGTGCCGCGTTGACTGACAGGTTCTGGACCTGCGTAGGCGACGAATAGATATCGGTGGATTGAGCGCTGCTGTCCGCGAGTGGAACAATTCCCGCGTAAAGTGTCATCAGAAGGGCAACGAACATGCCTGCCTCCTTGGGTTGCTGCCTGTCATGAGTTCTGCCGAACGTGTCAGCACCGAACGTGAGCTTGCCGCGACGTTCGGGGATCAGTTGCGCGCCTTGCGTACCGCGCGAGGACTCACGCAACGTGATCTTGCTGGCGAGGGTCTGTCCAGTAGCTACCTCTCGCGCCTGGAGTCTGGGCAGCGCATGCCCACGGCTAAGGTCGTCGAGCAGCTCGCTGCGCGCCTCGGCGTGCCGCCGGACGCCTTCGCCGGTCTTGGCAACGGGGCCAAGGTGAGCGGGGGCGGGTTCCTCACCGCCGTGGTGCGGGTGATCGAACACCTGCTCAGCGGCCGGACGGAGGCCGCGCTGGCGGTGCTCGACAATCTCCGTGCCGAGGCCCGCGACCCGCAGGCCCGCTGGCTGTGCGAGTACGCGGCCGCGGCCTGTGCGAGCAGGCTGGGGCGTACCCAGGACGTCCACCAGCGGTTGTCCGACCTCGAACCCATGTACCGGGGACTGCCGACCGCGGCCAGGGCGCTGACCTCGACCATGCAGACCGGCACCGCGCGCGAGCTGGGTCGCAACCGGGAGGCACTCGACCTCGGGCAGCGTGCGGTGAGCGAGGCCGACGCCGTCGCCAACGACAGCGGCTTCCGGGCTGAGCACGTCGCGGCGCTGCGGGTCAAGGCCCGGACCACCTACGCCGCGGCGCTCGGCGCCGCCGGCCGGATCTCCGAGGCGCTGGACTTCTGCAGGCAGGCTGTCGACCTGGCCGCCGAGTACGCGCTGAACCGGCCGGATGAAGGACACGACGACACCGCGCCCGAGCTGACCGTGGTGAGCCACTGGATGTACGCGGTCGCGCTCACCAGGGATGGGAAGTACGACGAGGCGAGTACTCAGCTGTCCGTCGCGCTGCGGGCCACCACCGAGGAGGTCGGCACCGAGCTGTGGTGCCGGGTGCGCCTGGCGGTGGTCTCGCTGTTCCTGGACCCCGGTGTGCCCAGTGAGAGCTCGCCCGAGGTCCTGCTGAACGAGGTCGCCGGGGTTCGCCACGCGGCCAAGGGACAGCTGGACGCGCAGATCTTCACCCTGCGGGCCGAACTGTCCCTGAGGTCCGGGGACATCGAGGCCGCGCTGGAGCACGCCCAGGCCGCACTCGACTCCGGGATGCTCGGTTCGGCCGACCGGATTCGCACCCTGATGACCGTGGTCAAGGTGAGCACCGACCTGGGGCTGGAGGAGAGGCGACTTTCCGCTCTTGACGAGTTGCTCCAGCACCTGGACACCGCGGATCCGGAGGAGGTGCGGCCCGCTTTGCTCAAGGAAGTGGCTGCGCTGTCCGTGCGGACTTTGCGCAACCACCACGGGCGCTCCTGACGTCTCCACCGTGACAGGCACGGCTCCGGCCGCCGTGCGGACGTTTGCGCGCGCGGCGGTGCGGCACTTTCCACGCACAGTCATGTCTAGCCCAAACGGGTGTCGACGCGGATCTGCATGCTGTGCCTCTGGTGAGTGTCGTAGCGGCCGTGGTGTTCACCCACGGTGGTTATGAGGCGAGGGTAAGAGTCCCGTTCGTGCTGCGTCAACGTGACAGGGCTGGGTTGGAGGGTGTGTCAACTGGTTGGCAATCCTTCGATCGGGGGGATTGGTGACTGTGGGTGGCGGTCGGCGGGGGGTCAGGGGTTCCGACGAATGTCGGTTGTGACATCTATGGGTGATCTGAACGGGTCTGGTCGTCGCCGGTTGTTGACTAGTTAATTGACCATCAGTCAGGGGGTCGGTACCATGCTGTTGTCATCAGTTGTCAACTCGATGATCAGCATTTGCCAGTCATGACTGGGGCCGTCTGAGCAGGGGTGTGTCATGTCGCTGAGCCAGCGTCCAGGCGCGGTGCGACCGGGGAGCTTCGGGCAGTCTCCGCGTGAGGGAGAACCACGCGCGCAGGCAATCAAGGTCCTGGTCGTCGACCGGCACCCGATCGTCGCGGACGGGCTGCGCGCCTGTTTCGCTCAGCACTCCGACATCGAGTTCACCGGTGCGCTCCAGGACGCGGAGCACATCGTGGACGAGGTGACCGCCCGTCGTCCCGACGTCGTCCTCGTCGATCTGGACCTCGGTGAGGTGGACGGGCTCGAGGTGGTCAAGGCGGTGCTGCGCACCCGGCTGCCCATCGTCGCCGTGGTCTTCTCCGACCAGCGTTCCCGGGTCGGCGCGGCGCTCCAGGCCGGCGCAATGGGCTTCGTGCTGAAGTCCGCGACGGGGGATGAGGTCGTCGCGGCGATCAGGCAGGCGCGCAGCGGTGTCACGTCGATGTCGCCACAGTTGACACCGCTGACAGTCACGCCGCTGCCCCGGGCCCAGATACGTTCCGTGCTGTCCGGGCGGGAACTGGACGTGCTGCGACTCGTCGCCGAAGGTCACACGAACGCGGAGATCGGCAGGCGCCTGTTCGTCGCCGAGACCACGGTCAAGACCCACCTCCAGCGGATCTTCGCCAAGCTGCACGTCAGCGACCGCGCCGCGGCCGTGGCCACCGCGCTGGCCACCGGGCTCCTGGTGGCGGGACCGGACGGCTTCGGCGGCCAGGTCTACTCCTTCCGGCCGCACAACGTCGCGGTCATGCCGCTGCGCCAGCAGGCGGTCGGCGGTTCCTGACCGGCGTCACCAGTCTTGGGGTCAGCGCGGCGCGGGTGCGTCGCGCTGACTGGCGTATCCGGGTGAGCCGCCGCCACACTCACCCGTCTGGCCGCGCCGTTGTGCTGCCCGTTTGGCAGGAACTTCGGGCACACTGGTGTCGTTGAAGCAAACAGAACTGTTCTGTTTGAGGTGGGGGCACCGATGCGGTATCAGGTCGCTGTCGATGGCGGAGCGATCGAGGTGGTGGTTCACCGGCCGGTCTGGCTGGGACCGCTGCCCTGTTACCTGCACCTGCCCAGCGGATATGACAGCCACGGCGAACTCTCCGACCTGGCCACCGAGGCCGGCTGCGCGATCGTCTCGGTCGAGCACCGCCTCGGCTTCGGGCACCCGTTCCCGGTTGCCCTCGAGGACTGCTACTCGGCGCTGATGTGGCTGCTGGACAACGCGGCCCTGCTCGAACTGGACGCCACCCGGCTCGCCGTCGGCGGCGCGCGCGAAGGTGCCGACCTGGCCGCGGCCCTGCCGTTGCTGATCAAGGAACGTGGTGGGCCTGCGATCAGTCTGCAGGTCCTGGAGCTGCCCACGCTGACCCCGGAGCCCGGCGCGGACCTGGCCGGTCTGCCGCCCGCGCTGATCGCGGTGGGTGAGGCGGACGGCGGTCGCGCCGCCGCGGAACGCTACGCCCGGCGGCTCACCAAGGCAGGGGTGCCCAGCACGCTGCACCGGCTCGGACCGGACTCCTTCGCGGCCCTGCCCTGGCGGATCGAGCTGGCCCGCACCCTGCGCGCCGCGCACGTGGCCACCCGGCTGCCTGCCTAGGTCGTGTCCGCACAGCCCCGCCCGCGCTAGCCGCGCCGGTTCGGCCGCTGGCGGCGCGGCCGGAACGCCCGGATACGGCCCGGTATGAGGGCGTCCCGGCCGCACCGTCAGCGGCCGAACCGATCACGACTCCCGCGGGCGGGGCTGTGCGGACACGACCTAGCGGGCGCGGTCCTTGGCGCAGGTCCACAGGCAGAGCAGCTGCATGCTGAAGCCGACCGCGAGCACGATCGCCATGTCGAAGGCCTCGGCGCTGGCCGCGAGCACGGCGAGCGCGGCCACCAGCACCATGACCAGCGCGAGCGCGTGCCGCCGCGGGTGCCAGGACCGGGTGACCGGCGCGGGGCGGGGAACGTGTGCCCGCCGGGGCCGGATGGCCGGGCGAGGCGGGTGGGTGAAGGGCACGGTCGCGGTGCGGCGGACCCGCCGGGCCGGACGCCACTGGAGTTCGACACGCACGCGGTCACGTGCCGGGCTCGGCTCGAGCAGAGCGGTACCTTCGTCAGGACCGCTGGGGCGGGGTGGCGCTGCGTTCACCGGACCGTCGTTTCCTCAATCACCCTGTGGTTGCGTCAACAAACGTTGTCGCATTGTTGCTTTTACGGGTTGACTTTAGTGCCTTTGGGCTAGTTGTCGACCCCGAATGTCGGTACTTGAGTCTCGAAAGTGCGCTAGGTCACGTTCGGATGGGGTGCGGAATGCGGCGTTGGTTCCTGGTCGCGATGGCGGCGGGACTGGCATTCACAGCAGGTTGTACGGCCAAATCTCCGACCGGGGCGCCACCACCGGCGACCTCCGCCCCGCAGCCGGGCGGCGCGCAGCCCGCCGCCGCGGACGCGGCCCGGGCGCGCACCGAGCTCGGCACACTCAAGGTGATCGCCTGGGCGCCGATGAAGGGCTACTCGCGGGAGCGCTTCAAGCACTGGACCACCCAGGGCGAGTCCTGTGACACCAGGGAGTTCGTGCTCCGCCGCGAGGGCGAGGACGTCAAGACGGACAAGGCGTGCAAGGTCATCTCCGGCCGCTGGCGCAGCGTCTACGACGACAAGGTGATGACTGGCCCGGAACAGCTGGACATCGACCACACCGTGCCGCTGGCCAACGCCTGGCGCACCGGCGCGGCGGACTGGAGCGACGAGCGCCGTTCGGAGTTCGCCAACGACACCCGCAACCCCCAGCTGATCGCGGTCTCCGCCACCAGCAACCGCTCCAAGGGCGACCAGGACCCCTCCCAGTGGAAGCCCCCGGCCCAAGGAGTCTGGTGCACCTACGCGGTGCACTGGATCCGGGTCAAAGCGGTCTACGCCCTCGGCGTGACCGAGGCCGAGCGCGGTGCGCTGACCGACATGCTCGGCCACTGCCCGAAGTAGCTCGAAGTACAGGGAAGCCGCGTTCGTCGCCCCTGCGCGGCGAACGCGGCTTCCCCTGTCGCGAGCCCGGTCAGCCGATGCTGCCCGTTCCCGCGTTCAGGCGGCGACGGGTCACCGGCACCAGCACGGCCAAGACGGCCATGAGTGCCAGCGATCCCGCCGCGGAGTACAGGAGGAACTCGCCCAGCGCGCCCCGGTTGAGGAAGCTGCCCAGTACCAGGGCGACCACGGCGCAGACGGCGCGGTCGATGATGGACTCGATGGACAGCAGGGTGGCGCGGTAGGGGGTTTCCGGAATGGCGTCGTTGATGAGCTGGCGCTGGATCGGGAAGGCGAACCCGCCGGCCAGTGCGAAGACGCAGAGCAGGGCGATGGTGCCGGGGATGCCGGCGAAGACGGTGGCGGCCAGGGTCAGGGCCATCACGATGGTGATCAGGAAGACGGCCTTGGTGTCGCTGAGGAAGCGGCGCAGCACGCCGGGGCGCAGGGAGCCCAGGGCCTCGAAGGCGGTCATCGCGGCGAGCACGGCGCCATGGGAGATCACCGGGAGCTGTTTGTCCAGCAGGATGGGCTGGAACAGGTTGACCTGGCAGATGCGGACCAGGGTGAAGATGGCCACGCCCTGCACGATCAGCAGCTGGAGCACCGGGGCCTCGCGCAGCACGGACAGCGCCTTGCGCATGGTGGCCAGTGGCGAGTGCGCGACCGGCTCCGCGTCCACAGTGGACGGTGGCAGGGCGGGCAGCCGGTAGGCGATCAGCACGGCGACCGCGGCGCTGATCGCGGTGATCCAGTACGGCGAGGGCAGGTGCCAGGCCATCAGCAGGCCGACCGCGGGCCAGGCGGCGATCCGGCCGATCAGGCTGTAGAACCGGGCGCTGCCCTCGGACTGTTTGTACGCGGCGCTGTCGCCGGTGCGCTGCAGGAAGGTGTACAGGTAGGCGCTGGTGGCCACGATGGTCAGCGAGCGGGCCACCGCGATCAGCAGGAAGTGCGCCAGGAAGCCCCAGTAGGACGGCGCGGCGACCACCAACAGGTTGCTGGCCACCAGGATCGCCGAGCCGGCCAGCATCGAGTTCCGGTAGCCGAGGCGGTCGGAGATCATCCCGGTGGGCACGGCGAGCAGGCAGAACGCCACGTAGTAGATGCTCTGGATGCCCAGGATCTCGGCCGCGGACAGGCCGAAGCGGCGCTGGTACTCGTAGAAGATCGGCGTCCACAGCAGCAGCGTGAAGAAGAACTGGAAGCCGATGGACAGCCGGATGACCCGCTTGGCGGCGTCGGACACCGGTGTCCTTGGCGCGCGGGAGAGCAGCAGTGGCATGGGTTTTCCCGCGCTCAGACCGAGTAGGGGCGCAGTTGGAGGATGTGCACGCGTTCGGCGCTGGTGACCCACTCGATGTCCACCGGCGCGGCGAAGGTGTAGTCCGGGGAGAAGTGCGACTGGAGCAACCTGCCTGCCAGCGCGAGCTTCTGCAGCATGGCCTGGATGGGCTCGGGCAGGTCTTGCCCGGCATCGCCAAGGGACAGCGTGCGGCCGCCGCCCTCGACCGTGCTGTACAGGTACTGCATCGGCAGCACCGTGCCCGAGACCACGTCGGTGACCTGCGGCGAGACGTTGACGTAGACGTTGCGGAAGTCGTTGCGCGCCATGGGGTTGGTGGTGACCAGCACGCCGCCGACCGGGGCGTCCACCTGCTCCTGCACGATCACGCCCATGTAGCAGTCATCCAGCGAGATGCCTGCCTGCTGGCGCAGCCGGACGCTGCGCGGGGAGACCAGCGAGGCCCAGACCAGCTTGATGCTGTCCAAGATCGCCTCGGCGGTGCTGACGTGGTTGACCGACTCGTAGATGCCCGCGGCGGAGAAGCCGTCCAGGTCCTCGGCGTTGGAGGAGCTGCGGACCACGAAGGTGCGCACGCCGCCGAGCTGTTCCACGATCGCGGAGTCGATCTCCTGCCGGATGTCTTCCGGCATGCGGGCGCCGCGGATCAGCTTCTGCAGCGCCAGGCTCAGCGGTTCGACCTCGGGCGCGTCCAGCTCCAGGGCCATCTTCAGCTTGCCGATGGTCTGCTGGATGCGCGCGGAGGACTCCAAGAACCGCTGCTGCACGGCGAACGGGATGGCGATGCCGCGCGGGATGCGCACGTTCTCCCGCAGGAACTGCCAGGCCGCGGTGGCGAGCTTGTCGTCGGCCGGCACGTCCAGGTTGCGGGCCAGGTAGCTGAGCAGGTTCGGCCGGGGCGGGCGCGGCACCTGGTAGAAGCCGAGCAGCCGGTCCGAGCCGTGGTCCAGCACGTGCCGCAGCTCGCCGAGGTTGGCCGCCTTGGTGCCGTAGCGGTGCCGGTCGGTGGCGCGCAGCTTGTGCATGTCCAGGATCGGCGTGCGCTCGGTCTCCGGCTCCTCCAAGGTGATCTGCTGCGCGCGCCAGGCGGGCGGCGCGGCCAGGTCAGCAGGGGCCTCGGTGCGGGACAACGAGATCTCGGTGCCGCCGGACTCCACCTGGTACTCGACCCATTGCCCGTCAAGGCCTTCCGCCTCGATGCGCTCCAGCACGCCGAGCTGGATGGCGTTGGGGATCTTCCAGCCGGAGGCGAGCACGTTGGTGTGCGACAACGGAGTGGTGTGCTGGGCGTTGATGATCCCGGCCAGCCGGGGGATGTCGTCGGGCACCCGGTCCATCACGATGATGTCGAACCACTCCAGGGTGTTCGCCGCGGCGGCGTAGTCCTTGCCCGTGGCGAAGGCGCGCAGGCGGCCGGTGGCCGAACCCGGGTTCAGCGGCACAAAACGGGTGGAGGCGAACAGCTCGTGCGCGGTCACCCTGGGCAGCTCGGCAGGCGGAATGCCGTCCAAGAACCGTTCCTGGAGGTGCGTGGCGGGCTTGAACACCAGCGGCACCGAGGGGTCGACCCATTCCCGGACGAAGCCGTAGAAGAAGCGGATCATCTCCGCGGACATGGTGTCCACCTCGACGGTCTCCAGCGAGATGAACTTGCGCTCGGCGCCGCCGTCGTGGCCGGATCGCTTGTGCAGGGCCAGGATGCCGAGGTAGAAGCGGCGGTCCGGGTCGTGGTAGACGCTGTCGTTGAAGGAGTTGACGTTGGCCGCCAGCTCGTCGAAGTCCATGCCCAGGATGTCCAGGCCGACGTACTGGACGTGGAACTCCCGGTGCGCGTTGTTGATGAAGTGGATGACGCCCTGTTCCCGATCGACCACCAACTTGACGAACGGCTGTCCGGCGAGCATGCCGGAGAGCTGGTCGAAAGCCGCCAGGGACAGCTTCTCGCCGATGATGGCGTGAACCAGGTCCGAGTCGGTCGGGGCCGCGGGCACGGGTCCTCTTCTTTCCGGGGGAGTCGGGGCGTGCCGGGACGGCGGCAGCGAACCAGGGGGAGAACAGCGGGTGAAGCTAGCAGGTTCTGACAAACCGGTCAGGTAGCCCGAATGGCCCTCTGGTAGGTCATTCGGATGACCTCGGCAATCGTCATACCATTCCTGCCATGTGGGAACGGCGGGTGCTTTCCCTGGCTGCGACGGAGTCCGGCTGTTCGGCACTCCCAGTCATTGAGAGGCTGATCTTGGGCGTGACCCGGCCCTGCCGCTGAGTGCTGTTGGACACAGTGCGCGGGACAACACCCGTTCAGCCCAACGGGTTTCGAGTGTCCACATCGGACCCTTCGGCCACGTCGTCACATGGTATGGGCAGCGGTGGGTGCGCGGCGAGGTAGGCCCTGGCCCCGGCGTCGCCGGTGGCCGAGGCGGCGGCCCCGGCCCAGTGCGCGCGGCCGAGCAGCACCGGGTGGCCGCGGCGGCCGTGGAAGGTGGCGGCGGCCAGCGCGGTCGGCGAGGCGTGTGCGAGCACGCGGCGGACGGCCTCGGCGGTGATGCCGGGCATGTCGACCGGGAGCACCACCACGGCGTCGGCGTCCTCGGGCAGCGCGGCGAGTCCGGCCCGCAGCGAGGAGCCCATGCCGGTGGGCCAGTCGGGGTTGCGGACCGGGGTGACGCCGGTGAGGCGGGCTCTGGCCAGCACCTCGTCCGCGGCGGCGCCGAGCACGGCGAGCACCGGGTGGCAGCCCGCTTCGGCGAGCACGGTGGTGGCGCGGTCGACGAACAGCGTGCCGTCGAGCTCGGCGAGGGCCTTGGGTCCGCCGTAGCGGCGGCCCGCGCCCGCGGCGAGCACAAGCCCGGCGACCCTGGGCGGCGGAGCGGCCATGGCCGGACCCTACCGCCGGGGCCGTCAGGCGGTGCGCTCGGCGAGGTAGAGCATGAAGGCCAGCCAGGCCAGCAGGACGGTGGCGCCGACCAGCAGCGCGCCCAGGGAGACTGAGCGGGCCGAGACGGCGCGGTCGGGGGCCTCGGGCAGGTAGAGCAACTGAACCGACTCGCCGACGCTGTGGTCGCCGCGGATCTCGGTGACGTGCTCGACGCCGCGCCCGTCCCGGTAGGCGACCGTGGCGTAGTGCTCGACCCTGGTCACCCATTCGGGGCCGACGCCGGGGTTGCGGTCCTCGTACAGCTGGGTGCGGCTGCTCAGCACGGTGGCGCTGGCGTTCACGCCCTGGGTGCGCCAGTGCAGCGTGCGCAGCAGCAGGATCGCCAGCACCACGCTGACCAGGAGGATCAGGGCGCCGGGTAGCCACTCCCAGTGCAAGTCGCCCGGTGTCATGCGCGGAAGCATCGTCGGGGTCGGGATGCCGGTCAACGGCGTGTGATGACTCCGTGACGGGTTGCTTGCCTGGCTGGAATATTTGTCAGGACGGCGTGATGAAGGTGTCCACGCCGAGTTCGCGCAGCTCAGCGGGCAGTTCGGTGGACGGGCGGGCCGCGGTCAGCGTTCGGCAATCGTTCTCCGGCAGGCCGTGTGCGGCGAGCAGGGCCTCGGCCGCGCCGGGGGTGAGCGCGTTGAACCAGCGCAGGGCCAGCTCGTGCCGGCCCGGGGTGGTCAGCGGGCCCCAGACGCGCAGCCTGCCCACGCCGCCGTCGGGGTGGATGTCCAGGCGGACCTCGGTGACCGGGCGGGGTTCGGCGAGGCGGAAGCGGTGGCCGGTGTCGGGCAGCAGCGGGGTCTCCGGCAGCAGCGGGGTCCACTCCCCGCCGGGGACGCGGCCCCAGATCGCGGCGCTGCCGGGGCTGTTGCCCTTGTAGTGCAGGGTGCTCAGGTCGATCACCCTGGGCAGTGCCTCGGCGGTCAGCCGGATCACCGCCCAGTCGTGGCCGGGGCCGCGGCGGCGGGCGGTTTCCCAGCCGTCGCTCATGAACCGGGACTCGCCGGGTTGCAGCATGTTGTCCGGTGGGGAGAAGAAGCCGTCGCTGGCCTCGACCGTGCGGCCGCCGTTGGCCAGAGCGGCCAGGTCCAGCGGCACGCCGATGAGCTCGCGCGGATCGGGCAGGGGCTCGCCGTGCACACGCAGCCGGGCCACGCCGCCGTCGGGGTGGATGGTCAGCCGGATGTGCGTGATGCGCAGCGGGGTGGCCACCGCGAAGGTGTTGTGGGTGTGACCCAGCAGCGGACTGCGCGGCACCAGCTCGACCCACTCGGCGGCGGCCAGCTCAGCGGGGCCGGGGTAGCCGTCCAGGGCCGCGCCGTGCACGGTGGCCTGTTCCGGGAAGTTGCCCTTGAAGAAGCTGGTGTCCACGGTGACCGAGCGCGGGATGCCGGGCACGCCGAGCCGGATGACCACCCAGTCCTCGCCGGGCACGCCGCGCCGCCGCCTGGTCTCCCAGCCGTCGTACTCCTGGCCCTTGGGGGTGAAGGTGTGCGGCCGGAACACCGGCGGCTCCGGCTTGATCAGGTTCTCCTTCTCGGCGAAGAACTCGTCGTTGGCGGCCAGCACCGAGCCGCCCAGGTTGCGGGCGGCCAGGTCGGGCAGGGCGGTGTCCATGTCAGCCTCCGTCGCGCCGCAGCAGCTCGCCGTGGGGTTGTGCGCCGATCTCCTTGCCGCGCAACCAGGTCCGGTGCACCACGCCGGTCAGCTCCCGTCCGGCGTACGGGGTGATCGGGTGCCGGTGGCGCAGTTCCCCTGGTGTCACGGTGAACCGCTCGTCGGCGGCGAAGGCGACGAGGTCGGCGTCGCCGCCCACCGCGATGCGGCCCTTGTGGGACAGGCCGACCAGGTCGGCGGGGCGTTCGGCCAGCCAGCGCACCACCTCGGCCAGCGGGCGGCCGCGGGCGCGGGCCGCGGTCCACAGCACCGGCAGGCCGAGCTGGAGCGAGGACACCCCGCCCCAGGCCTGGCCGAAGTCGCCGTCGCCCCGGCTCTTCAGGTCGGGGGTGCAGGGGGAGTGGTCGGAGACGACGCAGTCGATCACCCCGTCGGCCAGGCCGGTCCACAGCTGGTCCTGGTTGGCCGCGTCCCGGATCGGCGGGCAGCACTTGAACTCGGTGGCGCCGTCGGGCACGGACTCGGCGGTCAGGGTGAGGTAGTGCGGGCAGGTCTCCGCGCTCAGCCGGACCCCTGCCGCCTTGGCTTCGGCCACAATGGACAGTGCCTCGGCCGAGGACAGGTGCAGCACGTGCGCCCTGGCGCCGATGCCGGCGGCGATGGCGGCCAGCCTGGCGATGGCGGTGTTCTCCGCGCTGGTCGGCCGGGAGGCCAGGAAACCCTGGTAGCCCTTGCCTTCGGCCGCCGGTGCGGCGGCCAGCTCCTCGCTGTCCTCGGCGTGCACCACCAGCAGCGCGTCCAGCTCGACCAGCTGGTGCAGGGCCTGGTCGATCTCCGGCCAGGACAGCGGCGGGAACTCGGGCACGCCGGAGTCGACGGTGAAGCACTTGAAGCCGAACACGCCCTCTGCGTGCAGCGCGGGCAGCTCGTGCAGCTTGCCAGGGATCGCGCCGCCCCAGAAGCCGACGTCGACGAAGCAGCGGCCTCGCGCCGCTTGGCGTTTGAGGTTCAGCGCGGCCACGTCCACGGTGGGCGGCAGCGAGTTCAGCGGCATGTCGATGATGGTGGTGACGCCACCGGCCGCGGCGGCGGCGGTCGCGGTGGCGAAGCCCTCCCACTCGGTCCGGCCGGGCTCGTTGACGTGCACGTGCGTGTCCACCAGGCCGGGTAACAGGGCCAGCTCGCCGAGGTCGATGTCGACTTCGGCAGGCAGTTCGGCATCGACCGCCGCGACCGCGACGATTCGTCCATTGTGGACAGCGGTCGCGGCCGGTCGCTCGCCGTCGGGCAGGCAGGTTCGCCGGGAGCGCAGCACTAGGTCGTACACAGGGCTCCCTAGGTTCCGGTGAGGTGTTCTGGGCGGACGGGGACGCGGTCCAGGGGCAGGCCGCTGGCGGCGCGGATGGCGGCGGCGATGGCCGGGGTGACCGAGATGGTCGGTGGCTCGCCGACGCCGCGCAGGCCGTAGGGGGCGTGCGGGTCGGCCAGTTCCAGGACGTCGATCACCATCGGTGGCATGTCCAGGATGGTCGGGATGAGGTAGTCGGTGAAGGAGGGGTTGCGGATCAGGCCGTCCTGGGTCTGGATCTCCTCCATCACGGCCAGGCCGAGGCCCTGGGCGGAGCCGCCCTGGATCTGGCCGAGCACCGCGTCCGGGTTGAGCGCCTTGCCCACGTCCTGGGCGCAGGCCAGCTCGACCACCTTGACCAGGCCCAGCTCCACGTCCACGTCGACCACGGCGCGGTGCGCGGCGAAGGCGTACTGCACATGCGCGTTGCCCTGACCGCTTAACGGATCCAGCGTTTCGGTGGGCCGGTGCCGCCACTCCACGGTCTCCTCGATCACCGCCTGGCCGAGCACCTCGGCGATCTCCTCGGGTGTCAGCGGCCACCGGTCTCCGCTCAGTGCCAGCAGTTTCGCCCGGACCGCCTCGCAGGCGGCCTTGGCCGCGCCGCCGGTGACGTAGCTCTGCCGGGAGGCCGAGGTGGAGCCCGCGCTGCCGATGGAGGTGTCCGCGGGCGCGATGGTGACCTGCTGGACGCCGAGCTCGGTGCGGGCGATCTGGCCGAGCAGGGTGACCAGGCCCTGGCCGACCTCGGCGGCGGCGGTGTGCACCAGCGCGACCGGTTCGCCGCCGAGCACCGACAGCCGGACCCTGGCGGTGGAGTAGTCGTCGAAACCCTCGGAGAAGCAGACGTTCTTGACCCCGACGCCGTAGCCGACCCCGCGCCGCACGCCCTCGCCGTGCGTGGTGTTGGCCGCGCCGCCGGGCAGGTCCAGGATGTCCCGCGCACCGTCCACTGTGGGCAGTGGCTTCTCCTTGACCAGGCGGAGCAGCTCGGCGACCGGGGCGGCGGAGTCGATGACCTGGCCGGTGGGCATCACGCTGCCCTCGGCCACCGCGTTGCGGATGCGCAGCTCCACCGGGTCCAGCTCCAGCGCGGCGGCCAGCTTGTCCATCTGGGACTCGTAGCCGAAGCAGGCCTGCACCGCGCCGAAGCCGCGCATCGCGCCGCAGGGCGGGTTGTTGGTGTAGACGCCGTAGCCGTCCAGCACCACGTTGGGCACCTCGTACGGGCCGACGCCCAGCGTGGTCGCGTTGGCCACCACCGCGGCGGTGGTGGAGGCGTAGGCGCCGCCGTCGAGGTAGAGCCTGGCCTTGACGTAAACCAGCTTCCCGTCCCTGGTCGCGCCGTGCTCGTAGTGCATCCGGGCCGGGTGCCGGTGCACGTGGCCGAAGAAGCTCTCCTCGCGGTTGTAGACCATCTTCACCGGACGGCCGGTGTGCAGCGCGAGCAGACAGGCGTGCACCTGCATGGACAGGTCCTCGCGGGCGCCGAACGCGCCGCCCACCCCGGCCAGCGTGATGCGCACCCGATCCGTTGGCAGGCCAAGGGCTTGGGCTACCTGGCCCTGGTCCACGTGCAGCCACTGGGTGGCCACGTACAGCTCGACCCCGCCGTCCTCGGCCGGCACCGCGAGCCCGGACTCCGGGCCGAGGAATGCCTGGTCCTGCATGCCCACCTGGTAGACCCCGGAGACCACGACCTCGGCTTCGGCATCGGGGTCGCCGCGCCGGATCGGCACGTGCCGGACCAGGTTTCCGCTCTCGTGCAAGGGATTCCGCTGGGGTTCGTGCGCGGCCAGCTCGGCGTCGACCACCGGTTCCAGGACCTCGTAGCCGACCGCGATCCGGTCCATCGCCCGGCGCGCGGTCTCCGGGTGGTCGGCGGCCACGATCGCGATCGCCTCACCCTGGTAGCGCACCCGGTCCACCGCGAGCACCGGCTGGTCCACGTGCTCCAGTCCAAAAGCGTTGCGGCCGGGGACATCGGTGTGGGTGAGCACCGCGTGCACGCCGGGCACCGCGAGGGCGGCGGCGATGTCCACGCTGGTGATCCGGGCGTGCGCGTGCGGGCTGCGCAGGGTGGCGCCCCACAGCATGTCGGCGGCCCACAGGTCGGAGGAGTAGGCGAACTCGCCCTTGACCTTCAGGTTCCCGTCCGGCCGCGGCGGCGACTGGCCGATGCCGCCGGTGACGGAGACCTCGCTCCTGGTCATCGGGCCACCTCCAGGTGCGCGCGCAGCTGGCGGCTGGCCGAGCGCAGGTCACCGGCCAGCTCGGCCTCCTCCGCGGTGCGCAGCTCGCCGTCGACGACCACACTGCGGCCGCCGACCAGCAGCCGGGCCAGCGGCGGCAGCGAGGCGAACACCAGCGCGGCAACGGGATCGGCGATCCCGGCGTGGCCGAGTCCGTCGATCCGCCACACCGCCAGGTCGGCCAGCTTGCCCACCTCGATGGAGCCGATCTCGTGCGCCCGGCCGAGGCAGCGCGCCCCGCCCATGGTGCCCAGCCACAGCGACTGCCGCGCGGTCAGCGCTGCCGGGCCGCCGCGCTGCCGGGCCTGGTACAGCGCCTGGCGCAGCTCGTCGCCGAGGCCGCCGCCCTCGTTGGAGGCCGCGCCGTCCGCGCCGAGCCCGACCGGCGCGCCCGCGCCGAGCAGGTCGATGACCCGGCAGGTGCCCGCGCCGACCCTGGCGTTGGAGCTGGGGCAGTGCGCCACCCCGGTGCCGGACGCGCCGAGCCGCGCGATTTCGGAGTCGGAGAAGTGGATGCCGTGCGCGAACCACACGTCCTCGCCGAGCCAGCCGAGCGATTCGGCGTACTCCAGCGGCGTGCAGCCCAGCTCGGCCAGGCACTTCTGCTCTTCTTCCACCGTCTCGGCCAGGTGGGTGTGCAGCCGGACACCCTTGTGCCGGGCCAGTTCCGCGGCCTCGCGCATCAGCCGCTCGCTCACCGAGAACGGCGAACAGGGGCCGACCGCGATCCGGATCTGGGCGTCGAAGGAGGTGTCGTGGTGGGTGTCGATGGCGGCCTCGGTGGCGGCCA
This sequence comes from Crossiella sp. NPDC003009, assembly GCF_053591555.1. Taxonomy (NCBI): domain Bacteria; kingdom Bacillati; phylum Actinomycetota; class Actinomycetes; order Pseudonocardiales; family Pseudonocardiaceae; genus Crossiella; species Crossiella sp. NPDC003009. The sequence goes on along the minus strand of NZ_JBSFUA010000018.1, from coordinate 61,426 downwards.
GCGCGGCGTCGGTGTCCTCCACGATGTGATCCGGCGGCAGCCCGCCCTGGGACTCGCCGCGGTCCATCGAGCCACGCACCGCGTGCAGCCGCACCCCGATCCGCCTGGCCGAGGAGATCACCGCGTCCAGCTGGTCGCCGCCGGTGCGCGGGTACACGTAGTGGTGGTCAGCGGCGGTGGTGCAGCCGGTGCGGGCCAGCCAGGCCAGGCCGGCGCTGGCCGCGGCGTGCGTGACCGAGGCGTCCAGCCTGGCCCAGATCGGGTACAGCTCGACCAGCCAGCCGAACAGGTTCTCCTGCTGCGCCAGGCCGCGGGTGGCCCACTGGTACAGGTGGTGGTGGGTGTTGACCAGGCCGGGGGTGACCAGGCAGCCATGCGCGTCGATGTACTCGGAGGTGTGCTCGGCCAGCGGGGCCGGGCCCGCGCCGACCGCGGTGATGATGCCGTTCTCCACCACCACGTGCCCGTTCGCGTACTCGGTGCCGCTGCTGTCCACAGTGGACACAGCGGCGTTGTCGATCACGATACGGCTCATCGGGCTTCCTCCCGCCGGGCCGCGGCCAGCCGCACCGCGTCCATGATCTTCTCGTAGCCGGTGCAGCGGCACAGGTTCCCGGCCAGTGCCTCGCGGATCTCCGGGTCGGTCGGCTTGGCGTTGCGGCGCACCAGGTCGTGCGTGGCCACGATCAGACCGGGGGTGCAGAAGCCGCACTGCACGGCCCCCGCCTCCACGAAGGCCTGCTGCACCGGGTCCAGCTCCTCCTCGGTGGCCAGACCCTCCACGGTGCGCACCGCGCGGCCCTCGGCCTGGCCGGCGGCGACCAGGCAGGCGCACACCGGGGTGTCGTCCAGGTACACCGTGCAGGACCCGCATTCGCCTTGCTCACAGGCGTTCTTGGACCCGGGCAGGCCGAGCCGCTCGCGCAGCACGTAGAGCAGGCTCTCGCCGGGCCAGACGTCGTCGGCCTGCCTCGGCTCGCCGTTGACGGTGAGGTTCACGCGCATCGCGACCACCTTCCGGAGCGGTAGTCCTGCCAGGTCCAGGCGAGGGTGCGGCGGGCCAGCACGGCCAGCGCGTGCCGCCGGTAGGCCGCGCTGCCGCGCACGTCGTCGATGGGCGCGGCCGCGGCGGCGACCAGCTCGCCAAAACGGATCAACAGGCCTTCTGACAAGGGTTGTGGCTGGTGCCAGTCCAGCTCACCGGCCAGCAGCGCCTCGGCCTCAGGCGCGCGGCGCGGGGTGGGCGCGGCCGAGCCGATGCCGGTGCCGACCGTGCCGCGGGCCGGGTGCAGGGCCAGTGCGAAGGAGCACACCGCGATCACCATCGCGTTGCGCGTGCCCACCTTCGAGAACTGTTGCGGCCCATCGGCCACCGGCTGCCGCACCGCGCGGATCAGCTCGTCCTCGGCCAGCGCGGCGCGCTTGACGCCGAGGAAGAACTCGCTGACCGGGATGGTCCGGGCGCCGCGCACCGAGGCCACCTCGACCACCGCGTCCGCGGCCAGCAGCGGCGGGTGCGCGTCCCCGGCGGGGGAGGCCGAGCCGAGGTTGCCGCCTACGGTGCCCCGGTTGCGGATCTGCGGCGAGCCCACCGTGCGCGCGGCCATCGCCAGTCCGGGCAGCCGGTCCCGCAGTTCGGTGATGATCCGCTGGTACGGCACGGCCGCGCCCAGCCACACCACACCGTCCACTTCGGACCACTCGGTCAGCTCGGTGATCCGGCCCAGGTCCAGGATCGCCGGTGGCCGCCGCTTGTCGAAGTTCAGCTCGACCATCAGGTCGGTGCCACCGGCGATCGGCACCGCGTCCGGGTGCTCCGCCTTCAGCGACAGGGCTTCCGGCCAGCTAGCCGGTCGGAGGAACTCCATCCACCGCCTCCTCCCGCGCCGGTTCCCGCCGGACGCCGTGGTTGAACAACAGGTTGAGCAGGACCGCCGCCAGGCACCCGGCGCTGATGCCGGACTGCATGACGGTCTTGAACCACACCGGGAACGCCTCGTAGATCCCCGGCACGCCGACCGGGATCAGCCCGATGCCCAGGGACACCGCGACCACGGTGAGGTTGTGGTTGCCCGAGAACGAGACCCGGGACAGCGTGCGCACCCCGCCCGCGGCCACCGTGCCGAACATGGCCACGCCCGCCCCGCCCAGCACCGGCAGCGGGATCGCGGCGACCACCGCGCCCAGCGCGGGCACCAGGCCGAGCAGCACCAGGATGCCGCCCGCGGTGGCCACCACCCACCTGCTGCGCACCCCGGTGAGCGCGACCAGGCCGATGTTCTGGCCGAAAGCGGTGTAGGGGAAGGTGTTCAGCACGCCACCGAGCACGGTGGACGCGCCGTCGGCACGCAGCCCGTCGGCCAGTGTGCGCTGGTCCACCGGCTTGTCCACCAGTTCGCCGATGGCCACGATGCTGCCGCTGGTCTCGATCATGGTCACCGCCATCACGATCAGCATCGCGGTGATCGCGGACAGCTCGAAGGTGGGCAGCCCGAAGTGGAACGGGGTGCTGATGCCCAGTAACGGGGCCTCGGCGACGGCGGCGAAGTTCGCCCGCCCCAACGGGATCGCCACCAGGGTGCCGGCCACGATGCCCAGCAGCACCGCGATCCGGGACCACAGGCCGGGCAGGAACCGTTGTGCGGCCAGGATGACCAGCAGCACGCCGAGGGCCAGCGCCAGGTTGCCCGGCGCGGCGAAGTCCGGCGCGCCGACCCCACCCGCGGCCCAGTTGACCGCCACCGGCAGCAGGGACAGCCCGATCACCAGGATCACCGTGCCGGTCACCACCGGCGGGAAGAACCGCAGCAGACGGCTGAACCAGGGCGCGGCCAGCGTCATGGCCAGCCCGGCCACGATCACCGCGCCGTAGATCGCGGGCAGCCCGCCGCCCTGGGTGCCGATCAGCACCATCGGGCTGACCGCGGCGAAGGTGCAGCCCTGCATCAGCGGCAGCCGCACGCCGAAGCGCCACACCCCGACGCACTGGATCAGGGTGGCGATGCCGCAGACCAGCAGGTCGGCGTTGATCAGGTACGCGATGTCGGCGGCGGGCAGCTTCATCGCCCCGCCCACGATCAGCGGCACGGCGACCGCGCCCGCGTACATGGCCAGCACGTGTTGCAGCCCGAAGGCGAGCAGCCGCCCGGCGGGCAGGACCTCATCGACCGGATGCGCTGGGCTCCCGGTGGCGCGCTTGGTGCGGAATGGCATGGCTCACCATGCCTCACCCGGCGGGGGCGCGTCCTCGCGCAGCGCCGAACCCTCGATCAGCCCGTACGGCCGGTCCGCGGCGAAGAACACCTCACCGGGGTTGTCCAGCCCGAAGGGCGACAGGTCGACCAGGAAGTGGTGCTTGTTCGGGAGAGCCAGCCGGACCTCCACGACGTCCGGCTGGCCGGTGAGGACCCTGGAGCCCATCGCGTGCAGGGTCTGCTGCAGGGAGAAGCTGTGCGTGTCCGCGAACGCGGCCAGTAGCGCGGCCTTGGCCTGCCGGTGCGACTCGGCCCAGTCCCGCTCGCCGGCGTCCCGGTGCCGCCAGCGGGCGTCCACCGCGGTGGCCAGGATGCGGTCGGTGGCCTCGGGCAGGGTGGTGTACTCGTCCTTGGCGTAGCCCCAGAACTCCGAGCCGGTGGAGTTGAGCACGGTCAGCTCGGTGACCCCGGAGACCACCCACGCGGTGTCCCCGTCGTAGGTGACCGTGGTGGTCCGGGTGCCGTCGCCGGTGCGGTGGAAGGAGTGCGAGGCGGGCTGGCCGTCCACCAGCGTCCGGGCCCAGCCGTACTGCTCGATGGCCACCCTGGCCCGGTGGATCGCGGGCTGGGTGTCGACGAAGTGCCTGGCCAGCCGCAGCGCGAAGTCCTCGATCTCTCCGACCCCGTCGCGGGCGAAGGCGTAGACGGTGTTCTTCTGGCTGTCGGTGGGCAGCACCTTGGCGTTGTCACCGGTCAGGTGGGTCTCGGCCAGATCCCCCGACAGGGCGATGCTGGCATTCAGATCCGTGATGTGGTGCCCGGCCGCGCCCCGGTCGATCCGCACCAGCCGGACCTCGGCCTTGCCGTACTGGTTGTCGCCCAACACGATGCCCACGGTCAGCTCCCCCGGTAGGTCGAGTACGCGAACGGGCTCAGCAGCAGCGGCACGTGGTGGTGCTCGGCCGGGTCGGCGACCAGGAAGCTGATCACCACCTCCGGGTAGAACACCGGCCTGCCGGTGGCGGCCAGATACGGCCCGGTGTGGAAGAACAGCCGGTGCGCGCCCTCGGCGATGGGCAGGTCCCGCAGCCTGCCGTCGGCGTCGGTGACCCCCTCGGCGACCTGTGTCCACACCGCGTTGTCCAGGTGTTCCAGGTGCACCCGCACCCCGGCCGCCGGGCGGCCCAAGGCCGCGTCCAGCACGTGCGTGGAGATCGCCATCAGCCCACCATCTTGGTCAGTCGCAGTCGGACGATCCCGGCCAGCTCGGCCTTGACCACCTCACGTTCGGCGAAGGGCTCGTTGCCCAGCCGGTGCCGCAGCGCGGAGAGGATCTCGCCAGCGGTCTTGCCGGTCGCGCAGATCAGGAACACGTGCCCGAACCTGGCCTCGTAGCGCTGGTTGCCCTCCACCAGCTGCCGCTGCACGTCGGCGTCCACGGTCTTGGCCGCGGCCTGCTCGCCCCGCGACCAGCGGGCCTCCTGACCGCCGCCCGCCGCGCGCTGCCCGATCCGCGGGTGCGCGTCCAGGGCCTGCCGCAGCTGGGTCCAGTCCAGCGCCTTGAGCGCGTCCGCCCCGGCGGTCTGCAGGGCGCGCAGGTCGCGGTAGGGGCGTCCGGCCAGCACCCGGCGGATCCACGCCGGGCTCGCGCAGCACGCGCGCAACAGCTCGACCGCCCTGGACTCGGGCAGCGCGTTGAACTCCTCCAACAACTCCCGGACCCCCGTTACACGGTGCTCACCAGGTGGTGTCGGCCAGTACATCCAGGTTGGGCAGGCTGCGACTAGGTATGAGAAGCATGAAAACACCGTCTTGTGCGGGCCGGTCTTTTGTGGCTTCCTCCAATGCGGTGAGCTGAGGTGGAGGCGACGCGGATGCGGTTGCGCACACTGCTGGCGGTCTCGGAGCTGAAGCTGGTCCTGCTGACCGGCGCGCAGCACCTGGACCGGCCGGTGCGCTGGGTGTACACCACCGACCAGCGCGACCCCAGCCGCTACCTCTCCGGCGGCGAGCTGGTGCTCACCGGCATGGTGTGGCGGCGCGGGCCGGAGGACGCGGAGGCCTTCGTCTCCGCGATCGCCGCCGCCGGGGTGGCCGGACTGGCCGCCGGGGACGCCGAGTTCGGCTCCGTGCCCCCTGACCTGGTCGAAGCCTGCGCCCGGCACGGGGTGCCGCTGTTCGAGGTGCCCATCGACGTCTCCTTCGCCACCATCACCGAGCGGATCGTGCTGGCGCTGGCCGCGGACCGGCCGGACCACGCCGCGGTGGCGCTGGACCGGCACCGCCGCCTGGTCGAGGCGGTGGCTGAGGGCGCAGGCCTGGCCACCTTGCTGGAGCTGGGCTCCACCGGGATCGGCGCGCACTGCTGGGTGCTCTCGCCCACCGGCCGGGTGGTCGCGGGCAGCACCCGCCCGCCCTCGCCGGGCAAACGGGAGCTGCTGGTCCGGCAGTTCCTGCAGGCCGACCGGCTGCCGCGCACGGTGCGGCACCGGGACAGCCCGCCGTGCACCCTGCTGCCGGTGCCAGGGCGGGGCGGGCAGCGGATGGCCAGCTGGTTCCTGGTGGTCGACGGCGACCAGGAGCAGTGGGACCAGGGCCAGCGGGAGGTAGCCGGGGAGCTGGCCACCCTGGTCTCGCTGGACCGCTCCCGGCTGGAGGAGCGGCGGCGGGTGGAGAACCGCTCGTTCGCGCCGCTGCTGCACGCGCTGACCACCGGCAGGGCCGGGGCGGGGGAGATCGAGTCCAGGCTGGCCGCGGCCGGGCTGGCGCCGGGGGACGCGGTGTGCGCGCTGTCGGCGGCCACCGTCGGCGGCGGGCCGGGACTGGCCGCGCTGGTGCTCGGCGAACTGGCCGCCGAACGCGCCAACCGGGTGCTGCTGGGCACCCTCGGCGAGGAGGCCTGCGCGGTGCTCTCCGGCACCCCGGAGGCGCTGACCGGCGCCTTGCGCGAGCTGCGCGCCGCGGTGGAGGTGGTCGAACCGGGACTCGGCTCGGCCAGGCTGGTCATCGGGATCAGTGGAGTGACCAGCGCCTCCGGGCTGGCCGGTGCGGTGGAGGAGGCGCGGCACGCGCGCACCCTGGCCGAGCACCGGGACGCCAGGACCGCGGTGGTGGCCGCCGAGGAGATCGCCTCGCACCTGCTGCTGCTGGCCACCGTGCCCGAGGAGCTGCGCCGCTCCTTCGCGCACCGGCTACTCGGCCCGCTGCGCAACTACGACCGGGAGCACGGCTCTGACCTGGTGGCCACCCTGCGGGTCTTCCTGGACTGCGCGGGCTCGCCGACCAAGACCGCGGCCAAGCTGCACGTGCACGTCAACACGCTGCGCTACCGGATCGCCAGGATCGAGGAGCTGACCGGCCGCGACCTGAGCTGCTTCCCCGATCGGGTGGATCTGTACCTCGGGCTGAACCTGGACCCCGGCTGACCGGACCCGTCAAGATCATTCGTCGGGGAGTTGTGGCACTGTCGGGGTATGACTCCGGAGCCGGTGGTCCGTCCGCGCGGGGACGCCTTCGACGCCGCGGTGGAAACCCTGGCCGTGGCCTACCTCGACGATCCGCTGGTGAGCTGGCTGTTCCCGGAACCGACCAGCAGGCTGCGCTTCCAGCGCGGCTTCATCCGGTTCCTGCTGGCCGCGGGCGAGGCCGAGCTGGAGACCACGGCGGAGGGGGCCGCGGTCGCGCTGTGGCTGACCGTGGAGGCCAACGGCGAGTTCACCGGCCTCACCGCCGACGAGCTGACCGCCCTGCACGCCTCCTTCGGCCCGGCCGCGCACCGCCTGGCCGAGCTCGGCGGCGAGTTCACCCGGCGGCACCCGCACGGCGAGCGGCACCTGTACCTGCCGCTGATCGGCGTGCTGCCGGAGGCCCGCGGCCAGGGCCACGGCAGCCTGCTGCTGCGCCACCGCCTGGCCGGGACCAGGCTGCCCGCCTACCTGGAGGCCAGCACCGAACGCGGCGTCGCGCTCTACGCCCGGCACGGGTTCGTGCCGCTCGGCGAGCCGATCCGGCTGGCAGGCGGCCCGGACTGCCACCCCATGTGGCGCCCGGCCGAGTGACTGCGGGTAGTGACCGCCCGGACCCGGTGTTACGTTGCGTGCAACGTTGGAAACTGTCTGGGGAGGACGACGTTGAAGCGCACGTTCCTGCGGTTGTGGCTGGTCGTGCTGGGCACCCTCGCGCTGACCGGGGCACTGCTGCCCGGCACCGCGCTGGCGGTGGACCTGCCGGGCGGCAAGCGGATCTACGCGGTCACCATCGGCCAGGTGGCGCCGACCGGCACGACGCCGACCGGGAACGAGTTCTCCCGGCTGGCCATGTACTACTTCAACGGCGACGGCACCGTGCGGGAAGGGTTCTGGTTCTGGAGCTGGAACAAGGGCTACCCGGGAGTGCCGATCCGCACCACCTCGGCGGGCTGTGACAACTGCAGGATCCACACCGCCGGTGGGTTCCAGACCGGGGCCGAGGTCAAGTCGCTGACCGGCAAGTACACCACCAGCGGCAACCAGGTCACGGTCACCTGGGACGGCGGGGTCACCGAGAAGTGGACCGTGGCCACGCCGGAGCCTGGGATCAGCGCGATCTCGCTGACCGGCTCGAACTACGGCGCGAACGTGGGCCAGGGCTACGGCAGCAACGCCAGCAACGACCTGGCCATCCCGATGAACGAGGTGCCCAAGAAGGCCTACCGGGGCCGCTTCGCGCACAACTTCTTCGTCCAGTCCACCGGCAAGCTGTCCTCCGGCACCGGCGCGTCCAAGATCGACCTGGCGCTGGACGGGTGGAAGCAGTGCAACGGCAACTGCCTGAGCGGTCTGTTCGACGCCGGTCCCAACGCCTGCACCGCCTGCCCGGACGGCAAGCCGGGCAAGATCCGGTACTACATGGCGTCCGAGGGTGGGCGGAAGAACTTCTACGAGCACTTCTGCACCTGCCTGGTGCAGGGCGGCAGCACGCCTTGCTACACCGGCGGCTCGCACCGCAAGCCGCAGCTGCAGGTGATCGACGACGCGGGCAAGTTCCGCGGCTGGGTCGGCATCGAGGCCCAGCACCGGGAGCCGCGGCGCGGCACGCTCGGCGTGCACTGGCACGTGGACCTCTGAGCTCCAGGGGACGGCGGTGGTGGGGCCGCCCCCTGGAGTGAGCTCAGTACATCGTGCGGCGGCTGATCTTCTCGGTGAACCAGGCGAACCGGCTGCCCAGCAGGGCCTGGAGCACGTTGAGCGCGTGTGCGTCCGGGCCGATCAGGATGCGCGCCTGGTTGCGCTGGATGCCGCGGATGATGGTCCGGGCCGCGGCCGGCGCGCTGGTGCCCGCGATGCGGTCGAAGGCCGTGCTCAGCGACTTGCCGTACTCCGGCGTGCTGTGCCGGGCGTTGTTCACGATGTTGGTCTTGATCCCGCCGGGGTGCACGCAGCTCACGCCCACCGGGTGCCCGTCGATGCGCAGCTCCTGGCGCAGCGACTCGGTGAAGCCGCGCACCGCGTACTTGGCCGCGTGGTAGGCGGTCTGCCTCGGCACGGTCAGCAGGCCGAACAGGCTGGAGATGTTGACCAGGTAGCCGTCCCCGGAGGCGATCAGGTGCGGCAGGAACGCCTTGGTGCCGTTGAGCACGCCACCGAAGTCGATGTTCATCACCCAGTCGAAGTCGGCGATGTCGGTCTCGGTGAAGCTGGAGGTCGCGGTCACCCCGGCGTTGTTGACCACCAGCTCGGCCCGGCCGAAGTCACTGACCACCTCGTCGGCGTGCGCCAGCACCGCGGCCCGGTCGGCCACGTCCAGGTGGTAGCCCTTGGCCCGCGCGCCGATCCGCTCGGCCTGGCGCACCGTCTCGGCCAGCCCGTAGTCGTCCACATCGGACAGTGCCAGCTGCGCGCCCCGGCGCGCCAGGTCCAGGGCCAGCGCCCGGCCGATGCCGGAACCGGCTCCGGTGATCACAGCGACCCTGCCGCGGAACTCCCGCATGTCAGTGCACCGCCTCATCGGTCCTGGTCACCGCGGCGACCTCCTCGGTGGCGCGCAGCCGGATCGAGTAGGCCTGCGCGTCGAACTTGCGGGTGAGCTGCCGGTAGCTCCAGGTGAAGGTAGGCCACAGCGTGGTGTTGCGCCCCTTGGCATCCAGGTACCAGCTCTCGCAGCCGCCGGTGAGCCAGACCGTGCCCCGCATCTGCTTCTGCACCTGCTCGTTGAAGGCGTGCACCCGGTCCACCCTCGGGTCCAGCTCGACGACCTCCTTGCGCCCCAGCACCTTCAGCGCGTCCATCACGTAGTTCACCTGCGACTCGATCATGAACACGATCGAGTTGTGGCCGAGACCGGTGTTCGGGCCGACCAGCATGAACAGGTTGGGGAACCCGGCGATGGTGGTGCCCTTGTAGGCTTCCATGCCGTCCTGCCAGGCCTCGCCGAGGCGGACCCCGCCGCGGCCGTAGACCTTCTCCAGCGAGGGCGGGTCGGTGGCGTGGAAGCCGGTGCCGAAGATGATGGTGTCCACCGGGTGCTCAGTGCCGTCCGCGGTCACCACGGAGTTCGCCCGCACCTCGGTGATCCGGTCGGTGACCACGTCCACATTGGACTGCGCGACGGCGGGGTAGTAGTCGTTGGAGATGAGGATCCGCTTGCAGCCCATGGCGAAGGTGGGTAACAGCTTCTTGCGCAGCTCCTTGTCCTTGACCGCGCGGAAGAGGTTCTTCTTGGCCCAGCGCTCGCCGAGACGCAGCATCTTGGGCTGCCGGGTGAAGCCGATGACGTAGGTCTCCCGGCCCCAGTAGATGGCCGCGCGCACCAGCCGCTGCAACGGCGGGAACCACCGGAACAGGGTGCGCTCGACGCCGGTGATCGGCCGGTCCCTGCGCGGCATCACCCAGGGCGCGGTGCGCTGGAACAGCCGCAGCCGCTCCACCTTCGGCTGGATCTGTGGCACGAACTGGATGGCCGAGGCGCCGGTGCCGATCACCGCGACCTTCTTGCCGGTCAGGTCGTAGTCGTGGTCCCAGCGCGCGGAGTGGAAGGCGTGGCCCTCGAAGGTGTCCAGGCCCTTGATGTCGGGCAGCTGCGGCTCGCACAGCGGGCCCATGCCGGAGACCAGCACCTTGGCCGCGAAGGTCTCCTGGCTGGTGCGCACGATCCACCGGCCGCGCGCCTCGTCCCAGTCCGCGCGCTCGACGTCGTGGCCGAAGCGGATGTGCGGGTACACGCCGTGCTCGCGCGCGGTGCGGCGCAGGTAGCGCCAGATCTCCGGCTGCGGAGAGAACGAGCGGGTCCAGTCCGGGTTGGGCGCGAAGGAGAAGGAGTACAGGTGCGAGGGCACATCGCAGGCCGCGCCGGGGTAGGTGTTGTCCCGCCAGGTGCCGCCGACCTCCTGGGCGCGCTCCAGCAGGACGAAGTCGGTGATGCCGCGCTGTTTCATCCGGATGGCCATGGCGAGGCCGGCGAATCCGGTGCCGATGACGGCTACGTGCACCTCGTGCATGAGCTGGCCTCCTTATTGACTGATATTCAATAAGCTAGTGGCGCTGTTGAGCCGGAGTCAATAAGCTGTTCGTTGTGACCCAGCGCACTCGTCTCAGCCCCGAACTCCGGCGGGCTCAGCTGCTCAAGCTCGGTGTGGAGCTGCTCTCCACCCGCACCCTGGACGAGCTCTCCATCGAGGACCTGGCCGCCGAGGCCGGTATCTCCACCGGCCTGCTCTTCCACTACTTCGGCTCCAAGCGCGAGTTCCACCTGGCAGTGGCCAGGGCCGCGGCCGCCCAGCTGCTGGAGTTCCTGGCCCCGGACAAGGCACTGGAGCCCGCGCCGCGGATGCGGCAGAGCCTGCGCGGCTTCGTCGACTACGTCAGCCAGAACCGGGACGCCTACACCTCGCTGGTGCGCGGCGCGGCCACCGGCGATGAGGCCATGCGGGCGCTGTTCGAGGAGACCAGGACCGCGATCGCGGACATCGTGCTGAGCAACGTGCGCGAGCTGGGCATCGAGTCCACCCCGGCGCTGGTGATGACCGTGCGCGGCTGGGTCGCCTTCGCCGAGGAGGTCACCATCAGCTGGCTGCGTGCGCAGCTGATCGACCGGGACGCCCTGCTGGACCTGCTGGAACGCGGCTTCTTCCAGCTGGCCATGGTGGCCGTCGGCGCGGACGCGGTCTCGCCGTACCTGCCCGATCCGTCCTGATTCGCGCGCCGGGGCCGCTCATCCGGTCGGATGAGTCGCGGTGCTACCGTCAATGCCGTGCGCAGCCGGTACCTCAGCCCTGGATGGCTGGCCGGGCATGTCCTGGTGCTGTTGTGCGCGCTCGTCTGCGGCTGGCTCGGCTGGTGGCAGCTGGAGCGGGCGCTGTCCTCCACCGGCAGCGGCCTGAACCTGGGCTACGCGTTGCAGTGGCCGCTGTTCGGCGTCTTCGGCATCGTCGCCTGGATCCGGTTCCTGCGCATGGAGGCCACCCGCGGCGAGGAGGACGGCGAGACCCCCGAGGCCGCCGGGACCCCTGAGCCCGTGGTGCCCGCGCAGGCGGAGCCGGTGGCGGAGAAGTGGCTGCCGGGGCGGCCCCGGCCCGCGGCCCAGGACGCGGACATCGACCCCGAGCTGGCGGAGTACAACCGCTACCTCAAGCAGAAGGCGGAACAGTGGCAACAAAGGTGAAGCCGGGCACGCTGTCCCGGTTCCGGATCATGGCCTACATCGTCGGCGTCGGCCTGCTGCTGCTGGTCGTGGTGGCCATGCCGCTGAAGTACCTGGCCGACATGCCCGGCCCGGTCGCGGTCATCGGCCCGATCCACGGTTTCCTCTACGCCATCTACCTGGTGCTCGCCTTCGACCTGGCGATCAAGAGCAAGTGGTCCATCGGCGGCACCCTGCTGGTGCTGCTGGCCGGGACGGTGCCGTTCCTGTCCTTCGTGGCCGAGCGCTGGGTGACCCGCAAGGTGCAGGCGGGCGAACGGATCTAGCCTTCGGCGCGCTGCTTGACCAGCACCTCGATGCCGTCGAGCACCCTGGCCAGCCCGAACTCGAAGTTGTGCGCCGGATCGGTCGCGCCGCCGTGCTCCATGCCTGCGGCCTGGCCGACCCGGCTGGCCACCGGGTAGCGCGCCGGGTCCAGCACCTTGCCCAACAGGGGCGCGTGCGCCTGCCACCACTGCTCGTCGGTGACCCCGCTGCGGGCGGCGGCCACCTCCGACTCCACCGCGCCGCGCACCGCGCTGTGCGTGAAGTCCAGCACCAGCCACAGCACCGAGTCCATCTCCACGTCGGACAGGCCGATGCCGTCGATCGCGCTGAGCTCGTGGTCGTACTTGGCGGTCACGTTCGGGCCCAGCACCGGACGGCTCATCAGCACGTAGGGCAGCCAGTTGTGCCGCTGGTACAGCTCCTTGTTCTGCCGCGCCACGTGCTCCAGCCGGTCCCGCCAGCTGCCGGGCGGGTGCTCCCTGGTGATCTCGCCGAAGACGGTGTCCAGCATGACGTCGATCAGCTCGCCCTTGCCCGGCACGTAGGTGTAGAGCGACATGGTGCCCACGCCCAGCTCCTCGGCCACCCTGCGCATGGACAGCGCGCCAAGGCCCTCGGCGTCGGCGATCCCGATCGCGGTGCGCACGATCCGCTCCACGTTCAGCTCGGGCTTGCCCTTGCGGCTGGCCCGTTCGCTGGTGCGCCACAGCAGGGCGAGGCTGCGGGCCGGGTCCCCGTGGCCGCTGAACTCGATAGTCGACATGGCCGGATCAGCCTAAACGGGTGTGGTTGAGCCGCCTCGGGCCGGGTATTCGGCTGACCGTACCCACCACGAGGAGGACCCCATGACTCGCGACGCCGTTTCGCTCATCAAGGCCGACCACCGGGTGATGGAGCGGTTGTTCGAGCAGGTCAAGCAGGCCGACCCTGAGCAGAGGGCACGCCTGGTGCACGAGGTCGAGGCGCGGTTGAACGCGCACAGCAGGGCCGAGGAGGAGCACGTCTACCCCGCCCTGATCGCGGCCGATCCCGACGAGCGCGGCGAGGTGCACCACGGCGCGGAGGAGCACCTGGAGGCCGAGGAGCTGCTGACCAAGGCCAAGAAGAGCACGCTCAACTTCAGCGGCAAGTTCCAGAAGTTCGTCGACGCGGTCCAGCACCACATCGAAGAAGAGGAGACCGACCTCCTCCCGGCCCTGCGCAAGGCCGTCTCCGCCGACGAGCTCCGCCGCCTCGGCGAGCAGTTCGACAAGGCGCGCAGGCAGCACCTGGCCGAGGCCGGGATCACCGCCGAGGTGCCCGCGCAGGGGGACAAGAGTGGCGAGCCCACCAAGGAGGAGCTGTACGAGCAGGCCAAGGCCGCCGACATCCCCGGGCGGTCGAGCATGACCAAGGACCAGCTCGCCGAGGCAGTGCGCAAGGCCTGACCACGGCGGGCGGAGGCGCCGGCCGGGTCGGCACGGGGCTCAGCGAGGAGCCCCGGCGGACTCAGATCGGCGCGGCCAGCGCCTCCTCCAAGGTCTCCCGCAGGTCGAACAGCGTGCTCAGGCCGGTGGTGGCCAGCGGGCGGAACACCGAGCGGTTCCCGGCGACCAGGCGCAGCGCGGTGCCCTTGTCCTGTGCGGCCTCCCTGGCCTCCACCAGTGCGGCCAGGCCGCTGGAACCCAGGAACGAGACCCCGGTCAGGTCGATGACCAGCAGCGGGCGGCTGCGCGCGAGCTGCTCCTCGATGCCGGTCTTGAGTAGCGGCGTGGTGAGCAGGTCGACCTCGCCGCCGACCTTGAGCACCCCGGCTAGCTCGGTCGAGGCCGCCGAGTCGAGGTCGATCAACGCCGCCGCGCGAGTCTGGTCCTCCGCGAACTCATCGGCCGTCGACACAGCGTCCTCCACTGAAGCTTCCGCAAGTGAACAGGTGTTTCACTTTTACCGTAGGCAGGTACTGGGTAAGGCACAACATAGCCGGGGCGCACGACACCGGCGCGGTCGGAGGGCGGACCGACGCACAGGAGGGCCGGGATGTTGGCGAGCGAGCGCACGGGCAGTGGCGAACCCGGGGAGTCCGAGGGGAACCAGGAGCGGATCGCGGCATTCGAGGACCTGCCCGCGATCGTCTGGGCCTTCGCCGGACCCCGGCACGTGGTGGTCGCGGCCAACCGGGCGGCGCGGGCCAGCATCGGCAACCGGCGCGAGGTGCTCGGCAGGCCGATCCGCGAGGTGATGCCGGAGGCGGCCGGCCAGCACATCTTCCCGCTGCTCGACGAGGTTTACCGGACCGGTAAACCCATGCGTGGCGAGGAACGGCGGGTGCTGATCGATGTCAACGGCGACGGCAAGGCCGAGGAGGGCTACGTCTCCTTCTCCCTGGTGCCCAGGCTGGCCGCGGGCGGAGCGGTCATCGGCCTGCTCGCCCTGGTCACCGACGCCACCGGCAGTGTGCGTGGCCGCCTGGCCGCCCAAGCCGGTGAGCAGCGGATGAGCGAGCTACGGGACGAGCAGCACGACATCGTGCGGACGCTGCAGGACAGCCTGCTGCCCACCGCGCTGCCGGTGCTGCCCGGCGCCCGGCTGGCCGCCCGCTACGCCACCGCGGGCTCGGCGCTCAGCGCGGGTGGCGACTGGTACGACGCGATCAGCCTCGGCGACGGCAGGCTCGCGATCAGCGTCGGTGACGTGGTGGGCAGCGGGCCGGGCGCGGCCGCGGTGATGGGCCAGCTGCGCAGCGCGCTCACCGCCTACCTGCTGGCCGGGATGGAGCTGGCCGAGGTGATCACCCGGCTGGGCGAGTTCGCCAGGCAGACCCCGCAGGCCGCGGGCGCCACCGCCTGCGTGGCGGTGCTGGACCCGGTGCGCGGCGAGCTGACCTACACCAGCGCCGCGCACCCGCCGATCGTCTGGGCCAGGCCGGGCCGGAAGGCGGAGTACCTGCCGAGGGCGGCGGGCACCCCGCTCGCGCTCGGCGCGGGCGAGTTCGAGGTGCGCAGGGCCGAGGTGGCCGCCGACGACCTGCTGGTCTTCTACTCCGACGGCGCGGTGGACCGCAACGGCCAGTCCCCGCACCGCAGCGCGGCCGGTCTGCTGGCCTGCGCGGCCGAGGTGGCCGCGGAGAAGGACACCAGCGTGGACTCCCGCTGCGACCGGCTGCTGGCCGGGCTGCTCAGCTCAGGCCCCCCGGAGGACGACATCGCGCTGCTGCTGCTCCGGATCCAGGAGCCCTTGGCCGGGCTGCGCCGCACCGTGCCGGGCCGCTCCGACCAGCTCGGCGGGCTGCGCAGGGACCTGCGCGACTGGCTGGCCGAGCGGGAGATCGACGGCGAGGACGCGCTGGCCGTGCAGATCGCGGTCGGCGAGGCCACCGCGAACGCGGTCGAGCACGGCTACGCCGACCTGGCGCCCGGCCCGGTCACGCTGACCGCCGACCTGGACCAGACCGGCACGCTGCGGCTGACGGTCACCGACTCCGGCCACTGGCGGCCACCATCGGAGGACCCGCAGGGGCGGGGGAGGGGACTGCTGCTGATGCAGGCCGCGATGGACTCGGTGCGGGTCCGGCACACCGAGGACGGCACCACCATCGACCTGCGCCGACGGCTGGGCGCGGGCCCAGGCCGGGAGGTCGAGCCCGGTTCCGACGAGCTGGGCATGGACATCGGGCACGGCAAGCACGGCCCGGTGGTCCGGCTGCACGGCGCGATCGACTCCACCACGGTGGACCTGGTGCAGCCGGTGCTGCGCCGCACCAGCAGGGGCGGGGCGCTGGCGCTGACCGTGGACCTGGCCGAGGTCAGCTACCTGGCCAGCGCCGGGGTGCGGATGTTCTTCGAGCTGGCCGCCGAGGCCGCGGCCGCGGGCGGGCGGCTGGTGCTGTGCGCGCCAGAGGGGACCTCGGCCAGCTACGTGGCCAGGCTGACCGGGCTGGACGCCTACGCGGAGGTGAGGACCAACTGAACGCGACACCCCCACGAGGCGCCGCGTCCAGTGTGCCCGTGCCCCGGCCTGGGGACTCAGTCCTTGTCGAAGGTCTGGTCGCCGGGGATGGCGCTGGCCCGGAAGTCGCTGATGGCCTGCTTGGCCGCGAACACCGCGGCAACCGCCTGGCCGAGCGCGATGGCGCCCTTCAGGCTGACGATGTTCTTCTCCCGCACCAACCTCATGAGCAAGCGGACCGTGTTGATCGCCGACACCGCGGCGAAGGCCAGCTTCAGACCCCCCTGGGCCATTTCGAGCTTGTCCACAGTGGACCTGGCCTTGACGCTGTCCATCCGGCTCCTCCTTCGACGACTGACATGGATCGGGTACCCCCTATGGCCGGAACCACGCACTCCGCCCCGGCGTTCGCGTCACCCGCTGCGTATTCTCCGGTGGAGCAGGAAGGCGGGCCGGAGGTGGGTGACCCAGCGGGCGGTGAGCGGTACTCGATCGTGCTGGTCGAGGACGACCGGGGGGACGCGTTCCTGGTCGAGGAGCTGCTGGCCGAGGCAGGACTGAACATCGAGCTGCACTGGGCGCGCAGTGTCGCGGACGCGCGGTCGCACCTGCGGCCAGGGGTGCACTGCGTGCTGCTGGACCTCAACCTGCCCGACGCCGAGGGCTTCCAGGCCCTGCACACCGTGCTGGAGCGGGTGCCCGGCGCGGCCATCCTGGTGCTCACCGGGCACGCCGACGAGCACCGCGGCGTGCAGGCGGTGGCCGCCGGCGCGCAGGACTACCTGGTCAAGGGGCAGGTCGACGGCGGCCTGCTGGCCAAGGCGATCCGCTTCTCGGTGGAGCGCAAGCGGGTGGAGGTGGGGCTGCGCAAGCTGCGCGAGGCCGCGCTGGTCGCCCAGGAGAACTCCCGGCTGGAACGTGGCCTGCTGCCCACCCCGCTGCTGGCCGACCCGCGCATCGGCTACCGCTCCCGGTACCGGCCGGGCCGCAGTCAGACCCTGGTCGGCGGCGACTTCTACGACCTGGTCGAGGCCGAGGACGGCACCCTGTACACCCTGATCGGCGACGTGTCGGGGCACGGGCCGGACGAGGCCGCGCTGGGCGTGTGCCTGCGCGCGGGCTGGCGGACCCTGGTGCTGGCCGAGACCTCGCCGGAGCGGATGCTGCCCGCGCTCAATCGCAAGATCATCCGGCATCCGTACCCGCGGATGGTCTTCGCCACCGTCTGCATGCTGGTCTTCTCCCCCGACCGCAAGGTGGTGGACCAGTACCTGGCCGGGCACCCGCCGCCGATCGCGCTGGCCGGCCCGGACACCCGGCAGCTGCCGGAGCAACCCAGCGGACCGGCGCTGGGCATCTTCGAGAGCGCGGAGTGGCCGGTGCAGCGGCTGGAGCTGCCGCCGGAGTGGACCCTGATGCTGTACACGGACGGGCTGTTCGAGGGCAAGACCGGCCGCGGCCGGGAACGGCTCGGCGAGGACGGCCTGGTGCGGCTGCTGCGCGCCCACTCCACCGCCGCCGCCACCCGGACGGAGTGGCTGGACGAGCTGATCAACGAGGTGCAGCAGCTCAACGGCGGCCCGCTGACCGACGACGTGGCGCTGCTGCAGCTGTCCTTCCGCCCCGACGCCGGGTGAGCGCCGGAGTGGCCGATAGACTGTCCACTGTGGAGGGACGGGTGCGCTGGTCGCTGCGGCGGCGGCTCGCGGTCGCCTTCGGCGTGCTCGGCGGGCTGCTCGCGATCGGCGTGCTGGCCGGGGTGCTGGCCGCCACCCGGCTCTTCGCCGCCAGCACGGACGTGGTGGACGACGTGTCCCCGGCCCGGATCCGCTCGGCCATGCTCGGCCAGACCTACGGCGACCAGCAGCTGGCCGTGCGCGACTACGTGCTCAGCGGCACCGAGAACAGGCTGGCGCGCTACCAGTCCGAGCGCACCGAGGAGTTCGCCACCCTGGCCAGGCTGCGCGAGCTGCTCGCGGGCCGGCCCGAGCTGAGGGCCAAGGTGGACGTCGTGCAGGCGGCGGCCGGCACCTGGCAGCGCGAGCTGGCCGAACCGGCCATCGCGCGGGTGAAGGCCAGCGGGGCCAGTGGCGCGCTGCTGGGCGGCCTGGACTACACCGAGCCCAGGTTCGTCGCGCTGCAGGACGCGCTCAAGGAGCTGGACGCCGCGATCGGTGAGCAGCGACTGGTCAGCAAGGCCGCGATGGAGCGGGCGCTGTGGACGCTGACCGGGCTGGGCATCGGGTTCGTGGCTTTCGCGCTGGTGTGCGCGGTGGCGCTGTGGCTGGCGCTGCGCCGCTGGGTGACCGCGCCGCTGGGCAGGCTCGGCGAGGAGACCACCAGGGTGGCCCAGGGCGACCTGTCCAGGCAGGTCGGCAGCAACGGGCCGCAGGAGATCGCCGCGCTGGCCGCGGACATCGAGGCCATGCGGGTGCAGATGTTCACCGCGCTGATGACCGCGGTGCGGGTGCAGGAGACGCTGCGGGAACAGGCCGAGCAGCTCGCCGAGTCCGCGGAGGACCTGCGCCGCTCCAACGCCGAGCTGGAGCAGTTCGCCTACGTCGCCTCGCACGACCTGCAGGAGCCGCTGCGCAAGGTGGCCAGCTTCTGCCAGATGCTGCAACGCCGCTACAGCGGCCAGCTGGACGCGCGCGCCGAACAGTACATCGAGTTCGCGGTCGACGGCGCCAAGCGGATGCAGCAGCTGATCAACGACATGCTGGCCTTCTCCAGGGTGGGCCGGACCACCGGCGGGTTCACCGAGGTCGAGCTGGATGAGGTGCTGGGCAGGGCGCTGACCAGCCTGACCGCCGCCCGCGAGGAGACCGGCGCGGTGGTCGAGGCGGACCCGCTGCCGCCGGTGCGCGGCAACGCCACCCTGCTGGCCCAGGTGCTGCAGAACCTGGTGGGCAACGCGATCAAGTTCCGCGGCGAGGCCGTCCCGCACATCCGGATCACGGTGGAACGGCACGCCGAGGAGTGGCTGTTCCGCTGCGCCGACAACGGGATCGGCATCGAGCCGCAGTACGCGGAGAAGATCTTCGTGATGTTCCAGCGCCTGCACGCCAAGGAGGACTACACCGGAACCGGCATCGGCCTTGCCCTGTGCCGCAAGATCATCGAACACCACGGCGGCCGGATCTGGCTCGACACCGAGATCAGCCAAGGCACTACCGTGTGCTGGACCCTGCCGGTTCTCGCCGAGGAGCACGAGTGATCGAACCCTCAGACATCCGCCCCATCGAGGTCCTGCTGGTCGAGGACGACCCCGGTGACGTGCTGATGACCACCGAGGCCTTCGAGGAGAACAAGGTCGGCAACCGCCTGCACGTGGTCAGCGACGGCGTGGAGGCGATGGCGTTCCTGCGCCGCGAGGGCAAGTACGCCGACGCGCCCCGCCCGGACCTGGTGCTGCTGGACCTCAACCTGCCCAAGATGGACGGGCGGGAGGTGCTGACCGAGATCAAGGGCGATGAGAAGCTGCGCCGCATCCCGGTGGTGATCCTGACGACCTCGGAGGCCGAGGAGGACGTGCTGCGCAGCTACCAGCTGCACGCCAACGCCTACGTCACCAAGCCGGTGGACTTCGAGCAGTTCGTGAAGGTGGTCCGCCAGGTGGACGACTTCTTCCTGACCGTGGTGCGCCTGCCCAGGGTGCAGTAAGACGCGGGGTGCGGTGGCGGCGGGTCAGGGTCCCGCCGCCACCGGCGTGTCTCACCTGGCGAACTGGAACCAGTTCAGGTTGGCGAAGTTCGCGCCCCCGCCGCCGGCCGCCACCACGTACAGCCGCTGCACCCCGGTCGCCGATCCGCTCACGTTCGCGCTGCGGCTGGCCCAGGTCTGCCAGCCGCCGGTGCTCGCCGCGGACACGGTCGCGACCACCGGCCCGGCCGGCGAGCCCAGCCGGAACTCCAGGGTCCCGTTGGTGCTCGCGCCGGAGGCCAGGCGGGCTGTGACCGTGCGCGGTGCGGTCGCGCCGAAGTCCACGTCGGCGTAGCCGAGGTAGTCGCCCGCGGCGATCCAGCCCACGTTGCGGCCGCAGCCGGCGTCGGTGCACCGCTGCACGTCGGTGCCGCGCTGCTCGTCGTAGTAGGCCGCGCCGATGATGGTGTACGGGCTCTGCGTGGCCGGGAACCGCTCGCCCGCGCCGTAGCCGAACAGCGGGGCCTTGCCGTCGCCGACGTTCACCGGCTGCTGGGCGGCGCCGGTCATCCAGCTCACCGGCAGGGTGGCGGTGGGCTTGTGGTCGCCGAAGAGCACGTCGGCCACGCCGTTGCCCTCGGTGCCGGGCAGCCAGGCGGCCACCAGCGCGCTCCAGTCCGGCAGTTGCGCGGCGATGTCCAGCGGGCGGCCGGAGACCAGCACCGTGACCACCGGCACCCCGGCGGCCTTGAGCCGGTTCAGGGTGGCCAGGTCCTCGGCGTCCAGGCCCATGCCGCCGGGGCGGTCGCCGTTGAACTCCGCGTACGGGGTCTCGCCGACGACCGCGATCGCGGCCTGGTAGCTGTCGTTGATCCCGTTGCCGCCGCGGTCGTAGGTGACCGTGGTCTGCGGTGAGACCGCGGCCCTGATCCCTTTCAGCACCGTGGTTCCCGGCGTGATGTTGCCGCTGCTGCCCTGCCAGCTGATGGACCAGCCGCCGCTCTGGTTGCCGATGTCGTCGGCGTTCTTGCCGGCCACGAAGATCTTGCTCGCGGTCTTGGGCAGCGGCAGCACCCCGTGCTGGTTCTTCAGCAGCACCTGGGACTTGCGCACCGCCTCCCGGGCCAGCGCGCGGTGCGCCGGGCTGCCCACGGTGGCGGTGAAGGACCGGTCGGTGAACGGCTTCTCGAACAGGCCCAGCTCGAACTTCTTGGTCAGGATGCGCCGGTTGGCGTCGTCCACCCGCGACATCGGCACCCGGCCCGCCTGCACCTCGGCGCGCAGCAGGTCGATGAACTTCCGCCACTCCGAGGGCACCATCACCATGTCGATGCCCGCGTTGATCGACTGCCGCACCTCGGCGGCGGTGAAGCCGGGCTGGCCGTCGATCTGGTCGATGGCGTTGTAGTCGGAGACCACCAGGCCGGTGAAGCCCAGCTCGGTCTTGAGCAGGTCGGTGATCAGGTATTTGTGGCCGTGCAGCTTGGCGCCGTGCCAGCTGCTGTAGCTGATCATCACCGAGCCGACCTTGCGCGCGATGGCCTCGCGGAAGGGCGGCAGGTGGATCGAGCGCAGCTCGGCCTCGGAGATCTGGGTGTCGCCCTGGTCCTTGCCGCCGGTGGTGCCGCCGTCGCCGATCCAGTGCTTGACGGTGGCCAGCACCGCACCGGGCTGGTTCAGCGCGCTGCCCTGCAGGCCGGTGACCAGCGTGGCCATCGAGGTGGCGATCTCGGGGTGCTCGCCGAAGGACTCGTAGGTGCGGCCCCAGCGGTCGTTGCGGGCCACGCACAGGCAGGGCGCGAAGTCCCAGTCGATGCCGGTGCCGGACACCTCCTTGGCGGTGGCCTCGCCGATCCGCCGGACCAGCTCCGGGTCGCGGGTCGCGCCCAGGCCGATGTTGTGCGGGAAGAGGGTCGCGCCGCGCACGTTGTTGTGCCCGTGCACCGCGTCCACGCCGTAGATCAGCGGGATGTTCAGCGGGGTGGCCAGCGAGGCCCGCTGGAAGTTGTCGTACATGTCGGCCCAGGCGGTGGCGGTGTTGGGGCTGGGCGCCGAACCGCCGCCGGAGAGCAGCGAGCCGATCCGGTAGGTGGTCAGGTCGGCGGCGCTGACCGAGGCGCGCTCGGCCTGGGTCATCTGGCCGATCTTCTCGTCAAGGGACATCCGGGACAGCAGGTCGGCGACCCTGGCGGGCACCGGCTGGGCCGGGTCTTTGTAGATCGGGTCGGCCGCCGCGGCCGGACCCGTGACCAGGGCGGAGCCGAGCAGGGCGAGGGTAAGCGCGCCGGTGGTCAGTCTCGCGAGCGACCGTGTGCGAGCGCTCTCACGTCGTCGTGGAAGAGGCATGGCAGGGCCTTTCGGGGAATTCGTTGCGACTCACAACAAGGCGGCCCCCTGACCGTAACCGGTCAGCCTGGCTTAGGCCTAGACCAATCGGGTGCCTACTTTCAGGCTGAACCGAGCAGTCTAGAAAACATCCCTGTTCGGCTTATCGACCCCTCGCGGAAATGGAGCTACGCTTTTCTTCCATTTCCTACGATTGCGTTTCCATGAGAAGCGCGAACGGCGAACTCTCTTTCCTAGCGTACTTTCGTGTTCCCTGTCCATGTCTGTACGTGAGGGCAAACAGTGAATTAGAGTCCGCCCTTACGTTCGCGCGAGCGTGCCTCACTTCCGTTCTGCACAAGAGCCAACCCTGCCCGGTGGTGCCAACAGGTGCCATCCGGCAGCTCTGCGGGAGAGGACAATGTTGATGAGTGGAACCCGGGACTGGCGGGGCAAGGCCGCAGCGGTGACGCTGCTGGCCGCCGCCACCACCGCCCTCGCCGCCCTGCCGGCCACCGCCGCGCCGGCGGCCGCCATCCGCAACGCGGGTGGTGAGGGCGCCGTGCCCAACAGCTTCATCGTCGTGCTGAAGGACAGCGCCGAGGTCAGGGCAGCCTCGGTCGCCACGGTCGCGAGCGATCTCGCGACCACCTATGGCGCGAAGGTCGGACGAACCTATGACACCGCCATTCGTGGTTTCTCGGTGACCGTCGGGGAATCGCAGGCGCGGCGTCTGGCCGCCGACCCTCAGGTCGCATTTGTGGAGCAGAACCGCACGGTGCGTATTTCCGGGACGCAGCCTAATCCGCCATCCTGGGGACTTGACCGAATCGACCAGCGGGCGCTCCCGCTGAACCAGTCCTACACGTATCCGAATGACGGCACCGGAGTGAACGTCTACGTCGTGGACACCGGTATCCGGGTGACGCACCAGGACTTCGGCGGCCGCGCGGTCTCCGGGTACGACTTCATCGACAATGACACCAACGCCGATGACTGCCAGGGTCACGGCACGCACGTCGCGGGCACCGTGGCCGGTACCGCGCACGGCGTGGCCAAGGGCGCCAAGGTGCACGCGGTCCGGGTGCTGAACTGCCAGGGCTCCGGCACGTACGAGCAGGTCATCGCCGGTATCAACTGGGTGGCCAACAACGCGGTCAAGCCCGCGGCCGCCAACATGAGCCTCGGTGGCGGGGCCAGCGACGCGGTGGACGCGGCCGTGCGCGGCGCCATCACCAAGGGCGTCACCTTCGCACTGGCCGCGGGCAACGGTGACATCTTCGGCCGTCCGCAGGACGCCTGCACGGTGTCCCCGGCCCGGACCCAGGAGGCCATCACGGTCGGCGCCACCGACCGCAACGACAACAAGGCGACCTTCTCCAACTTCGGCACCTGCGTCGACATCTTCGCCCCCGGCGTGGACATCACCTCGGCGTGGAAGGACAACGACACCATCACCCGCACCATCTCCGGCACCTCGATGGCGGCCCCGCACGTCGCGGGCGCGGCGGCCCTGGTGCTGCAGGCCAACCCGGCCTTCACCCCACAGCAGGTGCGGGACGCCATGGTGAACGCGGCCACCCCGGACAAGGTGGTCAACCCCGGCACCGGCTCGCCGAACAAGCTGCTCTTCGTCGGTGAGGGCGGCACCACGCCGCCGCCGAGCTGCACCATGACCAACGACAACGACGTCCCGGTGCCCGACCTGGCCACCGTGGAGAGCCCGGTGACCGTGGCCAACTGCGCGGGCAACGCGGCCACCGTGACCGTGGACGTCAACATCAAGCACACCTGGCGCGGTGACCTGGTGGTCGACCTGCTCGCGCCCGACGGCACCCCGTTCCGCCTGAAGGGCTCCAGTGGCTCCGACAGCGCGGACGACGTGGTGGGCTCGTTCACCGTCAACGCCGGTGGCAAGGCGAAGAACGGCGTGTGGAAGCTGCGGGTGCAGGACGTGGCCCGTTCCGACACCGGCACCATCCTGAGCTGGACCATCAAGCTCTGAGCTGATCCCGGCGTGGCGGCGGTTGTTGACTGGGTCTCAACCGCCGCCACACCGGCGCGCTCCGGGTTAGCTTCACCGGGTGCCCACCGTTGTCGCTGGTTTTGTGCCGATCTGGGCGCTGACCGGGGTGGGCTACCTGGTGCGGCGCACCAACCTGTTCGGCCTGGCCGCCGAGCGCGCGCTGACCAGGGTGGTCTTCTACCTGGCGATGCCGGCGGTGCTGTTCACCACGCTGAGCCGGGTCTCCCTGGACGGCCTGGCCAGCGGCTCGATCCTGGCGTTCGCCGCGAGCACGGTGCTGGTCGGCGCGCTCGGCCTGGCCGCCAGCCGCTGGCTGTTCCGCCGCAGGCTGGCCGACCAGGCCATCGGCGGCATGTCCTCGGCCTATGTGAACGCGGCCAACCTGGGCATCCCGGTGGCCATCACCGTGCTCGGCGACCCGAGCTTTGTGGTGGCCGCGCTGATGTTCCAGCTGCTGGTGGTCATGCCCACGGTGCTGACCCTGATCGACACCGACCTCAACGCCGGTGGCGGCGGCCGCTACGGCGCGATCCGCCGGGTCCTGCTGCTCCCGGTCCGCAACCCGGTGATCCTGGGCGCCGCGGGCGGCCTGGCCATCGCCGCCCTGGGCTGGAAACTGCCGCCGCTGCTCGCCCAGCCGCTGGACCTGCTCGGCGGCGCGGGCGTGCCACTGGCCCTGCTGGTGCTGGGCATGTCCCTGTTCGGCCGCGCCGAGTCCGCCGACCTGCCCCGCCGCAGCGAGGTGCTGGTGGTGGTCGTGCTCAAGATCGTGCTGCAACCCCTGGTGTGCTTCCTCATCGGCCGCTTCGCCTTGGGCCTGGACGGTCCGGCGCTGCTGGCCGCGGTGCTGTTCTCGGCCCTGCCCACCGCGCAGAACGCCTTCGTCTTCGCCAGCCAGTACCAGCTCCGCGCGGGCGCGCTGGCCCGCGACTCGATCCTGCTGACCACCCTGCTGTCCATGGCCAGCCTGACCTTGATCACCTACCTGCTGAGCTAGCCGGCCACCCGGTAGGTGACGTGGGTGACCATGGGCGAGTGCTCCACCAGCACCGGCTCCAGCTCCAGCCGCGGCCCCTGGTCGAACAGCGGCGTGCCCGCCCCCAGCAGCACCGGAGCCACGTGCAACCGCAGCTCCTGCACCAGCCCCGCGTGCATGGCCGCCCGGATCACCTGCGCCCCACCGGCCACCACCACGTCCTGTCCCTGCGCCGCCGCCCGCGCCCGGTCCACCGCCCGCCGCACCCCGTCGGTGACGAAGGTGAACCGGGTGACGCCCTGGATGTGGTCCGGCCGGTCCCGGTTGGTGAGCACAAAACAGGGCCGCTGCCAGGCCCCGTCCCCGCCCCACTTGCCGATCCCGACGTCGAAGAGCCGCCGCCCCAGCACAAACGCCCCGGTGTTGGCGAACATGCGTCTCGCCACCGCCAGATCCGCCTCACCCGGTGGCGTGTCCCCGAACCCGAGCCAGTGGTGCAGCCGCAACCCGTGCAGCCCCATGGGTTGCGCGGCGCTCACCTCCGGCCCGGCGACGAACCCGTCCACCGACACGGTGATCTCCGCGATGACCCGTCCCACACCATCTCCCTGCCCGCGCCGGTTAGCGTGTCCGCATGCCGGAGAAGCCCCCGGCGCACTGGGAGGAAACCTTATGGCCCCGAGCACCAGACCCCTCTGCCTGACCTGCGGCACCCAGTACGCGGCCCCCCGCACGGACTGTCCCATCTGCACCGATGAGCGCCAGTACGTGCCCGCGACCGGCCAGCGCTGGACCGACTTCGACGCGCTGCGCGCCAACCCGGAGCTCAAGCCCCGCATCCAGGAGGAGGGCCCCGGCCTCACCGGCATCGGCACCGAACCGAGGTTCGCCATCGGCCAGCGCGCCCTGCTGGTCCAGGCCCCCACCGGCAACATCCTCTGGGACTGCACCGCCTACCTGACCGACGAGATCATCACCGCCGTGCAGGACCGGGGCGGCCTGTCCGCCATCGCGATCAGCCACCCGCACTACTACACCACCATGGTCGAATGGGCCCACGCCTTCAACGTCCCCATCCACCTGCACGAGCACGACGCCGAGTGGATCGGCCGCCCAGACCCGTCCATCCACCTGTGGTCCGGCACCCGCAAACCCTTGGCCGACAACCTCACCCTGGTCAACCTGGGCGTGCACTTCGCGGGCGGCACGGTGCTGCACTGGAACCGCGCCCTGCTCACCGGCGACATCGTCCAGGTCATCCCGGACCGCAGCCACGTGGCCTTCATGTACAGCTACCCGAACCTGATCCCGGAGCGACCGGCAGTCGTCCGTAGAGCCCAGGAACTGTTGCGGGACTTGGACTTTGACGCCATCTACGGGGCTTGGTGGGACTCGACGATCCCGGAGAACGCCCACGAGATCGTGCAGCGCTCGGCCAAGCGGTACTTGGAGTACGTCCACGACGACAGCTGAGATTTTCACAACCTGTCCGAAGTCTTGAGGTTCCCCATGCCCGTCAACCTGGAGACATCGCACCACATCCCAGCGAGCAGACGCTCACAGCAACCGCCGGCAAAGCCTCGCACCTCAAGACCCGCTTGCGTCTCTGCCTTTGACTTTCCCCCCCATGCTTTGATTCCTGCCCGTCCGGCGAGGACGCTCTTGATCTTCGCTTGTAACCCCGAAGATCAAAAGAATGTCCTCGCCGGACGGGCAGACCCCCGGAGGGGTTGACAAGTCAAGGGCCGGGACGAGCAGGTTGCGGGGTTGAGCAGGCTGCCGACTCAAGACCCAGCGTGCTCGCGGGCCTCTCGTCTTCTCCGCACGACCTTCCGACAGCGAACCACATCCCACCGAGCAGCCGCCGTCACGCTGATCGGTGTTGGCGGCGGTTGCTGTGAGCGTCTGCTCGGTGGGATGCGGTGCGCGGTCTCCAGGCCGTACGGAGAAGACGAGAGGCCCGCTTTGTGGGTTTTCAACCCCGGCCTTCTTCTTACTTCGCGTCGGCGTAGCAGTCGGCCACCACCGCGTTCAACGGGAACCGCACCGGTGTATCCCCGAACAGCAACCGCGTAGCCCGTTCCGCGCACTCCTGCACCGCCGCCGCCACTTCCTCCGCCAGCTCCGAAGGACAGTGCACGATCACCTCGTCATGCTGGAAGAACACCAGTTCCGCCGGCTCCCGCAACGACGTCCGCAAACACGCCAGCAACGCCAGTGCCCACTCCGAAGCCGTCGCCTGCACCACGAAGTTCCGCGTGAACCTTCCCCGGGCCCGGGCCTGCCGCGCCTGACCGGTCTCCGTCTCCGCGTCCTCCACGATGCCCTGCCAGTCCGATCCCGGTGGCGGACAAGTCCTCCCCAGGTGCGAGCGAACCAGCCCGCCCAGTTCGCCAGTCCGCGCCGCTCGCTCCACGTACTCGATCGCCGCCGGGTAGCGCTTCCGCAGTGCCGCAAGCAGTTCGCCTGCGCCGCCACTGGTCTGGCCGTACATCACGCCCAGCATGCCGATCTTGGCTCGGTCGCGGTCGCCGCCGAAGGCCTCCTCCGCCAAGGCGGTGTACAGGTCACCGCTCGCCCCCGCCGCCGCCAGGCGCTGGTCACCGGCCAGGGCGGCCAGTACCCGGGGTTCCAGTTGGCTGGCGTCGGCCACCACCAGCGACCAGCCCGGGTCGGCGACCACGGCCCGTCGCACGGTCTTGGGGATTTGCAGTGCGCCGCCGCCCCTGGTCGCCCATCGCCCGGACACCACGCCACCGGCCACCCACTCCGGGCGGAACCGGCCGTCGCGCACCCAGGCCGACAGCCAGGACCAGCCGTGCGCCGTGTAGATCCGGTACAGCTCCTTGTACTCCAGCAGCAGGGGCACTGCCGGGTGGTCCACGCCCTTGATCACCCAGGACCGGGTGGACGGCAGGGAATGGCCTGCCTTGGCGAAGGCTTTCAGGACCTCGGCGGGGGAGTCCGGGTGGAACCGGCGGCCGCCGAAGGCGTCGATGATCCGTTCGGTCAGCTCGGCCAGCCGCTGCGGCGGCACTCCGGCCGGTGGGCGTGGACCCAGCAAGTCAGTGAGCAGCTTGTCGTGGATGTCGGCTCGCCACGGCACCCCGATGTGGCCCAGTTCCGCCGCGGCCAGGCCACCGGCGGACTCCGCGGCCACCAGCAGGCGGAACCGGCCCGGCTGGGCCAGCGCGCCGATCCTGGCCTGCTGGTCCCGGTGCACCGCGATCACCGCGTCCAGTGGGTCCACCTCGGGCAGGTCGGTGCGCGCGGTCTCGAACAGCGTCGGGTGCTCGTCCCTGGGCCGCACCGGTGGGTCCGGCGGCACCGGCAGACCGGCCTGGCGCGCGTAGGCCGCGGCCAGTCCGCGGGGCTCGCCCCAGCGGCCGGCGTGGCCGGACAGCAGTGACTCGGTCAGCTCCAGGTCGTGGCAGCGGGTCAGCCGCACCCCGGCGCGCAGCAGCCTCGGGTACAGCTCGGCGCTGTTGGCCAGCACCCAGCGGGGCTGGTGCGCCCGTTCCAGCTCGGCCACGGTGCCCGCAAGGGCAGTGGTGGACGTGACCTCGCTCACGGGCTGTCCGTCCTCGGACAGCTCGCACAGCCTGGCCTCCCCGTTGGGGCTGGTCACCACCGCGATCCGCATCACGAGCGATTGTGCGCCACGGCACCGACAATCCTGTGTGGACCGGCCATGGGTAGCGTGTCCGGAGCACCCATGAGGGAGTTTTTCTGAGGAGGGAACATGAGTGCGAGCGAACGACCGCTGATCGACCTGTCCCGGGATCCGAACCCGGGGAAGCCGGATCACGCGCTGCCGGAGGGGGCGCCGCGTCATCCGCTGATCGACCTGTCCCGGGACCCGAACCCGGGCGTGGCCGACCACGCGAAGCCCGACGACGAGGACTGAGGAACGTGCCGCGCGGGGTCTACAGCAGGCCCCGCCGGTACGCCTCGCCGACCGCGGCCGCGCGGTCCCGCACGTCCAGCTTCGCGTAGATGTGCAGCAGATGCGTCTTGATGCTCGCCTCGCTGATGAACAGCCTGCGCGCCGCCTCCCGGTTGGTGGCGCCCCCGGCGACCAGGGTGAGCACCTCCAGTTCCCGCTTGCTCAGCGCGCCCCGCGCGGGCTTGCGCACCTGCCCGATCAGCCGCCCGGCCACCGTCGGCGCGAGCACCGACTCGCCGCGGCTGGCCGCCCGCACCGCCTTGAGCAGCTCCTCCGGCGGGGCGTCCTTGAGCAGGTAGCCGGTGGCCCCGGCCTCGATCGCGGGCAGCACGTCGGAGTCGGTGTCGAAGGTGGTCAGCACCAGCACCCGGACCTGGGGGCTCTGCTCGCGCAGCCGCCGGATCGCCTGCACGCCGTCCAGCTCCGGCATCCGCAGGTCCATCAGCGCCACGTCCACCTCGACCTCGGCGGCCAGCCGCACCGCCTCCAGGCCGTTGGCCGCCTCGCCCACCACCTCGATGTCCGGCTCCGCGCCGAAGGCCGCGGACAGGCCGTTGCGCACGATCGGGTGGTCGTCCACGATCAGCAACCGGATCCGGCTCATGCCCCGCCTTCCCTGGCCTCGAACGGGATCACGGGCACCGCGGCCGCCACCGCCGTGCCCTGCCCCGGACCGCTCTCGATCTCCAGCACGCCACCCACCCCGCGCACCCGCTGCCGCATCACACCCAGCCCATATCCGTCCACTGTGGACTCGCATCCGGTGGACGGCGTGATGCCCACCCCGTCGTCGACGATGTCCAGCAGCACCAGATCGTCCTCATAGGACAGTGTCACGCCCACCCTGGACGCCTTGGCGTGCTTGGCGATGTTGGTCAGCGCCTCCTGCGCCACCCGGAACAGCACCACCTCCACCCCGGTGGCCAGCCGGTCCGGCGTGCCGGTGACCGCCAGTTCCGGCGTGATCCCGTTGGCCGCGCCCCACTTCGCGGTCAGCTCGGCCAGCGCCTCCGGCAGCGGTGACTCGGTCAGCGGCTCCGGCCGCAGCGCCCGCACCGAGCGCCGGGCCTCGGCCAGGCTGTCCGCGGCCAGCGCCCGCACCCGATCCAGGTGCGCCTTGCGCTCCGGCTCGCCGCCGACCCGGTCGGCCGCGTTGAGCTGAGTGATGATCCCGGTCAGCCCCTGGGCGATGGTGTCGTGGATCTCCCGCGCCATCCGCTGCCGCTCCAACCGCACCCCGGCCTCGCGGGCCTGGGTCAGCAACTGCGCGTGCAGGCCCGAGTTCTCCGCCATGGCCTCCCGCAGCGCCGCGTTGGCCGCGGTCAGCTCGGTCACCATGGCCCGCCGCCGCTCGCTCTCCCGCCCCACCACCCAGCCGCCGAAGGCCAGCGGCAGCAGCAGGCCCAGCAGCGCCGAGTAGGGCTGGATGTACTCGGTCAGCCACCGGGTCTGCGCGGCCAGGTTCACCACCGCGGTCACCCCAACCCCGATCATCGCACCCCGCGGCGGGAACAGCAGGAAGGCGAACGGGAACCCCACCGAGGCGAAGGCGGCGAACTGCGCGCTGATCGACATCAGCCCGCCGTTGATGGCCACCATCCCGGCGAAGTAGCCGATCGCCAGCCACCGCCGGGTGCCGGTCATCTCCGCCGCGGTGACCCAGAGCCGCCCACCGTCCCGGCGGCTGGCCACCAGACCCGGCAGCCAGGGCAGCCACAGCACCGCCAGCGCGAGCAGCACCAGCACCGCGGTCAGCTCGGGACCGCCGGCAGGCCACTCGCCGGTGACCCACACCAGGAACCCGGAGACCGCGAGCGTCCCGTACACCCAGGCCAGGTGCACCCACCTGCTCGGCGCGGCCCGGCCACGGTGCAGCTCCGGGATCACTCCCATCGGAACGTCCGCGCCGCGATCCCGCCGAAGACCACGATCAGCCCCGCCATCGCCAGCAGCGGCAGCGTCTCCGGCCACTGCCCGGCCCAGCTGGCCCGCAACGCCTGCATGGAGGCCCCGATCGGCAGGTAGGTGCCGATCTCCACCATGACCTTCGGCATCACCTCGGCCGGCATGAACACCCCGCCGAAGACCATGGACACGAAGAACACCCCGGCCCCGATGCCACTGGCCACCCGCCCGTTGGGCGCGACCGCGGCGATGCACAGCCCCACCGCGAACAGCGCTCCCGCGCCCAGCGTGAAGGCCATCACGAAGCCCAGCGGCTCCCTGGGCAGCGGGAAACCGAGCACGACCGAGCCGAGCAGCAGCACCCCGCCCAGCGTGACCAGCGCCATCACCACGCTCACCGCGAGCTGCGCGCCCAGCAGCTTGCTCGGGTGCACCGGAGTGGAGGCCATACGTCGGAGTATGCCTTTCTCCCGGTCGTTCGCCAGCGCGGCGGGCAGCACGGTCAGCGCCAGCTGCGCGAGGCCGATGGACAGCGCCATCGCCGGGAAGAAGGTCAGGATCGAGCTGGTGTTCTCCCGCGGCTTGCTGACCAGGCCGAACGTGGTGACCAGGGCCAGCGGCAGCAGCAGCACCAGCAACCAGGCGGCGGGCTCCCGGAACAGCAGCTTGAGCTCGACGAAGAACAACTTGCGCAACACACGCATGGTGAAGTCCCCTTGTGGAAGATCAGCGGTTGGTGGTGAGGGCGACGAAGGCGTCGTCGAGGCCGGTCTGGTCCAGCCGCAGGTCCTCCGCGACGATCCCGGCGCGGGCCAGGGTCGCGGTGACCGCCTGGAGCAGGTTCCCGGTGCCCCGCACTGTGGTCACCCGCGCGGAAACGTCCACAGTGGACACCTCAGGCAACGACTCCAGCAACCCCGGCGGCAGCGGGACCGAGGGCCGGAACCGGATCCGCACCTCCGCGCGCACGCTCGCCACCAGCCCGCTGGGCGTGTCCAGCGCGACCACCCGGCCCGCGTCGATCACCGCGATCCGGTCGCACAGCCGTTCCGCCTCGGCCATGAAGTGGGTCACCAGCAACACCGTCACGCCCCTGGCCCTGATCCGCTCCACCAGCTCCCAGGTGTCCCGGCGGGCCTGCGGGTCCAGGCCGGTGGTCAGCTCGTCCAGCACCGCGATCTCCGGGTTGCCGACCAGTGCCAGCGCGATCAGCAGCCGCTGCTGCTGCCCGCCGGAGAGCTTGCGGAAGGCGGTGTTCCGCTTGGCCCGCAGCCCCCACTCCTCGATCAGCTGATCGGGACTGGCCGGGTCGGGGTAGAAGGAGGCGTAGAGGTCCAGCGCCTCCCACACGGTGATCTTGTCCGGCAGTCTGCCCTGCTGGAGCTGCACCCCCAGGGCAGCCCGCAGCGCCAGGCCGCCGCGCGCCGGGTCCTCGCCCAGCACCCGGACCGTGCCGCCGTCCCGCGCCCGCAGTCCGGTGACGCACTCGACCGTGGTGGTCTTGCCCGCGCCGTTGGGGCCGACGATCCCGAAGATCTCGCCGCGGTCCACGGTGAAGGACACATCGGCCACCGCGGTGTGCTCGCGGTACCGCTTGTGCAGGTTGGCCACCTCGATGACCGGCATCGCCGCCCGCCTTTCGCTCGTTCCGTTGTCGGAACACAGCTTCCGGCGGGCGGCGGGGTTTCCGGATCGCCCAGGTGGCCGTCGATGCGGTGGATGACCGGCATCAGCCGATCGGTTGATGTCAGCCCGTGGTGATCAGGTCCTGGGGGAGCTGGGTGTCGTTCTTCAGCGCCTCGAAGAACCGCTTCGACCTGGCCGGATCCCACTGCACCACCGAGCCGACGCCGGAGACACTGCGGCTGGCGCCCAGCGGCACCGTGGTGGTCACCAGGCCGCCGTCGGCCGCCCCGCGCATCGCCCAGGCCAGGCCGGCCAGGTTGTGCAGGTGGTCGCCCTCGTTGACGGTGAGCGTCTCCACCGTGTTGTTGGCCAACGGGATCGACCGGAACGGGTTGATGATGGTGCCGAAGCTGGTCGCCTTGTCCACCAGCGCGGAGAGGAACTGCCGCTGCCGCGCGATGCGGTCCAGGTCGGCGCGCGGGGTGGCCCTGGTGCGCACGTAGCCCAGCGCCTGCGCGCCGTCGAGCTCCTGGCAGCCCGCCTGGATGTCCAGTCCGGCCTTGGGGTCCTTCATCGCCTTGTCGATGCACATGTCCACCCCGCCGACCGCGTCGACGATGTGCACGAACCCGCCGAAGCCGATCTCGGCGTAGTGGTCGATGTGGATGCCGGTGCTGGTCTCCACCGTGCGCACCAGCAGCTCCGGCCCGCCGAGGGCGAAGGCCGCGTTGAGCTTCTGCTTCTTCTTGCCGGGGATGTCCACAAAGGAGTCACGCGGCAGCGAGACCAAAGTGGACGGTCCGGAGCCGTCGGGGATGTGCAGCAGCATCATCGTGTCGGTCCGCTTGCCCGCCGCGCCGCCGGTGGCCAGCTCCTCGCGGTCCTCCTCGCTGAGGCCCTCCCTGCTGTCCGAGCCGACCACCAGCCAGTTGGTGCCCGGTGTGTCCGCGGGCCGACCGGGGTAGTCCTTGAGCGCGTTGATCCGGTTCAGCTTGGAGTCGAGGTAGAACCAGAACACCACGAACCCGATGAGCAGGACCAGCAGCACGATGAGCGTGATTCGGCCCCAGCGCCGTTTGCGACGCGGTTTCGCCTGCACCGGCGGAGCCTCCCGGTAATAGTGACCAGACACGACGTCACCTTACGCAGTTCGCTCCGTTCGTGACCCGGTGGTGCCGGTGTTTCACCGAGCGTGCCTGCCGGGTACCCGGCAGGCAGACCAACACGTGCTGGTCCAGACGTCGAGGAAGTGAGTCGGGTGGACGAGAACCTCAACGGGTATGTGGCGTTCCTGGTGCTCGGAGTGATCCTGGTGCTCATCGACGGCCAGCTGATCCTGCGCAGCGGCAAGGCCTACCTGCAACAGGGCTACCGGGACCAGGCCGCGGCCGCGTCCATGGCCCGGCTGATCGCGGTGCTGTTCCACTTGGTGGTGCTCGGCCTGTTCATGATCATCTCGACCATGAACGTGGACGCCGGCGGCGCCGTGCAGACCGTGGTCACCAAGCTCGGCATCGTGTTGCTGCTGCTGGGCGTCATGCACGCGGTGACCATGGCGATCCTGAACCGGATCAGGGCCCGCCAACGCGAGCAGCTGATGGCCGATGAGATGAACGAGCGGATCGAGGAGCGGCACGCCCAGCAGATCCAGCAGGACTCGAACCAGACCTACCCGCCGGTGCCTGCGCAGGGCCAGACCACGGTCACCCCTGGCACCAGCCCGTCACCGGGGCCGGTGGTCAGCCCGGCCATCGAAGACCAGCCAGGCGTGGCGCGCCGCTGACCGTCGTGCCGTCGGCCCAGCGCGCCGCGTCCCGTTCGCGGCCTGACCACACCACCCCTCCAACGGTCAGGCCGCGAACACCTGGTCATCGTGGGCGAAGGCCTTGAACTCCAGCGCGTTGCCCGCCGGGTCGCGCAGGAACATGGTCCACTGCTCGCCCTTCTCCCCGGCGAAGCGCAGGTAGGGCTCGATCACGAACTCGGTGCCCGCCGCGCGCAGCCGCTCGGCCAGCTCGTCGAACTGCACCGTGCCCAGCAGCAGCCCGAAGTGCGGCACCGGCACGTCGTGCCCGTCCACCGGGTTGTGCGCGTCCGGGTTGCGCGGCGCCAGGTGGGTGACCAGCTGGTGGCCGTAGAAGTTCCAGTCCACCCAGGTGTCCGAGGACCGCCCCTGCGGACAGCCCAGGGTCTCGCCGTAGAACCGCCGTGCCGCGGCCAGGTCGTCGACCGGGATCGCCAGGTGGAAACGGGGCACCGACATGCGCACTCCTCAGACAGGCCACTCGGGAACGTCTTGATGTTAACATTGAGACAATCGACGGCCCGGCTGCTGGAGGACAACGTGACCGAGACCACGCCGCTGCGCCCAGCCGACCGCCGCGGCCTGGCCGACGAGGTGGCCGACCGCATCCGCGCCGCGATCTTCGACGGCGCCTTCCCACCGGGCGCGCCGCTGCGCGAGGTCGAACTGGCGGCCCGCCTGGAGGTCAGCCGGGGCCCGATCCGGGAGGCGCTGGCCAAGCTGGAGCGCGAGGGCCTGGTCCGCACCCAGTGGCACCGCGGCGCCACCGTCACCACGCTCTCCGCCGAGGACGCCGAGGAGCTCTACACCCTGCGCTCGGCCCTGGAACGCCTCGCGGTGGCCCGCTTCCACACCCACGCCACCCCGGCCGACCTGGCCGCGCTGGAGGAGGTGGTGGACCGCATGCACGCCGCCGCCACCGACCACGACATGCTGCGCCTGGACCTGGAGTTCCACGACGCGGTCTACGCCGCCACCCGGCACGAGCGGCTGCGCCAGGCCTGGTCGGCCATCC
The DNA here is from genome assembly GCF_053591555.1 of Crossiella sp. NPDC003009. NCBI lineage: Bacteria > Bacillati > Actinomycetota > Actinomycetes > Pseudonocardiales > Pseudonocardiaceae > Crossiella > Crossiella sp. NPDC003009. Next base: position 26,100 of record NZ_JBSFUA010000018.1, on the reverse strand, counting down.
GCGCGCAGATCATCCTGTTCCTGCTCAGCCGCATCGGTGCCACCACCGACTACCGCGCCCAGGTCCCGGCCGAGCACCGCGCCCTGGTCGCCGCCCTGCGCGCGGACGACCCGGCGCACAGCACCGAGCTGTTCCTGGCGCACCTCCGCCTCGCCTACGACCGCCTGGCCGCCACCTTCTGACCGCGCCCTAGGCGCGCATCACGATCACGTCGCCGTGCCCGCCGTAGCCGAGCACCGGCTCGGCGTACTGCGTCCCGTCGAAGGTGACCATCAGCCAGTTCCTGCCCACCGGCACGATCTGCGGGTGCGGGATGTTGGTCTTGTACGGCGCGTCCAGCGTGCCCAGGAAGTTCACGTCCAGGTCGTACACCCGGTACTGCCGCCCGATCCCGTCGCTGGCCAGCAGGTACCACTGCCCGCCGACCCGCTGCAGGATGGTGCCCTCGCACTCCTTCACCCCGGCGTCCCGGCCGCGCAGGGTGAGCCGCTCGTGGTAGTCCGCGCCGCGCGGGGCCACCGCCAGCGCCGGGTGGAAGTTGAACGGGGTCTGGCTCGGGCTCTCCACGAAGCCGACGTGCCAGCGCCCGTCGATCTTGGTGATGGACGGGTCCCAGGAGCTGACGTCGGTGGGCAGGGTGAGCCGCTTGGCCGGCAGCACGTGCACGCCGGCGAGCACGTTGGCCTTGGTGCGCAGGTGCCGGACGTGCACGCCCTTGAACGCGAAGTCGCCCCAGCTGCTCATCGCCACGATGTACTCGTCGCCGTCGAGCACGATCTGCCCCGCGTGGTCGCCCACGATGACGCCGTCCTCGCGGCTGAAGTACAGCTGCGCGACCTGGGTCATCCGGCTGGGGTCCTTGAGGTCCAGGGTCCACACGCCCCAGTGCGCCTGTTGGAAGAAGCCGAGCCCGGCGCAGGTCGCGGTGAGGTAGAGCTTCCCGTCGCGCACCAGCGGCTTGCCGTCGGCGGTCTGCACCGCGTGCAGGTCTCGCAGCCCGGCCTGCCCGAAGTACCCGGCCTGCACCCGCCCGAGCACCACCGCGCCGTCCCCGCCCGCGCCGTAGGCGTAGGAGAAGGTGCCCAGCGTGGCCGGGCGGCGCAGGTCGATCTTGGCGGACACCCCGTCGCGCTCGCTCACCAGCGGCGCCCAGCCGGTGCCCGTGCCGGTGCTGTCGTGCAGCACGGTGACCGCGTTCTCGTTGACCACGAAGGCGAACCGGAACGGCGCCCGCAGCCGCGCGGCCACCGACTTCACCACCGTGGTGGTCCCGTTCACGGTGACCTCGACGCTGGCCGTGCCCTTGGCGGCGTCGTAGCGGGCCAGCACCCGGTTGGCCGAGTTGGCCGCCAGCCCGGCCACCACCGACGCCTGCGGGGCCAGCTCGCTGACCTCCACCAGCACCGAGGCGAACGGCGCGCGCGGGCTGACCCCGGTGCGCACCAGGAAGTCCCCGCTGGCCCTGGGCAGCGGCGGGGCCGCGCTGTCGTACTGCTCGAACCCGGGCGCCAGCAGCGCGAACGGCCGGAACTGCGCGGCGATCCGGAACCGCAGGTCCATCGGCGTGGTCGCGGCCGGAGCGGCCTGGGCTGCGGTTGCCTGGGCTGGGGTGCCTGCGCCCACCACGGCGGCGGCGCCCAGCGCGCCGAGCCCGGTGAGCAGGTGACGGCGGTCGATACCGCGCGGCTGGCCGGGAATCGTCATTGTTTCCCCCAGGTCGAGTGCCTACTTCGTCAGCTTGAGGATGTCGATGCCGCGCTTGTTGTCCGCCACGTACACCAGTCCCCGGTGCCAGGCAGGTTCCCACGAAGCGGCGTCCGCCGGACGGAAGTAGCCGACCTGTGTCGGGTTGGTGGGGTCGCTGACGTCGAGGAACCGGGTGCCCTGGGCGTAGAAGGACTGCACCAGGATGTTGCCGCGGATGTCGAAGTAGTGCGCCGAGCAGTCCCCGCTGTCCGGGTTGCTGCCCTCCTGCCCGGCCACGCTCCAGGTGCCCACGGTGTTCAGCCGGAACGGGTCCTCCGTGGTGGAGCGCCAGCCCTGGCCGCCGTAGGAGCCCTTGAGCGAGGCGATCACCAGCACGCCGTCGGCCGCGCAGCCGGGGTTGAACGCCTCCTCGGTGGTGAACAGCAGGTCCCCGCCGCCCCAGTGCCAGGGGTTCGCACCGTCGCCGGCGCGCCGGCCGACCTGGCGGTAGCTGTTGTGCATGAACTTCGAGGCCGCGGCCAGCTCGTCGATGCCGCCACCGGCGTAGGGCACCGGGTTCCACGGCGTGGCCTTGCGGAACTTGTTGACCACCGCATCCCAGTGCCAGCCGCTGGTCCGGTAGCCGCGCACGCCGCCGCGGCCGGAGGCCCAGGCGATGCCGGTGGCGTCGACCTGCACGTCGTGCACGTAGTCGGTCTTGCCGTCGTTGCGGCCGGTGTCGATGGGCTGGGGGAAGACCTTGGGGTTGCGCGGATCGCGGATGTCGGTGACCCACACCGGCCGCCCGCCCCAGTCGGCCGGCATGTCCGCGGCCTTGGCCGGGCCGCCGGTCCACAGGTAGCGGCAGTCCTCGATGCAGCTGGTGGTGTGCCCGGCGGGCAGCTCGACGAAGCTGAGCACGGTCAGCTTGGCCGGGTCCTTGGCGTCGACGATGTAGACCCCGGACTTGCCGGTCTGCACGTTGCCGCCGAAGGCCCTGGGGTCCCTGGCCAGGAAGACCAGCTTCCGCTTGGGGTCGACCTCGGTGTCCTCGGTCTCCCACAGGCCGGGCATGGCCAGCTCGCCGATCTGCACCGGGTTGGCCGGGTCCTTGCTGATGTCGTAGGACTTCAGGCCGAACTGCCCGGAGACCAGCAGCACGTCCTTGCGGCCGTACTGCAGGAAGTCCAGCGCGATCGCGCCCTGGGCGCCCGGCACCGAGCCGACCAGCTCGACGTTCTTGACCGCGCCGGAGTCCTTGCCGCCCTTGCCGTGCCCGTGTCCGGCGGCGGCCGAGGGCGCCTGGAACTCCGGCTGCTCCTCATCGCACGCCCACGCCGGTAGCGCGCTGGCCGCCAGCGCCAGTGCGCTGATCATCGCGACGATCCCGGCCCGCTTCTTCCCCAGTGCCATGACGCCCTCCCGATCGTTCGGCCAGGAACAACCTAGGCTGGGTTCCCGTGGGGGACAAGGCATCGTCCCCGGAGGAGGAGCCCGGATGCGCCGCCGCGACACCCTGCTGACGGCCCTGGCGGTCAGCGCGCTGACCGCCTGCACCACCGCCGAGACCCCAGCGCCACCCCAGCCGGGCACGTTCACCATCGCGGTGACCGAACCGGCCACCCTGCTGCCCGGCCAGGCCGTGGACCAGCCGGGAAAGCTGCTGACCGGCGCGCTGTGGACACCGCTGCTGGCCGCGGACAACCCGGGCGCGGCCCCGGTGCCGGCCGCCGCGGAACGGGTGGAATCTCCCGACCAACGGCGGTGGACGATCCGGCTGCGACCGGGCTGGCGCTTCCATGACAAGACCCCGGTGACCGCGAAGTCCTACGCCCAGACCTGGGCGGCGGCCCGGCAGGAGAGGTGGGCCGCGGGCGCGCTGCTGGACGAGCTGGGCGTGCGGGAGGTGGGCGTGCCGGACGAGCTCACCCTGGAGGTCACCCTGGCCAAGCCGCTGCGGCACTTCCCGGTCGCGCTGACCAGCACCCTGCTCGCCCCGCTGACCGAAGCGGCGCTGACCCGCAAGGACTGGACCACCCTGGTCGGCAACGGCCCGTTCCGCGCCGAACGCCCCTGGTCGGGCGGTACCCGCCTGGTCGCCAACCCGGACTACGCGGGCGCCACCAAGGCCAAGTCCCAGGCCATCACCGTGCTCATCGCCGACGCCGCGGCCCAGTACGCCCAGCTCACCGCGGGCAAGATCGACCTGGCCACCGAGATCCCGGCCGCCGAGCACGGCCAGCTCACCGGCCAGTTCGCCAGCCGCAGCGCCACCTGGCCGCAGCCGGAGGCCACCTACCTGGCCTTCCCGGCCCGCCCGGAGTTCGCCGACCAGGCCCGCCGCCACGCCGTGTCCATGGGCATCGACCGCGAGGCCCTGGCCACCGGCCCGCTGGCGCACCGGGTCACCCCGGCCACCGCGCTGCTGCCGCAGGCCCTGGGCGCGGACCGCAAGGACTCCGCCTGCCGCCCCTGCAACCACGACGTGCAAGCCGCCGCCCTGCTCTCCCGCCAGAGCGAACTGCCCAAGAACCTCACGATCTACTTCAACCAGGAAACCGACCAGCGCACCTGGGCCGAACCCCTCGCCGCCCAGCTCCGCCTGTCCCTCAACGCGCCGGAGATCAAGGTCAAGGGCCTGCCCGGCGCCGAGTACGCCGAGTCCATGCGGAACCACCGCTTCGACGGCCCCTACCTGCTCACCGCCCGCGCCACCTACCCCCACCCCACCGCCCTGCTGACCACCCTGGCCGCGGAAGTCGGCTTCACCAACGCGACCTACACCGAGCTGATCACCACCGCGGCCACCTCGGATGCCGCTGACCGCGACCTCCGCCTGGCCGAGAACATCGCCCTCCGCGAGCTCCCGCTGGCCCCGCTGTGGTCCCCGCACGGGCACCTCTACTGGTCCACCCGCCTGGCCGAGGTCACCCCCGACCCGGCCACCGGCCTGCGCCTGTCCGCGATCCGCGCGGGCTAGGGGCTCAGGGTGAGGTAGACGAGAAGGGCGACGCTGATCGCGAGCATGGCCATCCCGGCGAAGAGCAGGCTGGTGCGGCGCGGCGGCGGGCCGGTGGGCGGGACCGGCGGCGGGGGACTGCCCGCCCGGCCGGTCATGATCCGCTCGAACTGTTCGCGCAGCTGGTCCGGTCCCGGCCGGTCCACCGGGTTGCGCCGCAACAGCGCCGAGACCACCGGCGCCAGCGCGCCCGCCCTGGACAGCGGCGGCGACTCCGCGGTGATCGTCGCGGTCAGGGTGGCCGCCGCGGTCTCCCGCGCATACGGCGAGCGCCCCTCCACCGCGGTGTACAGGGTCGCGCCCAGCGACCAGAAGTCCGAGGCGGGCCGGGGCAGTTGCCCCTTCAACCGCTCCGGCGCCAGATATCCCGGCGAACCGTGCAGCGCGCCGGTGGTGGCCGCGGTCTCCGCCTCGGTCAGCCGGGCCACGCCGAAATCGGTCAGGAAGATCTGGCCGTCATCGGCGAGGAGGATGTTCGCCGGTTTCACGTCCCGGTGCAGAATTCCCCGGTGGTGCGCGTTGTCCAGCGCCTCCACCACGGCCAGCCCGATCCGCGCCACCACCATCGGCGGCAACGGCCCGTCCTCGTCCACCACCTGTTGCAGCGACCGGCTGGGAATCTGCTCCATGACGATCCACGGCCGCCCATCCGCACTCACCAGATCGTGCACCCTGACCACGTTCGGGTGATCGATTCGGGCGGCGCTGGTGGCCTCCCGCCGGATGCGCTCGTGCTGCGCGGCAGCGGTGGCGGGCGACCAGTCAGGCGGAGTGCGCAGTTCCTTCACCGCGACCTCGCGCTCCAGCACGGTGTCGAACCCGTGCCAGACCACGCTCATTCCGCCCCGGCCCAGCTCACCGTCAAGGCGATAGCGGTCGGCGAGCAGGTAGTTCACGCGGGGGCTCGCTTTCGTCAAGCTGCGAACAGCGGCCCAAGTGTAGTCGTCATTCCGCACAATACAGAAATCAAATACTCGCGGTAATTACCTCACCCAATGGCATTTCCTGGATCGGGTTAAACGAGCGGCAAAAGCACACGGAAACGCGAACCCTGGCCGGTGTGCAGCTCCACCCGCCCGCCATGTGCGTGCACGATCGCCGCCGTGATCGCCAGCCCCAGCCCCGAGCCGCCCTTGGCCCGGCTGCGCCCCGGATCGGCCCGGTAGAACCGGTCGAACACGTGCGCCGCGTGCTCCGGCGGGATGCCCGGCCCGTCATCGGCGACCTCCAGCACCGCCACCTCGCCCCCGGTCGGCGGCGCGGTCCCGGCCGCCGCCGCGGGCGCCGCGCGCTGTGCCGACGCGGGCTCGCGGGTCAGCGTGATCCGCACCTGGGTGCCCGCCGGGGTGTGCCGCAGCGCGTTGGTCACCAGGTTCGCCAGCACCTGCCGCAGCCGGTACTCATCGCCCAGCACCCGCACCGGCCCGTCCTTGGCCACCAGGGTGATCTTGCGCCCGTCATCCAGCGCCCTGGCGTCGTGCGCGGCGTCCCCGGCCAGCACCAGCAGGTCCACCTCGGCGAAGTCGAACAGCCGCTGCTGGTCCAACTGGGCGAGCAGCAGCAGGTCGTCCACCAGCAGGCCCATCCGGCTGGCCTCGGCCTCGATCCGGCTCATGATCCGGTCCACGTCCGCCCGCTCCGGCGCGCCGCCCTTGCGGTACAGCTCGGCGAAGCCGCGGATCGAGGTCAGCGGGGTGCGCAGCTCGTGCGAGGCGTCCCCGACGAACAGCCGCAGCCTGCCCTCGGACTGCTCGCGGGCGCGCAGCGCGTCGCCGAGCCGCCCGAGCATCACGTTCAGCGCCGCGCCGAGCCGCCCGGTCTCGGTGCGCGGATCCTCATCCGGCACCCGCCGGTCGAGCTCCCCGCCCGCGATGGCCTGCGCGGTGTGCTCGATCCGGGTCAGCGGCCGCAGCCCGATCCGCACCACCGCGGTGGCCGCCGCGCCCAGCAGTCCCAGCACCAGCACGCCGACCACCAGCTCGATCAGCAGCAGCTGGTTGAGCGTGGCGTCCAGCCCGGCCAGCGAATGCGCGGTGACCACGGTGTCGCCGTTGGGGGCCACCGCCGCGCGCACCCGCCAGTCGCTGCCGCCGGAGCGGTCCGGCACCTCGAACGGCCGCTCGTTGTGCGCCAGCGCGGCGGCGCGGTCCAGGCCGGAGAGGTCGGGGCCGCTGGTGTCGCCGGGCAGGTTGCCCAGGCTGTCCCACAGGTCGCCGCCCGCGCTGAAGAACAGCACCCTGACGTCGGTGGGCAGCTGCCGGTCCGGGCGGTGGTCCTCCGGCGGGCGCATCCGCGGCGGCGGGCGGTCGTTGGCGAAGGGCCGGGCCAGGCCGCGCAGCTGTTCGTCCACTTTGGACATCAGGGACTGGGCGAGCAGCAGGTGGCTGGTCACCGCGACCACCGCCAGCCCCAAGCCGGACAACAGCAGCAGGGTCAGCAGCAGCCGGGCGTGCAGGGTGAGCGCCCGCCTCACCTGGCGCCGGTCCTGGGCAGCCGCAGGGTGTAGCCGACGCCGCGGATGGTGTGGATCAGCGGCGGATCGCGGAAGTCCAGCTTGCGCCGCAGGTAGCTGATGTAGGACTCGACGATCCGCCCGTCGCCGTCGAAGTCGTAGCTCCACACCCGGTCCAGGATCTGCGCCTTGCTGACCACCTTCTCCGCGTTGGTGATCAGGTAACGGAGCAGGTTGAACTCGGTGGGGGACAAGGTGATCAGCGTGCCGTCGCGGCGCACCTCGTGCGCGTCCTCGTCCAGCACCACATCGGCGTAGCGCAGTTTCCCGTTCGCCCCAGCCGGTTCGGCCACCGCCCTGGTGCGGCGCAGGATCGCCCGCAGCCGCAACACGACCTCCTCCAGGCTGAACGGCTTGGTCACGTAGTCGTCGCCACCGGCGGTGAGCCCGGCGATCCGGTCGGCCACCCCGTCCCGCGCGGTGAGGAAGAGCACCGGCAGGTGTTCGCGCACCGCGCGCAGCCGCCGGGCCAGGGTGAACCCGTCCTGGTCCGGCAGCATCACGTCCAGCACCACGATGTCCGGCGCGACCTCCCGCGCGATGGCCAGCGCCCGGCCGCCGGTGTCCGCGGCGTGCACCTCGAACCCGCTCAGGCGCAACGCGGCCGAGAGCAGCTCCAGGATGTTGGGCTCGTCGTCCACGACGAGCACCCTGGCCGGGCGGGAAGGCTCAGCGGTGTCCACACCACCAGTCTTCCCGCCCAACCTGGGAGTTTCCTGGGAGCCGGCTGGATGGCCCCGATCAGGTGAGACAGGAGTACAGCTTCTGCTCACCGGACCCGCCGTAGGCGCTCGGCTCGACCAGCGCGCAATGCTGCTCGATCCAGCTGTTCCGCCCGGTCTCGCCACCGCGCACCCGCATGCCGGAAGCGCCGTCGGTGAGCACGAAGGCCAGCCTGCCCTCGGCCTGCCACCGGCTCAGCTGGTCGAGGCTCGGGGCCGGATCCCCGCCGCTGAACCCGCCCATGCCGACCACGGTCACGTCGCTGTTGATCAGGAACGGGGAGGCCCCCATCGACCCGCCCTCCGTCGCCAGCACGATCTCCGCGCCCCGGGAGTTCGCGGTGGCATAGGCGAGGATCTTCTTCTGCTCCGCCGACAACGCGGTCCCGTTCCCACCGAACCGCTGGCCACCGATCACCAGCCGAGGACCGCCGGCGCCACCCTGCGCGCCATCCGGTCGCTGCCCACCCTGCCCGCCGGATGCCTGCCCGCCAGCGCCCGGCCCCGAAGCCCCTGGCGGCAACGTTCCCCGCCCGCCTCGCCCGGCACTCTCCGGCCCGGCCGTCGGATTTGTCCCGTCCATCGCCCCGGCGGTCCCGGCGAACGCCTTCTCCGCCGACCACACCGCGGGTGTCAGCAACAACCCGGCCACCGCCGCGAAAGCTCCGACTCGCCGCGCCACCACGATCCTGGGCAACCGCCCCAGCACCAGCGCCAGCACCGCGATCCCGGCCACCGCCACCGTCGCCCACCGGGTCCACCCCTGCCAGCTGATGTCCCGCGACACCAAGGCGAACGCCCACGCCGCCGTCCCGGCCACCGCCACCGGCGTCAGCACCCACCAGAACCCTGGCTGCCGGTACCGCCGCCACAGCTCCCGCGCCCCGGCCGCCGACACCGCGGCCACCGCGGGGGCCAGCATCGTGGTGTAGTAAGGGTGGAAGGTCCCCGCCGCGAAGCTGAACACCGCGCCGGTGACCAGCAGCCAGCCACCCCACAGCACCCAGCCGGCCCGCACCTGCCCGGACACCCCGCGCCGGAACACCGTAGCCGCGGCCAGCACCAGCGCCACCGCGCACAGCGGCAGCAGCCAGCTGATCTGCCCGCCGTTCTGCTCGTTGAACATCCGCAGCGGCCCGGCCGTGCCACCGAACCCGCCGCCGCCCATCATGACCGCCCCGCTGGGCGCCTCCGCCCCCGGCGGCGGCATGCCCCCGCCACCGCCGCGTCCGAAGATCCGCCCCAAACCGTTGTACCCCAGCACCAGATCCAGCGCGGACCCGTCCGCAGACCCGCCGATGTACGGCTTCTCGCCCGGCCACAGGTCCACCACCGCGACCCACCAGAACGAGGACGCCACCACCATTCCCGCCGCCGCGAGCAGGTCCAGCAGCCGCCGCCGCACCGTGCCGACCCCAGCCACCAGGTAGGCCGCCACGAACACCGGCAGCACGATCCACGCCTGCAACATCTTGGTCAGGAACCCGCACCCGATCAGGAACGCGGCCAGCAACAGCCACCGCGTCCGCCGCCCCGGCGCGACCTCCGTCTCCACCGCTCTGGTGAAGGCGTAGGCCGCGGCGACCAGCAGCAGCACCAGCAAGGTGTCCGGGTTGTTGTCCCGGTTGATCGCCACCGTGATCGGCGTCAGCGCGAACACCAGCGCGGCCAGCAGCGCCACCCGCTCCCCGGCCCAGCGGCGCACCGTGCGGTGCGACACGAACACCGCCGCGACCCCGGCCAGCACCTGCGGCAGCAGCACCGCCCAGCCGGTGTAGCCGAAGATCCACACCGACAGCACCTGCGGCCACAGGCCCATCGGCGGCTTGTCCACCGTGACCACGCCGACCGGGTCGAAGCTGGCGAACAGGAAGTGGGTGAAGCTCTGCGACATCGACTTCACCGCGGCCGAGTAGTAGGCGTTGCCCCAGCCCTGCGGGCTCAGCGCCCAGCCGTAGAGCACCGCGGCCAGCCCGCAGATCGCGAGCAGTGCCCAGTGCCGCCAACGGATCCGGCTCATGCGGAGTTGTCCTTTCGGTTCTTGAAGACCCAGCCGCGCAGCACCACGAACCGGGCCGCGGTGCCCAGCACCGAGGAACCCAGCAGCACCGCGACCTCCAGCCAGCGCGAGGGTTCCGGCTCGGCGGCGTGCAGCGCGAGCAGCGCGCCCGAGGTGAGCGCGTAGTACAGCGCGAAGACCAGCAGCCCTTGCAGGTGCACCTTGCGCTTGGAGCCCGTCCAGCCGAGGAAGGTGAACCGCCGGTTGGCCTCGGTGTTCAGGATCGTGGTCAGGGTGAGCGCGAACAGGTTGGCCGCCAACGGATCCAGCCAGCCGCGGAACAGCGCGTACAGCGCCGCGGTGGCCACTGTGGACAGTGCGCCGATCAGCCCGAAGGACACCAGCTGCCACAGCAGTCCGCCGTCCCTTCGGCCCAGCACCGCGTCCGGGTGGGTCGGCGCCGGATCGGGCCGCTGCGGCAGGTCGTCCACGGTGGCCGTCCCCCTCGCCTTGGCCCGCGCCACCCGCAGCAGCCCGCGCACGTCCTCCCAGGCGGTCCTGGCGATCCGCACCCGGCTGTCGGTGTCCTCCACCCAGTCCACCGGCACCTCGTGCACCCGCAGCCCGTTGTGCTCGGCCAGCAGCAGCAGCTCGGTGTCGAAGAACCAGGAGTTGTCCGCCACCCGCTCCAGCAGCGGCCGGATGACCTCGGCCCGCGCGGCCTTGAACCCGCACTGCGCGTCGGAGAACCGCGCGCCGTGCGCGAGCCGGACCAGCGCGTTGTAGCCGCGTGAGATCAGCTCCCGCCGCGGCCCGCGCACCGTCCGCGAGCCCGCCGCCAGCCGCGATCCGATGGCCAGATCGGAGTGCCCGTTGACCAATGGCGCGACCAGCGGCAGCAGCGCGTCCAGGCCGGTGGACAGGTCGACGTCCATGTACACCACCACATCGGCGTCGCTGAAGCCCCACGCGGTGCGCAGCGCCAGCCCGCGCCCCTTCTCCTCCAGCCGCAGCACCCGCACCCTCGGCGCGGCCTCGGCGATCCGCCTGGCCACGGTGAGCGTGCCGTCGGTGCTGGCGTTGTCGGCCACCGTGATCGTCCAGTCGAACGGGAAGTGCGCGTTGAGGTAGGCGTGCAGCACGCGTAGGCAGCCGGGCAACGCCTTCTCCTCGTTGAACACCGGCACCACGATGTCCACGGTCGCCGTCCGCGCCCGCTCGCCTGGACGTTCAACCCGGGGCGTCACCACCGCACCGCCCATGTCGATCACCAACCCTCCACCGGGACGGCCGCGTTCCTCGCGACCGGTGTCAGGTATGGCCGCCGGATCTGCGAGCAGCCTGGACCGGGGCTGGGAGACAGCTGGGAGCGACACGGTTCGGTCGATCGGCTTACGCTGTCGGGTGATGAGCACCGAGAGCACGCCAGCGAACCCCGCCGCGCCCCGCCGTCTGCTGTTGACGCTGCTGGTGGCCGCGGTGCTGCTGGTGCTGGACCAGCTGACCAAGTTCTGGGCGGTCGACGCGCTGACCGGCCAGGCCCCGATCCCGGTGATCGGGGAGTTCATCCGCTTCCGGCTGCTCTACAACCCGGGCGCGGCCTTCTCCCTCGGCGCCGAGTCGACCTGGGTCTTCGCCATCCTCAGCGGGGTGGCGGTGATCGCGCTGGTGTGGATCGCGCTGCGGGTCCGCTCCACCGGCTGGGCGCTGGCCCTGGGCCTGCTGCTCGGCGGCGCCAGCACCCACCTGCTGGACCGGCTCTTCCGCGAACCGGGTTTCGCCAGGGGCCACGTGGTCGACTTCATCGACTACAACGGGTGGTTCGTCGGCAACGTGGCCGACATCGCGCTGTTCTTCGGCGCGGTCTCGCTGCTGGTGCTGAGCTTCCGCGGGGTCAACCTGGACGGCACCCTGGAGAAGGACAAGCAGGCCGAGCAGAGCGCCTAGCTCACCCGCTGCGCGCCTGGCCCAGCTGCTGGCGCCCGTAGAAGGTGGACAGCAGCAGCATCGCCGCGCCCGCGGCCACCAGGTCCTGCTCCAGGTCGGAGACGGTGACCCGGACCGGCTGCCACTCCGGCGAGCGGATCTGCGTGCGCAGCGCCCGCTCGATCTCCCGCACGTAGTACTCCCGCGCGGTCTCCACCGCGCGCCCGGCCAGCACCACCTGGTCGATGTCGAGCAGGTTCACCAGGTCCGCCACCGCCCCGCCGAGCAGCCGGGCCGCCCTGGTCAGCTCGGCCCTGGCCACCCCGTCCCCGGCCGCGGCGTCCGCGCACAGCTGCTGGAACTCCGGCAGCACCTCGGGGTTGATCGGCGAGGGCGGCCCGCCGGTGCCGCGACGGCGGCGCACCCTGGCCAGCACGGTGGCGGGCGAGCAGAGCACCTCCACGCAGCCGCGCCGCCCGCACGCGCAGTGCGGCCCGGTGGCCTGCAGCGTGGTGTGGCCGAACTCGCCGGCGTTGGTCCGGCTGCCCCGGTGCACCACGCCGTTGAGCACCAGACCGGCGCCGATGCCGGTGCCGATGTAGACCAGCGCGGCTTCGGAGAGGCCCTCGGTGCGCCAGCCCTCGGCCACGATCGCGGTGTTGGTGTCCTTGTCCAGGATCACCGGCAGCCCGGTCATCGCCGCCACCCGGTCGCGCAGCGGCACGTCCACCCAGCCGGGCAGGTGGGTGGCCTGGTGCACGACACCGGTGTGGTGGTCCAGCGGGCCGGGGCAGCCGATGCCGAGGCCGAGCAGCTTGCCCTGCGGCACCGCGCCACCGCTGACCATGCCCAGCGCGTGCTGGGCGAGCAGCGGGATCACCACGTCCGGCGTGGGCACGGCGGGCATCGGCACCCGGCGGCGGTCCAGCACCGCGCCGGCCAGGTCGACCAGCACGAACCGCAGCTCGTCCCGGTCCACGTGCGCGCCCAGGGCGAAGCGGGCCTCGGGCAGCAGCCGCAGCAGCGTGCGCGGTTTGCCCACCGTCGGCGCGGCCTGGCCGGACTCGGCGACCAGGCCCTCCTCGATCAGCCGCGCCACGATCTTGGACACCGCCTGCGCGGTCAGCCCGGTGCGCTGGGCGATCTCCACCCGGCTCAGGCCCTCGGTGCCGCGGATGAGGTCGAGCACGAGCGTGCTGTTGTGGCCGCGCAGCGCGCGGAGGTTGGCGCCGCTCGCAGGCGGTCGCGGGGTCGACGGTTCCGACATCAGTTTCAGATCATGGCATCTTGCTGTTAATCAACAGTGTTGTTTTAATCTCGATATGGTCTCCACAGACGATCTCCGCGTCGGGGTGCTCGGGTACGGCATCGCAGGCGCCGTCTTCCACGCCCCACTGGTCGCCGCCACCCCCGGTCTGCGGCTGAGCGCCGTGGTCACCGCCAACCCGCAACGCCAGGCCGCGCTGCGTGAACGGCACCCGGACACCCGCGTGCTGGACTCCGCCGAGGACCTCTTCGCCGCCAGGGACGAGCTGGACCTGGTGGTGGTGGCCACCCCCAACCGCACGCACGTGCCGCTCGCGCTGGCCGCGATCGAGGCCGGGCTGCCGGTGGTGGTGGACAAGCCGTTCGCGCCCAGCGCCGAGCAGGCCAGGCAGCTCACCGAGCGCGCCGCGGCGGCCGGGGTGCCGCTGACGGTGTTCCAGAACCGCCGCTGGGACAACGATTTCCTGACCATCCGCAAGCTGGTCGAGGACGGGCGGCTGGGCCGGGTGCACCGGTTCGAGTCCCGGTTCGAGCGCTGGGCGCCGACCCCCTGGGACAACTGGCGCGAGCTGCCCGGCGCGGAAGAGGCCGGCGGCATCCTGTTCGACCTGGGCGCGCACCTCATCGACCAGGCGCTCCAGCTGTTCGGCCCGGTGACCTCGGTCTACGCCGAACTGGGCCAGGTCAGGGCCGGTGTCCAGGTCGACGACGACGCCTTCGTCGCGCTCACTCACCAGGGCGGGGTGCGCTCGCACCTGTGGATGAGCGCGCTGTCCGCGCAGCTCGGCCCGCGCTTCCGGGTGCTCGGCGACGCGGCCGGCTACACCAAGTTCGGCCTGGACCCGCAGGAGGACGCGATGGCCGCGGGCGGGATTCCAGGTTCACCGGGTTGGGGGACCGAAGTTCAGTCGGCCTGGGGACAGCTCGGCGTCGGCGCGGACGCCGAGCCGGTGCCGACCGAGCCCGGCGCGTACCAGGACTTCTACGCCGCGGTGGTCGCGGCGCTGCGCGCGGGCGGCCCGCTGCCGGTCGAACCGGCCGGCGCGATCGCCGCGTTGGAGATCATCGAGGCGGCCAAGCGGTCCGCCGAGTCGAACGAGCCCGTGGTGGTGACGGCATGAGCAGCCCCTGGACCCTGGACGAACTCGCCGAGCAGGAGCTGGACCTGCAGTTCGACCGCTTCGACAACGACACCGCCTGGGAGCTGGGCTCGCGCCTGGTGGCGGCGGCGCGCGCGGCCGCGCTGCCGGTGGTGGTGGCCATCCACCGCAACGGCCAGCGGCTCTTCCACGCCGCGCTGCCCGGCACCTCCGCCGACAACGACGCCTGGGTGGAGCGCAAGGCCAGGGTGGTCGCCCGGTTCGGGCACAGCTCCTTCCTCATCGGCGAGCAGTGCCGGGCCAAGGGCAGCACCTTCGAGGAGACCATGCGGCTGGACCCCGACGTCTACGCCGCACACGGCGGCTCGTTCCCGGTGACGGTGCGTGGTGTCGGCGTGGTGGGCTCGATCACCGTCTCCGGGCTGCCCCAGGTGGAGGATCATCGGTTCGTGGTGGCCCAGCTCACGGAGTACGCCCGCGAGACCACGAGCACTCACTCCTTGTGACTAGCAGAATCCGGCCCCATCCGTTCGATTGGAGGATGTACCGCTCTCCGACGGACGAGCTATAGTTGACGAGTCTCAGCGCGATGGTGGTTCTACCACCAAGATAATGAGACCTCAGAGCCCCGAGGCCGGACCCCCAGCGGCCTCGGGGCTCTCTTTTATGCCGCGATCTTGGCGACCAGTTCGAAGGAGCGCAGTCGCTCCGCGTGACCGGGCACCATCGAGGTCACCATCAGCTCGTCGGCCAGCGTCTCGGTCAGCAGCTTCTCCAGCCCGGCCGCCACCGTCTCCGGCCCGCCGATGATCTGGCTGGCGAACCTGGCCTCCACGAACTCCCGCTCCAGCGCCGAGTACGGGTAGTCGGCGGCCTCCTGCGCGGTCGGGAACAGCCCCGGCCTGCCGCCGCGCAGCCGCAGGAAGGACAGTCCACCGGGACCGGCCAGCCAGCGCGCGTGCTCGTCGGTGTCCGCGGCGATCACCGAGGCGCAGACCATGGCGTAGGGACGGTCCAGCTCGGCGGAGGGCCGGAAGTTCTCCCGGTAGAGCCGCAGCGCGGGCAGCGTGTTCTCCGCGCTGAAGTGGTGCGCAAAGGCGAACGGCAGCCCCAGCATCCCGGCCAGCCGCGCGCTGTACCCGCTGGAGCCCAGCAGCCACACCGGCGGCCGGTTGCCCGCGGCCGGCACCGCGCGCACCGCCGGCTCGGGCTCGCCCGGCACCGGCTCGTCGAAGTAGCGCACCAGCTCGCCGAGCTGTTCGGGGAAGTCGTCGGCCGACAGCGGCGAGGCCGAGCGGCGCAGCGCCTGCGCGGTGCGCGGGTCGGTGCCCGGCGCGCGGCCGAGGCCCAGGTCGATCCGGCCGGGGTAGAGCGCCTCCAGCATGCCGAACTGCTCGGCGACCACCAGCGGCGGATGGTTTGGCAGCATCACCCCGCCGGAGCCGACCCGCATGGTCGAGGTGACCGCGGCCACCTGGCCGATCAGCACCGCGGGCGCGCTGCTGGCCACGCCGGGCATGTTGTGGTGCTCGGCCAGCCAGAACCGGTGGTAGCCCAGTCTCTCCGTCTGCGCGGCCAGGTCCAGGGTCTCGCGCAACGCGGTGGTCGCGGTGGAGCCGTTGGTGATGATGGCCAGGTCGAGCACGGACAGTGGGACGGAACGAGACAGGGGCATGTCCGGTGCAACGCGCGGGTAGCCCGGCTGCTTCCCGGTAATCGGTTCCTTTGGCGGCTTTACCACCCTGCGCTGACTGTCTAGACAGGGCACATGGCCCCTGAGTCGCCCAGCCGACGCACCTTCCTGACGGCCGCCCTGACCACTGCGGCGGCCCCGCTGATCTTCCCGGCAGGCGCCGCGCAGGCCGCCGCCGAAGCCGCCGCCCCGGCGGGGCGGCCGGCCGACCGCGAGCTGCGCGCCCTGCTGCGCGAGATCGACCCGAAGCGCATCGAGGCCACCGTGCGCACC
Source organism: Crossiella sp. NPDC003009 (assembly GCF_053591555.1). NCBI lineage: Bacteria > Bacillati > Actinomycetota > Actinomycetes > Pseudonocardiales > Pseudonocardiaceae > Crossiella > Crossiella sp. NPDC003009. The sequence goes on along the minus strand of NZ_JBSFUA010000018.1, from coordinate 9,904 downwards.
CTGGCCGCCTTCGGCACCCGGCACACCCTCTCCAGCCAGGACGACCCGAAACGCGGCATCGGCGCGGCCCGGGACTGGCTCTTCGCCGAGCTCAGCCGCTACGCCGCGGCCTCCGGCGGCAGGCTCACCGTCGAGCTCCAGTCCTACATCCAGCAGCCGGACCCGCGCATCCCGGTGCCCACCAAGATCACCAACGTGCTCGCCACCCTGCGCGGCAGCACGACCACCAAGCGCACCTACGTGGTCGCAGGCCACTACGACTCGCGCGCCTCGGACGTGATGGACGCGGTAAGCGACGCGCCGGGCGCCGACGACGACGCCTCGGGCGTGGCGGTGGTGCTGGAACTGGCCCGGATCATGGCCAAGCGCCCGGTGGAGGCCACCGTGGTCTTCGCCGCGGTCGCGGGGGAGGAGCAGGGCCTGCACGGCTCCCGTCACCTGGCCAAGCAGCTCAAGGCGGCGGGCGCGGACGTGCAGGGCATGTTCACCAACGACATCGTGGGCAGCAGCACCGCCGACGACGGCAGCAAGGACCCGCGCACGGTGCGCCTGTTCGCCGAGGGCGTGCCCACCTCGGAAACCCCGGAGCAGGCCAACGTCCGCCGCTCGGTCGGCGGCGAGAACGACTCGGCCACCCGCCAGCTGGCCAGGTACGTCCGCGAGGTCGCCGGCCAGGACGTGACCGGCATGAACGTCCGGGTGATCCACCGCAGGGACCGGTACCTGCGCGGCGGCGACCACATCCCGTTCCTGGAGCTGGGCTTCCCCGCGGCCCGGTTCACCGAGCCGAACGAGGACTTCGCGCACCAGCACCAGGACGTCCGGGTGCAGGACGGCAAGCAGTACGGCGACCTGCCCGAGTTCTGCGACTTCGACTACATCGCCCGCGTCGCCAAGGTCAACCTGGCCACCCTGTGGTCCCTCGCGCAGGCCCCCGGCACACCCACCGGCGTCGGCATCCTCACCCAGGCGCTGACCAACGACACCGAGCTGGTCTGGCAGCGGGGCCCGGAGGCCGACCTGGCCGGGTACGAGGTCCTCTGGCGGGAGACCACGGACACCTGGTGGACCCATGTCGTCCCGGTAGGCGATGTCACCCGGGCGACGGTCAAGCGGTCGAAGGACAACGTGTTCTTTGGAGTGCGGGCGATTGATCGCGCCGGACGTCACAGTCCAGTGGCTTTTCCGTTGCCAGTGCGTTGAGCGGGCCCAGAAAACCCACTTGCGGAGCGTGCGGACACGTACACCCGATGTAAGGACTAATAGGGTGGATGTCGTCAGCTTCCGGTGAAGTGGGTCTGGAGGGGTTCGTGGACGCGGTCGTCCATCTGGTCGGCTCGCTGTTGTCGACGCTGCACGGCCTGTTCGGCTTCGCGGTCTGCCCAGGCGACTGGGCCTGGACCGTCACCGCCGCCGGTGTGGTCTTCGGCCTGCTGCCACCGCTGGGCGCGATCTGCGTCGCCCTGCTGCGGCACGGCATCGGCAACCGGTACACCCCGGCGACCACCATCCCGATCGCCGCCTTCGGCCTGGCAGGCACCCTGGTCCTGCCCTGGCTGGCCTTCACCGCCACCGACCGGATCATCACCGCGGCCGCCCGGGGCGTCCAGGTCGGCGGCCTGACCGGCGCTGGCGAGTCCATGGGCCGGGACTTCTGTTTCCTGGGCACCCAGGGCCAGTACCTGGCCAACGCCCCGGAAGCCGCGGACGCCCTGTTCAACCCCGGTGGCGCCACCAGCTGGCTGGGCTCCATCGGCTACATCTTCCTGATCGGCGTGCTGCCGGTGCTCATCCTGCTGGCGGTGATCTTCCAGAGCCTGCTGGCCTTCCGCCGCGGCCCGAAGTGGCCCGCCTGGCTGTTCTTCCGGCTGCCGTACGTCCTGCTGGCCATCCTGACCGTGCCGCTGAGCGCCAGCATCCTCGGCCACCTGTGGCTCGGCTTCCTGCCCACCTCGATCGCGGGCATCTTCGCGGTCATGCTGATCGGCTCACCCCGCCGCTCGGTCATCGTCCGCTCCGAACGCGACCCCGAACCCGCGGAGAAACGCCAGTTGGAACCCCGCCAGCCCCTGCCGCCCCCCAAACCGAAACCCCTGGCCGAGCCGGTCCGCCCAGCCAGCAACCAACTCCCGCGCAAACCGTCCACCGCGCCCCCCAACCCCACCCGCATCGACCCAGCCGTCCGCCTGGCCGAACCCCTCCCCGCAAAGCCCTCCGCCGCGACCAAGGTCGCCCCGGCCCCGATGCACGCGGCCCACGCCAACGCCGGCCACGCCCACTCGGCCCAGTCCGCACCACCGCCCCAGTCCGCGCGCAACGCGCCGCAGCCCTCGCCCGGCCCAGGCCGCCCCGGCCAGGAGCCGCCCACGGTGGTCCGAGGTCAGGAGCCACCCACGGTGGTCCGGAGCCAGGAACCGCCAACGGTCGTCCGCGGCCAGGAACCCCCCACCGTGGTCCGCGGCCACGCCCCGCCGACCGTCGTCGCCGGCCACGAGCCGCCGACGGTCGTCCGCAGCCAAGCCTCGCGAACCACCAGCGCGGGCCAGGAACCGCCCACGGCCTTCGTCGGCCAGCCCCCGCACCCCGCCGCGGGCCAGCAGCCCCCATCCGCCGCAGGCCAGCAACCGCTGTCCGCGGGTCAGCAGCCCCTTTCCGCAGGCCAACAGCCGCTGTCCGCAGGTCAGCAACCCCTTTCCGTAGGTCAGCAACCCCTTTCCGCAGGCCAACAGCCGCTATCGGCAGGCCAACAGCCGCCGCCCGCAGGCCAGCAACCCCCGCCCGGCACCTCCGGCCGCCCACCCGCGGTCATGAGCGGCAAGCCCCCGACCCTCCAGGCCCCAGCCGGCGCCCTGGCCAACACCCCAGGCCCCCTGCCCGCCTTCCTGGCAGGCGCCGGTGCCGCTGGCGCCGCCGCCGCGGGTGCGGCCGCAGGCGCGGGCCGGATGGCCTCCGGCGGCACCCGCACCACCCCGGTGCTGCCCCGAGGCGGCGTCTGGCACCCCGCCGGCGGCCGGTTCCGCAGGCTGCGCAAGCTCGGCGCCGGCGGCTTCGGCCAGGTCTGGCTCGCCATGGACACCAGCCTCGGCCGCACCGTCGCGGTGAAACTGGCGCACGCCCCCGACGCCGAGACCGAGCAGCGCATGCTCCGCGAGGCCCGCGCCCTGGCCGCCGTCCGGCACCCGAACTGCGTCCGGGTCTACGACGTCGTCGAGGAACCCGACGGCCTGGCCATCGTCATGGAGTACATCGAAGGCGGCACCCTCGCCGACGCCGTGCACAACGGCGGTGTCATCGACGACGTCTCCGCCGCTCGCCTCTGGGCCACCATGGCCGGCGCACTGGCCGACGCGCACGACCAAGGCGTGCTGCACCGCGACGTCAAGCCCGCGAACGTGGTCCTCGACGAGGGCGGCACCGCCCACCTCATCGACTTCGGCATCGCCCGCTCCAAGGGCGACAGCACCCTGACCGCCACCGGCATGATGATGGGCACTCCCGACTTCATCGCCCCCGAGGTCGCCGCGGGCGCCTCCGCCTCCCCTGCCGCCGACGCCTGGCAGTTGGCCGCCACGGTCAGCTACGCCCTGGCCGCCCACCCACCCCGAGGCGTCTTCGAAACCCCGGTCTCGGCATTGATGGCCGCAGCCAAGGGCACCCCCTGCACCCACATCCCGCAACAGAGCGCCCACCGCCACCTGCTGGCCGCCGCCCTGGACCCCGACCCGCGCCGCCGCCCCACCCTGGCCGTGGTGAAAACCGAGGTCTCGGCCTGGCTGATGCGCCATGGCGCGGTCATGGACGGCCCGGTCTCCACCACCGTCATGCCCCGCACCCCCGACCCCACCACACCGCCACCCAAGTACAAGCCCTAGTCCGCACAAGCGAAAGCCCCACACCCGGACTCCGGATGTGGGGCCTTCGCCTGTGCGCCCCGGCCGAGGCCCCGCTCGCCTCGCTAGCTGCCCCCGTACTGCCACTTCTTCCCGGGCCTGCGACCTGACTGATCACCATCCCGGCACGACCCGACCGTCTCCGGCGACCGCTCAGCCCTGCTGCCGCCGGCCGAGTTGGGACCTGCTCGTCAAGGCACCAGGTGCTGCCGGTAGTAGTTCAGCTCCTCGGCGCTCGCCACCCGGCGCTGGCCCGGCAACGGCCCAGGCAGCGGCGGTTGCACCGCAGGCGGTGCCGGCACGCCCTCGGTCGCCGCCACCGACGCCAGCAGTTCGATCGACCGGAGCAGCGCGGTGACCGCCAGCACGATCAGCACACTGGCCGACTGCGCCGCCGCCATCGCGATGTCCGTCGGAGTGGCGTCCGCGCCGGTGTACCGCAGCACGAACCAGCCGACCGCGGCCACCGCCGCGAGCCAGCCCAGCGTCAGCCCGATCGGGCTCGGCCGCCGCAGCACCCGACGAGCCTGTCCCACCGCCAGCAGCACACCCACCAGCAGGCAGCACACCGCCGCCGCCAGCAGACCGCCGCCCAGCGTGTCGCTCAGCCGGTGCCAGCCCGCCTCCATGGTCGCGGTCGACACCGTCGCCACCCACAGCGCGCCCGGCACGGCCGCCAGCACCCGCAGCCTGCTGGGCAGCACCACCAGCAGCGCCAGCACCAACGCCATGGCCAGGCTGACGTGACCGCTGGGGAAGCTGTTGTGCGAGGGCAGGAACCGCCCAGCGCCAAGCCTGGGCCGCTCCAGCAGCGACAGCTTCAACACCTGCGAGCAAGCCACGGTGAGCCCGGTCGCCACCAGCGCGGCCAGCCCTGCCCACCAGCGCCGCCCGACCAGCGCCACCAGGATCACGCCGACCACCGCGCCGATCAGCAGCGGACGATCGTTCATCAGCTCCAGCAGCCCGGAGTCCTCGTCCCTGAGCAGCAACCCCGGCCCGCGGCCACCGGCCGCCAGCACCTCGTTCTCCCAGCGCTGCCCCTCGGGCGTGCGCACGAAGGAGATGTAGCTGACGACGAAGGCGAGCAGGAACAGCGGCGCGGACAGTGCGATCCGCCAGGCCACGAAGGAACCGGTCGAGGAGGGACGCATGCCTACACCGTCCATCCGCGATGTATCAGCCATGCCCGTGGCATGTCATGGTTCTGTCACAGACCAGCCGAACCTCCTTCACGTCTCTCGCCGGAACACCAGGTACAGCACCCGCAACGCGATCACCGAGCTGATCACCAGCAGGTTGTAGCCGAACACGTGCAGCAGGCTGATCCCGTCGGCCACCATCGGACCGGCGGTAGTGCCCAGCAACAGCACCGCCATCACGCCGGTGGTCGCGGTCAGCACGGTCAGCAGCACCTGGTTCAGGAACCCGCGCAGCACCCGCCGGTCCCGCTCGTCGGCGAACAACCGCACGTTCACCCCGAGCCTGCCGCGTTCCAGCGCGCCGGTGATCCGCTCCAGCCGCCGCGGCAGCCTGCGCAACACCGGGATCAGCGCCAGCAGCTCCTGACTCGCCGCCTCCTTCAGCGAGGACGGGTGCAGCGCCGCGCTCACCTTGTCCCCGGCGAAGGACCGCGCTTCCGCCACGATGTTGAACCCGGGTGCCAGCGCGGCCAGCGTGCCCTCCATCGTGGCCAGCGCGCGGAACACCGCGGCCACCTCCGGCGGCACCGTCAGCCGATAGGCGGCGACCAGCCGGAACAGGTCGGTGAACATCTCCACGTCCGGCCGCATACCTGGACCCAGGTGCCGGGCCATGAACTGCCCGACAGCCCGCTCCAGCGCGGACTCGTCGATCTCATCCGGCCTGCTCACCACCTCCAGCAGGGCATCGCTCATCGCCGCGGGATCACCACGGTCGATGGCCAGCAACAGGTTCTGCACCGCGCCCCGCAACTGACCGTCGAGCCGGCCGACCGACCCGAAGTCCAGCAGCCCGAGCCGCCCGTCGGTCAGTGCGAGGATGTTGCCCGGATGCGGATCGGCGTGGAAGACGCCGTCCACCACCACCTGCTGCAGCAGGCACCGCAGCAACGCGCGCGCCAGCTCCGGACGGTCCGCGCCGTCGGGTAATCGCCCGCTGAGCGGCACCCCGTCGAGGCGTTCCATCACCAGCACCCGCTGGGTGCACAGCTGCTCGTGCAACACGGGCAGCCTGATCCCCGGATCACCGCCACGCACCGCGGCAGCAGCCTCGACCGCGGCCATGTTGCGCGCCTCGATCCGGAAGTCGAGCTCCTCGCGCAGCGCGTCGGCGAACCCCTTCGCCAACTCCACCACACCCAGCGCCCGGCCCCAGCGAGTCCGCGCCTCCAGGGTCCGGGCCAGCCGGTCCACGATGTCCAGGTCACGCTCGACCACCGGCCGGATGCCGGGCCGCTGCACCTTCACCACGACCTGCTCTCCGGTCCGCAGCGTGGCCCGGTGCACCTGCGCGATCGAGGCCGCGGCCAGCGGTACCCGGTCGAACTCGGCGAACACCTCCTCCGGCGCGCCGCCCAGCTCTGCCCGCAGCACCAGCTCGACCTCGGCATACGGCGCCGGAGCCACCTGGTGCTGCAACCGGCTCAGCTCGGTGACGAACTCCTCCGGCAGGATGTCCCGCCGGGTGGAGAGCACCTGGCCGAACTTGACGAACGTGACGCCGCCGTCCTCCAGCGCCAGCCATACCGACCTGGCCAGCTTGGACTGCCCCTGCGTCGCCGACTTCCGGCTGCCGCGCAAGTAGGGGCTGAGCCCGTGCCGGAAGGCGATCCGGCTGATCTGCGAGTACCGCCGCGCCCGCCCGAACCGGCGCCGCAGCCCGCGCAGCCACTCCACCGGACCCGGCACGGATCCGGGCGGCACCAGCACCTCGGCCAGCACGAGCAGCACCATCGGCACCAGCACGGCCAGGCCGATCCAGACGGTGATCAGCGAGCCCGCGCTGTCGGCCTGGAACATCACCCTGGCCAGCGGCGGTATCAGGAGCAACCCGATGACCGCGGCGATGACCGCCCGCACCAGGCCGACCCGGAAGCCCAGCAGCCTTCGCAACACGATCACGAAGACGGTAAGGACCACCAGGTAGGTCGCCGGGGCGAGTACGAGGTTCACGAGCCAGTTGTCGTCCATCGCCTTCGGACGCTACCGAGATTTCCGAGGGCGTCCGACCAACTTGGCGCGATGCGTTCACCCAGGTCAGCGATGAAATTGACTGCGCAGCGTCAGCTCAACGGAGTAGCGAAACGCTGATCAGCAATGACGCCGCGGCACAAGATCATCAAACCGGCTACCAAGTTCTGCTGCCCGCGGAATCGGCACCAGCCTGACCGGCTCGTCGCCAGGAACCGCAGCAGCTCCCTGGCCACCTTGTCGTTGCGCCGGAACGAGGGCGCGTTGGTCCGCGGCCGGGCGAACGCGGCCACCGATCGGCCGCTGGTGTGCGCGTCGAGCGCGAACCAGCGCGGATGCGCCCGCCCGTCCCGGTCCAGCACCCGCACGTCGTCCCCGCGAACCAGCAGCAGCCCGGTGTTGTGCCCGAACGCTCCCTCGGCCAGCACCTCCTCGGCGCCGTCCCCGGCCAGGACCAGGCGCCGCAGCAGCTCATTCGCACTGCCCCTGGCGTTCGCCCTGGGCAGCCGCGCCTCGATCAGCCCGGTCACCACCAGCTGCTCGGCCACCGCGGCGCTGCCGGCCACGAACCGCCCGCGCCCGGCATCCGCCCGCACCCACATGTCCGGCCCGAGGAACCGCACGATCCCGGCCTCGGCCAGGGCCAGCAGCTGCTCCAGCCGGGGTCACCCGGCGGACCGCTGGTGTAGAAGCTGCAGAACCCGGCCCACCACCCGTCGAACTCCTCGACCTGCGACCGTGCCGACAACCGCCCGCTCGCCAGCAGCCGCGGCAGTTGCCCGTACCCCGACAGCAGCGCCAGGAACGCCCCCAGATCCGTGGAGAACGCCGGGTCCGACCGCCGGGCCAGATCCTGCTCGATGTAGTCCCGCAGATATCTGCCCAGGCCAGCGAACCGGTCGAAGCTCAGCCCGCGCAACGGCCGGTCCAGCGTGGCCAGGTCGAGCCGGTCCACGCTCGCCGGCACCGCCCGCGCCACCAGGTCCCGCATCCGCTGCCCGAGGAACTCCAGTTCGGCGAAGCTCCCGGCGAACTCGTCTCAGTCCATCGTGACCTTGTCCGGGTGGCCGGTGAACAGCTCGCGGTAGTAGCCCCAGCCGATCTCCTTGGCGATCGCGGGCCACACGTCCCGGCGGAACTCCAGCCGCCCCGGCTGGGCCAGCAGCCGGTCCACCGCGTCCGCGTCGAAGAACCTGGGCAGGTCCGGCGCCGCGCCCTGCAACCGATAGGTGGTCTTCGCGTGATGGGGAACTCCGCGCCTGGACCCGACGTACAGCACCGGCTCCCGCCCCGAGGGCAGGTAGCGCAGACCGTCCGTAGTGGCCTCGAACCGTCCGCCGCGGCCCTCGGTCAGCAACACCATCGGGTCAATGAACGCCTGCCCGAACCCGCGCATGACCACGGTCTTCCCGGACGCGATCTCGGACAGGTCAGCGTCGGCCGAGTACTCCGGCGGCAGGTAGGACAGCCCGTGCTCGGCGGCGAAGGCGGCCAGCCGCCGCTGCTCAGCGTCGGGCTGGGAGTCAAGGTGCCCGAGCGCCAGCACCACCGCGCCCGCTGACAACGGCGTCGCCCGGTCGGCCAGCCACACCTGCTGCAGCTGGTCACAGCTCCCGGTGATGGCGGTCGCGGTGCTCGCGTGCACGTGCACGGTCACCGAGTCCGGAAGTCCCCGGATCGTGTGACGGAAGAACCAGTCCAGATACTTGCCCTACACCTGCCGGGAAGGAAAGCCGTTGCCGCGCAACGACACCAGCTCCGGATCAGGCTCCACGTCGGCGATCTTGCCGGTGCCTACATCGGCTGCCCACTCCGCGAATGAGCGACCGGGGCGCACCGGCCCCTGACATCGCACCGACTCGTCGGTGAACATCGTGACGTCCTCGGCCATCGAGTTCATCCGCAGCAGCGGTGACTGCGCGTGCCGCCACACCCGTCCGGGTCCCGGCGGAAAGGGATCGACCAGGTGAATCTCCAGCGGACCCCCGTACAACTCCTCGGCCGCGCCCAGGTTGGCGCTGATCCGTTCCAGCAGGCCGGTCCCGTTCGGGCCGGCGCCCACGATGGCGATCACGGCTGAGCTCGGCATGCCACCTCTCCTTGCGTGACGAGGGGAGACGCGTGACCGCGACGGCGCGCGTCAGGAGAAGGTCAGGCAGGTGGAACGCCGGAGAAGGCGATGTCATCACGCGGGAGGGGCCCCGGTTTTGTGGAGGACGTGCTGGTGCACCCGCCGCTCGTGACCCGCGACCACATCGACTTCGGTCGAGTGTGGTCCAGCTCGTGTCGTAGCTGACCGCTCTCCCCGGTTGGCCACGCTCGCGGAGTCCACCGCTCAGCCGGACCCGGTGCCGACCGGCTCGTCGCCCGTCATCACGCGTTGGCCCTGTACTTCACCAACGACGACTTCGTCAGTGATGTCTTCCGGCACCGGGGACCTGTGGACGCCAACCGCCACGGCCACCTCGTGCGCGGCCGAACTCGCGGTACGGGCCTGAATGTGGCCGGGGCCACTCCAACCCGATCTACGTGATGTGCCCGAGATCGACTCGCGCGCAGGCCGCTGACCTGGGCTTCCTTCGCGCTGAACTGCCGATTTGACTTCGCATTCGCCCGGGCGTAACTTTCTCCCTGCCAGCGCGGAACGGCCCCCAGAAAGACCGGGGAACGGGCGCGGGGCAGGGGTCGCGAACCAAGCTCCCATCGACAGGTGGTAGAGTGGGCGACCGTAGCAAGATCTAGCAACAAAGCTTCCAGGACAAACAAGCCCCGGAACAGCTGTCGGCCTCTGCGGCGGGCGGGTGTGCGGTGTTGCGTGTGTTCTTTGAGAACTCAACAGTG
>NZ_JBSFUA010000017.1:0-139723 GCF_053591555.1 Crossiella sp. NPDC003009 | reverse complement strand
CTGGCGCCCACTCTTTCACTACCCGCCGCTCTCCCGAGGGGGCGGTGCGGCGCGCCCCCCGGGGGCGCTGGGTGGTGCCGGCCGCGGTGGTGCGCACCACCGCGCAGACCGTGCCCACCGGCGTGGACCGGGCCTTCGCCACCGCCAACCCCAACCTCAAGATCAACGGCACCGCCGACTACAGCGTGGACGTGGACGTCGCGGTGATCGACACCGGGGTGGACGGCAAGCACCCCGACCTGACCGTGGTGGCCCGTGCCAACTGCGTGAACAGCAGCTCCTGCACCGACAACGCGGGCGGCGACGGCCACGGCCACGGCACCCACGTGGCAGGCAGCATCGGCGCGAAGGACGACGGGATCGGGGTCACCGGCATCGCGCCGGGGGCGCGGATCTGGTCGGCCAAGGTGCTCGACGACAACGGCAGCGGGCAGCTCTCCGGCGTGGTGGCCGGCGTGGACTGGGTGGCCGCGCACGCCGATGAGATCGAAGTCGCCAACATGAGCCTCGGTTGCGAGAACTGCGCGAACGACGCGCTCACCCAGGCGATCTCCAACGCCGTCGGCAAGGGCGTGGTGTTCGCGGTGGCCGCGGGGAACAACCACAAGGACGCGAAGACCTTCTTCCCGGCCAGCCACCCGGACGTGATCACCGTGTCCGCGCTGGCCGACTTCAACGGCAAGCGCGGCGGCGGCGCGGCCTCCACCTGCCGGGCCGACCAGGACGACACCCTGGCCGACTTCAGCAACTTCGGCGCCACCGTGGAGATCGCCGCACCCGGCACCTGCATCCTGTCCACCCACCTCAACGGCGGCTACTCCACCCTCAGCGGCACCTCGATGGCCGCGCCGCACGTGGCGGGCGCGGCAGGCTTGTTGACCGCCAACGGCAACCGGGCCACCAACCGGGACGGGGTACGCGCGGTGCGGCAGCGGCTGATCGACACCGCGAACACCGACTGGACCGACGACTCCGGCGACAACGTCAAGGAACCGCTGCTGGACGTCAGCTCCGCCCAGGACTACCCGGCGGGCTCCGCCGACCCCGGCAGGCCGGTCGCCGCGTTCACCGCGAGCTGCTCCACCAGCAACACCACCTGTTCCTTCGACGCGAGCTCCACAAAGGACCCGGACGGCAGCATCACCGGCTATGCCTGGGAGTTCGGCGACGGCGGCACCGGGACCGGCAAGACCGCCTCGCACAACTACGGCAAGGCCGCCCACTACAGCGTCCGGCTGACCGTGACCGACAACGACGGCAAGACGCACAGCACCCGCCGCCTGGTCAAGGCGGGCGACCTGCCGCCGACCGCCGCGTTCAGCGCCCGCTGCAACCGCGGCAGCTGCTCCTTCGACGGCAGCGCAGCCAGTGACGAGGAGGGCTCGGTCTCCGGCCACGCCTGGAAGTTCGGCGACGGCACTACCGGCACTGGAGTCACCGTCTCGCACAGCTACCCGAACGTCGCGGCCACCTACACCGTGACGCTGACCGTGACCGACAGCAAGAACCAGACCGGCTCGACCACCCGGACCGTCCGCTGCCACAAGCACATCAACGCCCCGCTGTGCTTCGGCTGATCACCTGAGCGCATCGCGGTGCGGCCGGTCCGGCGGTCGCACCGCGGTGCCCTAACTGGTGACCAGTCCGCCGTCGTAGGCCCGGATGACCAGCTGGGCCCGGTCCCTGGCGGACAGCTTGGCCAGCAGGCGGCCGACGTGCGTCTTGACCGTGCCCACGCCCAGGAACAGCCGGTCGGCGATCTCGGTGTTGGACAGGCCGTCGGCGATCAACCGCAACACCTCGGTCTCCCGAGGGGTGAGGCCGGCCAGCGAGTTGTCGCGGGAGGGCGGTCGCTGGGCGCGGAACTGCTCGATCAGCCGCCGGGTCACCGTCGGCGCGAGCAGCGCCTCGCCCGCTGCCACGATCCGCACCGCGGCCAGCACGTCCGCGGCTGAGGAGTCCTTGACCAGGAACCCGCTGGCGCCGGCCCGCAGCGCGGCGTGCACGTACTCGTCCAGGTCGAAGGTGGTCAGGATGAGCACCCTGGCCGTGCCCTCGGCGCAGATCCGCCTGGTCGCCTCGATGCCGTCCAGCTCCGGCATCCGCACGTCCATCAGCACCACGTCCGGCCGGCAGCGCCGGGCCAGCTCGACGGCCGCCGCCCCGGTGCCGGCCTGCCCGGCCACGCTGAGGTCCCCGGTGGAGTCGATCAGCGCGACCAGGCTGTCCCGCAACAACACCTGGTCCTCGGCGAGCAGCACCCGGGTCACCGTTCCTCCTCGACGCCGATCGGAATCCGGGCCCGCACCGCGAATCCGCCCTCGGGCCTCGGCTCGGCGCTGAGCGTGCCACCGAACAGGGCGGCCCGCTCCCGCAGGCCGAGCAGCCCGTTGCCGCTGCCCGAGGGTTCGCCGCCCCGCCCGTCGTCGAGGACCTCGACCAGGACCGCCGGTCCGGTGCGGTCGACGAGCACCCGGCAGGAGCCGGTTCCCGCGTGCCGCAACACGTTGGTCAACGCCTCCTGCACGATCCGGTACACCGTGAGCCCCAGACCGGCAGGCAGTTCGCGGTCACCGCGCAGGGTGAGGTCCACGGCCAGGCCGGATCCGGCGGCCAGCCCTGGCAGGTCGGCCGGTCCGGGGATGGGGGTGAGCTCGGCGTCCGAGCGAAGTGCGCCGAGCACCCGGCGGACCTCGGCCAGGGCCCCACGGCTGGTGGACTCGATGGTGCGCAGCGCCGAACTGGAAGCCTCGGGGGAGCCGGGGCCGAGGTGGTTGGCCACGGTGGCCTGCACCGCGATCAGGCTCAGGCTGTGGCCGACCACGTCGTGCAGCTCCCGCGCGATGCGCAGCCGCTCCTCGGCCACCGCCCGCCGCGAGGACTCCGCGACCAGGCGCGCCGCGATCCGCCGCCGCCGGGCGACCGCGCCGCCGATCGCGGCCGACCCGCCCAGCAGCACGGTGACCAAGCCGATCTCCACCGGCCAGGCCACCGGCACCTCCACCGGCAGCGTCGGCACCGCCAGGCTGGGCAGCACCCAGCGGTAGTAGGCCAGGATCGCCGCGGTGGCCAAGGTGATCGCCGTGCCCAGCGCCGCCAGCGACCGCCAGGTCCGCCCGGCCACGGCGACCGGGTACAGCGCCAACGCCGAAGGCAGGTAGGCGATCCACACCACCCCGCCGCCGACCACGCCCGCGACGGTGGCGGTCAGCGCGATCACCAGGGCGACCGCGAACGCCGCGAGCGGCCACCGGCGCCTTGCCAGCACGGGCAATGCCAGTGCGCAGGACACCAGGAGCATCGGCAGGACCGGCCCCACGGCCACCCGGCCCGGTGGATCCAGCAACGCCCAGAGCTGCACCAGGGCCAGCAGTGCCACGGTGACCATGAGCGGACCGTACCACCGGCCGCCTCTACCTCAGGTAGGACAATCTGCCGCGGAGTGAAGACCACGGGCAGACGCGCCACCCAGGCCGCCACAAATACCCTCCAGCCATGGTTGACGACACTCGGCAGAGCGCGGATGTGCTTGCGCGGCAAGCGTTGTTCCCCGGTCGGTGGGTCGGCGGGATCTCGCTGATCGCGGGCCCGATCCTGCTGCTGACCGGTGCGCTGCTGCGGTCGCCGTTCCACTTCTTCTTCCCGCAGCAGCTCCAGGCCCACCAGCAACATCCGGCGCTGATGTCCGCCGCGTACGCCTGCTTCGCGCTGGGCAACGTGCTGCTGTGCTTCGCGGTGATCGCGCTGTGCCAGCGGATCGCGGCCACCCGGGCGGTCTGGGCGTACTGGGGCGGCACACTGGTGATCCTCGGCCTGTGCACCCGCGCCTACCACGCGGGCACCGACCAGCTGGTGTTCGTGCTGGCCGACACCCAGGGCGTGGCGCGGGCCGGACAGCTAGTGCTCGACTACTACCGGTTCTGGGGCGAGCTGACCTGGCACCCGTTCCGCACCTTCGGCGGGGCCATCCTGATCGGCTGGATCGTGCTCGCCCTCGGCGCTTGGCGATCAGGTGTGTTCGGTCCGCTGAGCGCGCTGGCGCTGGCCCTGATGTCCTTGCACGCCTTCGGTACCGTGAAGGGCACCCAGCTGCCGGTCTCGCTGATCGCCATCGGCGGGCTGACCCTGGCCCTGGTGCCCTTCGGCGTGCGGCTGCTCCGCGACGGACCCAGGCCGACCCGCAAGGCGCTGATCTGGACCGCCGTGCTCGCCGCGCAGCTCATCCTGGGCGTGTTCTTCGCGCCCCGGGGGTGATCTTCGCGCCCCGGGGGTGACCTCGGTGCGGCTGCGCGCGCCGAGCTTGCGCAGCAGGCTGGCCACGTGCCGCTCCACCGTGCGCGGGGACAGGAACAGCAGCTCCGCGATCTCCCGGTTGGTGCGCCCCGAGGTGATCAGCCGCGCCACCTCCCGCTCGCGCGGGGACAGCGCGCCGCCGTAACCGCGCCTGCCCGGTCCGCCGCCGAGCGGGCCGCGGTGCTGGCGCAGCAGGCGTTCGCAGCGGGCGGCGTCCCAGCTCGCGCCGAGCTCGCCGAACATCCGCGCGGCCTCGGCGATCCGCTGCTCGGCGGTGACCCGCTCGCCGGTGGCGAACAGCTGCCGGGCCAGGGCTTCGACGGCGCGAGCGTGTTCGTAGGGGCGGGGGAGGGCGGCGAACTGTTCCGCCGCCGCCATGAGCAGCGCGATGCCGTCCTCAGCCACCAATCCGTTGCCGTAGGCCAACATCGCTCGCCCAAGCGGGTAGTCCCGGTCCGCGATCTCCGTGCCGAACTCGGCCAGCAAGTTTCGCGCCGCGGCCGGATCTCCTTGCCGCAGCAGGGCTTCCACCACCGCGTCCACCAGTTCGGCGGCCCACACCCACACGCCCTTGCGTCGCAGTTCAGCGCAGGACAGGTCGGCCGGCCGGCCGCGGGCGGTGGCCAGCCGGATCCGGGTGGCGGCCGCGGCGGGCACCGCGGAGCCGCACCAGCCCGATCCGGCCAGCAGCGACTCGGCCTCCGCCCACTCGCCCTTGGCGAAGGCGAGCCGGGCCAGCACCAGTCGTGACTCGGCGGCCGAGCGCGGGTTGTGCGGGCCGGTGCCCAGGTGCGCGCGCACCCGCTCGGCCAGGCCCGTCCACTGGCCGGTGACCAGGGCCAGGCGCAGCTGGTTCGTGGTCGCCCACTGCGCCAGGTACGGGGCCGCGCTCACCAGCGACTCGGCCTCGGCCAGGAATCCGGCCGCGGCCCGGTGGTGGCCGAGGGTGATCGCGGCGTCGGTGAAGTTCAGGTAGCCGCGCAGCAACTCCAGCCGGTGCCCGGTGGCAGGCAGGGCGTCCCAGGCGCGGGGGTCGCCGAGCTGGAGCAGGGTGGTGGACCGGTTGACCTCGATCGCGGTCAGCAGCGCGGGATCGCCGCGCCGGGGCGTGAGCCGGTCCAGCTCGGCCAGCCAGCGCAGGTGCTCGTCCATCGGCGCGGTGCCCAGGTGCGGCAGGGCCAGCGCGGAGACCGCCCTGGCCGCCAGCGCGGGCCGCCGCCGCAGTTCCGGGACCGCGCGCACCAGCTCCGCGCGGGCCGCGTCGGCGTCGGCGGCCTGGTTGGCCAGCAGCAGGCCCAGGTGCAGTCGCAGCTCGCCGCGCACACCGTCGGGCAGCAGGTCGTCGGCGACCAGGCCGCGCAGCAGGGTGACCGTGTCGCGGTAGGACCAGCTGCCCACGGTCAGCCTGCCCAGTCGGCTGGCCAGGCCGGCGCGGATCCGGCGGGGCAGCCCAGGTTCGCCGAGCAGGTCGCGCAGCAGCTCGACCGCCGTGGCTGGCGCACCGGCGCGCATGGCCCGGTCCGCGGCGCGTTCGGCGTGCCGGGCGGCCGCGGCCAGGTCGCCTGCCGCGCGGCAGTGGTGGATCAGCTCCGGCAGTGCCGCGCCGTCCAGTGCCCGCACGATCGCCGGATGCGCCTGCCGCCGCCGGGCCACCGGCATGGTCTCGGCCACCGCGAGCGCCCACAGCGGCGGCCGGAACTCGAACGCGCCGTCCGGGCGCACCGCGAGCAGCCCGGCGTCCACCGCCCGCACCAGCGCCGCCTCCGCCTTGGCCGGGTCCACCCCGCACACCCGCGCCGGGATCGCCGGGTCGATCGGCCCGCGCAGCAACGCGGCGACCTGCACCACCGCCGGTACCGGGTGCAGGCGGCTGGTGACCAGTTCCAGCACGCTCCTCGGCAGCCCGGCGCGCACCAGCGCCGCGCCCGGCTCGCCGTCGGCGGGGGTGATCCGGTCCAGGACCTCGTTGACCAGCAACGGAATCCCGCCGGTGAGCCGGTGCACCTCGGCCACCCAGGGCTCCGGCGCGTCCACCAGTGCCGCTACCTCGGCCACCCGCAGCGGTGCCAGCTCAACCCTCGGCCCAGGCCATGGCGCGGAGGTGAGCACCATCGCGGCCCCTGGGGGCAACCGGGTCGCGCAGCACCGCAACACGCGGCAGGACCAGCGGTCGGCCAGCCTGAGATCATCGACCACGAGCAGCACCGAACCCGCCTCGGCGAGCAGTTCGCGCAGCGCCGCGCAGGTCCGGTAGGCCGACCCGTCCGCCTGCTCCGCCGCGGTGATCACCGCCCGCCCCGCCGCCGGATCGCACCCGGCCTCCACCAGCGCCCGCACCACCTCGCGCAGCAACACCTTCGGCTCATCCGGCAGGCCCAGGCACTCGACCAGCGCGCGCACCCTGGCGGTCGACCCGGCCAGCACCCGCGCGGCGAGCCAGGACTTGCCCAGGCCCGCCGCGCCGTCCACCAGTACCGCGGCGGGCGGGTGCGCGATCAGCTCGCACACCCGCGCCACCGGCGACGCTCTGTCCACTGTGGACTATCTCTTCAGTCTTCGCGCACCGATCTCGGCCGCACTGGTCCAGGCGCCGCCGTTGATCTCACTGGTGGCCCGCAACCTCAGGTACCGCCCCGTTTTGGCGGCGAAGCTGACCAGCTTCTCGCCCTTGTCCGCGGCGAAGGTCCCGGTCGCCACCGCCTGGCCCCAGTTCGTGCCGTCAGTGCTGACGTAGACCTCGTAGCCCTTGATGCCGCCGTTGACCCCGCTGTCCTGCCTCGGCAAGTAGGAGAGCCCGGTGATCTCGTGCGTGGCACCGAGGTCGAGCTGGATCTCGTGTGGCAGCGCCGAACCCGTGCCCGAGTACTGGGTGTGCCACTTGGTGCCGGGGTTGTCGTCGATCGCGTTGGCCGCGGCCCCGTTCTCGCCCGCGGTCTCCTGGCTGTCCACGTGCTTGACCGTCCAGCCGGACTTGGCGATCGGCTCGTCCGCCCTGGTCGGAATCGCCTGCGGCACTGGGAGGTTGACACTCTCCGCGGTGACGGTGAACGCCGCGCCGGTGGACTGCGAGCCGGTGCGCACGTGCAGCACGCCGCGCTCGAAGAACCAGCCGGTCGCCGCCGCCTCGTAGTCGGCACGCTTGGGGTAGCCGGTCAGCGCGCTGCCGCCCAGCGTCACCTTGCCCGGCGCGCCCGCCACGTGCACCGCCAGTTCGTAGCCCCGGCCGGCGGGCTTGCCCGCGTAGTCGCCAACGGAGGCGCCGACCCGCACCGTGACGTCACCGCGGCCGCTGGTCGGCGCGGACACCGACACCTGCTGCTTGGCGTGCTCGCCCCGCTGGAACCGCCGGGTCACCCCGTCGTCCTCGTACAGCTCGAAGCTGGAGCTCCCGCTGGGGTAGACGTCGAAGGTGATCGGCGTCTTCGGCTTCTCCCGGTGGTGGTTGAGCTGCGGCCACATCGGCACGATCGCGCCGCCCTTGACGAACAGCGGCAGCCGGTCCAGCGGGGCCTGGTAGCCGTCGAAGGTGCCGGGACCCTGGTACACCGTGCCGGTCCAGTAGTCGGTCCAGGTGCCGGCGGGCAGGTAGATGCCGTCCCTGGTGGAGGTCGCCGAGGTCACCGGCGCGACCAGGAAGGCGTCCCCGGCCAGGAACTGCTGGCTGGTCTGGTTTCCCCTGGCGATCGGGTCGTTCGGGTACTCCAGCACCATCGCCCTGGTGGTCGGCACGCCGGTCTCGTGCGCCACCCGCGCCATCGAGTAGAAGTACGGGGTGAGCCGCATCTTCAGCTTGAGGTACTTGCGGTTGATCTCCTGGTGCGCCGCGTCGAACCGCCAGGGCTGCTTGTCCTGGTAAGCCGAGGTGGGGTTCTTCGCGCCCCAGCCCGACATGCTCATCAGCACCGGCGTGAACGCCTTCCACTGCAGGTCCCGCGAGTAGGTGTCCGGGCTCCCGGCGAAGATCCCGTCCACGTCGCCCGCGGCGTAGTTCAGCGCGGAGAAGCCCGCGCCGGTGATCGCCGGGACGTGCCAGCGCATGTTGTCCCAGTCGCCCTCGGTGTCCCCGGTCCAGACCACCGCGTTGCGCTGAGTGCCTGCCCAGCCATCGACCGTCCAGACGAACCGGCGTGCGTCGCTGTTGTCCTCGATCCCGGAGACCGCCTGCTGCACGCCCTCGAACGCCTTCTGGTAGCCGCCGCCGATCCAGGCCACGTCGGTCTTGATCATCCGCGAGCCCGCGCCGACCTCCTCCTTGACGTTCTTCAGTCCGGTGGAGGTCCACAGCCCGGTGTAGAAGCCCTTCTCCTGCAAGGACTTCACCGTCTCCGGCAGTTTGGTGTAGCCGCAGCCGTAGCCGTCGTTGGGCAGGAACCAGCCCGAGGGCATGTCCGCCGCGCGCGCCTGCTCGGCGTAGGTGAGCACGTCAGGGGTCTTCTGGTGGTCCACCCGGTTGTGGTCGCCCTGGTAGTCGGGGTTGCTCGCGTTCCAGCAGTCCGCGTGTCCCATCTCCAGGCCGTAGATCGGGGCCAGGAAAGGCTTCCCGGTCACATCGGTGTACCGGTCAAGCACCTCCTTGAGGCCCTGCCCGGCGAAGTACACCGCGTCGAAGCGGCCCTCCTCGTGCGTGGTCTGCACCGGCGAGGTGAAGGCGTAGCTGCCCGGCGACCAGGTGTTGCGCACCACGCCGTAACCGTTGGTGGACAGGTAGAACGGGGCCGGGCTGGCGTTGTTGCCCTCGTTCCACTTGTTGTCCACCCGCACCGGCACCGTCTTGTCCCGCAGCGCCCACGCGCCCAGCCGCAGGCCGGTGCCGTAGAACTGCTCGTCCTGGCCTCGCACCAGCCGCTGCCGCGCGGCACTGGAGCTCCAGGTCAGCCCGGCCGACTCCTGCCACACCAGGGTCTGGTTGTCCTTGCGGTACAGCGCGAAACGCAGCGGTTTCTTGTACGCCCGCAGCACCACCGCGTCAGTCTCGATCTTGTAGTAGTCGGTGGTCTCGGTGACGGTGGTGCGCACCGGGCCGAAGTCGGTGCTGGTCAGGATGGCGCGGCCGGCCGGATCGGCGAACGAGCCGCCGGGGCCGAGCCAGAGCCGGAACACATCGGGTTGCAGGAAGCCAACCCGGACGCGGTCACCGCCCGCGCTGACCGTGACGGTCGCGCCGTCCTGGCTGATGCCGGTGACCGCGCCGAGGGTCCGCTCGGCGGGCTGGGCCTGCGCCTGCTGCCCGAAGGCCAGCAGGGCGAGCAGGGAGAGGACGCCGATGAGGCGTCGCAGGGGTCGGGGCACTCGCATGTCGTACTCCCGGCGGGGATTGGGGTGTGCGCGAACATGCTTCAAAGTGCCGCTGACGGTACATATTCGCGCAACCCCGTGGAAAGACGCTACCGGGAAGTACGGGTGAGGGGTTTTTCAGTTGAAGTTCGGTGTTTACCGGGTTTCGCGCAGCACCCGGCTCCCGAGGCCGAAGCCCAGCCCCATCATGCCGAGGGCCAGTACCAGGTGCAGCCAGTTGTCCGCGTCGTTGAGCGGCACGAAGTTCGCCGGGCCGTTGTGGTCGATCACCAGTCCGTAGAACCACAGCAGCAGGTACACCAGCCCGCCGCCGACCAGGTACAGCGCCGCGCTCCTGGTGCCGCGGGCGAAGACCAGTCCGGCGACGCCGAAGGCCAGGTGGACCAGGTTGTGCAGCACGGAAACGGCGAAGACGCCCATCAGCAGCGCCCCGGAGTGGTGCCCGGCGAAGGTGAGCGAGTCGATGTTGGTCGTCAGCCCCGGGATGAACCCGGCGATGCCCACGAGCAGGAACACCACGCCGACCACGAGCGCGGCAGTCTGGACTGGGGTGCGCCGAAGCGTTGCGGTGGAAGACATCAGGACTCCCTGGTGAGTGCGTAGGTCGCCCCGGTCTACCCCCGCCGCGCGCCGGTAAACACCCCGTCCCGATCAGTCACCGCGTCGGACGCGCAGCAGCAGCCCGCCGACGCCCAGCGCGAGGCACAACCAGCCGAACCAGTCACCGAACCGGGTGTACGGCGTGGCGCCCGGCCCACTCGGCAGCTCGGCGACCACGGTCGTGAACGGCTCCGGCCGGTCGGTGCGCGCCTCGGCCAGCACCCGCCCGTACCCGTCGGCAATCGTCAGCGTGCCGGTCCGCGCCGCCCACACCGTGGCCTGGCCGTGCTCGACCCCGCGGATCACCATCATCCGGCTGTGCTGCCAGCCGTTGTCGACCTCGTCCGCGGCCGGTACCAGCAGCAGGCCGGTGCCCGCGGCGGCGTAGTCGCTGACCGGGGCGGAGTGGTTGACATCCCCGCAGATCACCACGCCGATCCGGTCCCGGAGGAGAAGTTCCGTGCCCGGCACGCTGACCGGGTCGTGGTGCTTGAGGTAGGAGACGGGTTCGCCGCCGCCGGCCGGGAACAAGGCGGCGTAGTTGTACTTGGTCGCGCCGTCCCAGCGCATGTAGCCGACCACGATGTCCAGGGCGCGGTCCTCGGCCAGGCGGCGCATCGGGTCGAACAGCGCGGCTGGGCGGGCCTCGTGTGCGCCGAAGGACCCCTCCGGCAGCACCACGGCGCGGACCCCGGTCGGCAGCGCGGCGATCCGCTCGGCGTAGGCGGCGACCAGGTCGCGACCGGCGGGGGTGGCCAGGTCCGGGGCCCACATCCGCTGGTTGGTGGAGATCGCGGCCACCCGTTGGACCGAGCCGCCGGACTCGGCCAGCCGCACGGCACCCGCGCCCAGCGCCGCTGCCAGCACCACCGCTGCGACGGCCGCGGTCAGCACGCGGCCTCGCGCCCCGGGCGCGAGCACCGCCGCGATCGTCGCGGGCACCAGCAGCACCAGGAACTCCACGCCCCACATGCCGGTCACCGCCGCGGTCTGCAACACCAGCGGCACATCGCCGAGGTCGTTGGCCAGCGTCCCCATGATCCCCATCGGGTTGGCCACCGCCACCAGGCACACCGTCCCGGTCCACAGCGCGGGCGCGGTCAGCGCGGCCAGCAGCGCCCGCCCGCGCACCGCCTGCCGGTGGAAGCCCCACACCGCCAGCGCGAACACCAGCGACATGCCCAGGTTGATCACCAGTCCGACCGGCCACATCGGGGTGTCGTGCGAGCGCAGCTGGAACTCCCAGGCGTTCGCCGTCCCCGCCAGATAGGCCAGGAACCCGGCCCCGGCGGCGGTCCAGGCCGGGACCCGGGGGGCCAGCAGCAGCACCGGCAACGGGGCGAGCCAGGTCAGCGCGGGGACCGGGGACATGCCGGTGCCGAAGTAGAACAGCACCCCGGACGCGGCCACGGCGAGCACTCGGTCACGTGCGGAGGCCATTGAGCACCCTCTCGATCGTGCGCTTGCACAGCGCGCGGAAGTCCACTTCGGACAGTGCGATGCGGCCGCCGTGGTACAGCTGTAGCAGTCCCAGCACCGGGGTGGTCAGGGCCAGGGTGACCTCCAGCGGATCACCCTCGCGCAGCAGGCCGTCCCGGATGGCCCCGGCCACCACCGTGAACACCGGGGCGAAGGTCGGCGAGTCGCCGGCCTGGAAGTCCGAGGGGAACTGCCGCACCCCGTCCCGCCGCTCGGTGATCACGAAGGTGTACAGGTTCGGCTTGCCCAGCGCGAAGTCCAGGAAGTCCTCGGCCAGGCCGTCCACCCGCTGCTCGAAGGTCCCGTCCGCCTGGCGCTGTCCCCAGGTTGCGGTGACCTCGGCGACCGCGGCGTCCACCACGGTTCGCAGCAAGGCCTCCCGGCTCGGGAAGTGCCGGTAGCTGGCCATCGTGGTGACCCCGGCGGCCGCGGCCACCCGGCGCATGGTCACCGCCTGCGCGCCCTCTGCCAGCAAGATCGTCAGCGCCGCTGCCGCGATCCGGTCCGCCGTCCCCATGTGTACAGCGTACACGCGTCCCGGGTGCGCAGGGCGAAGGCGGCCAGTGCGGCCGCGGCGATCAGGAAGGCGGCCGAGAGCAGGAAGGCCGCCGAGTACCCCGCGGCCAGAGCGGGACGAGTGGGCTGGCCACCGCTGACCGTGGCGGACACCGTGCTCAGCACCGCGAGGCCGATCGCCCCGCTGGTCTGCCGGACTGCGTTGAGCAGCCCGGCGGCCAGCCCGTTGTGCTGTGGCGGCAGGCCCGCGGTGGCCGCCACCGTGATCGGGGTGAACGCCGCCGCGCTGCCCAGCCCGAGCACCGCCCCCGGCAGCGCGACCGCGAGCAGGTAGGGCTGGTCCACGCCCAGAAGTGCCCCGGTGGCAAGGAATCCGGCCGCGCCGACCAGGCAGCACAACACGGTCGCCCGGCGCGGGCCCCAGCGCACGGTGAGCGGTCCCGCCGCCCGCGCGCCGACGCACATCGCCACCCCGATCGGCAGGTAGCCGAGACCCGCTTCCATCGGTGTGGCGCCGGAGACGTACTGCAGGTACAGCGAGATCAGGATCGGGCTGGCGAAGAAACCCAGTCCCAGCAGGAACATCACCCCGTTCGCCGCGGCCACCGAACCCAGCCGGAACACGCCGAGCGGCACCAGCGGATCGGCCGCCCACCGCGCCTGGTGCACCAGGAACACCGCCAGCAGCAGGACGCCGCCGAGCAGTGGCCCGAACACCGAGGGGCTGGCCAGTCCGGCCTGGGCCGAGCCCATCACCGCGTACACCACGCCCACCAGCCCCGCTGTGGCCAGCACCGCGCCCACGGTGTCCAGGCGGGCGGGGGAGTTGGCCCGGTCCCGTGGCGGCAGGATCCGAGCCGCCAGAACCATCGCGGCCACCCCGATCGGCACGGTCACGAAGAACACCCAGCGCCAGCTCAGCGCCTCGGTGAGCAGCCCGCCGACCACCGGACCGCTGGCCGCGCCGACCGCGCCGACCGAGCTCCAGGTGGCCAGCGCCCTGGTCCGCCGGTCCGGATCGGTGAACGTGGTGGTGAGCAGGGACAGCGTGACCGGCATCAGCAGCGCGCCGCCGAGTCCCTGCACGGCCCGCGCGGCCAGCAGCAGCCCCGGCCCGGTGGCCAGGCCGCCGCCGGTGCGGGCCACGGTGAACAGGCCGAGGCCGAGCAGCAGGATCCGCCGCTGGCCAAAGGTGTCCGCGCACCGTCCGCCCAGCAGCAGGAACCCGGCGAAGGCCAGCGTGTAGGCGTTGACCACCCAGGACAGCGACTCGGCGGGAAAGCCCAGCGCGGCGCCGATGTCGGGCAGCGCCACCGAGACGATGGTGGCATCCATGATCACCATGAACGCGCAGGCGCAGGCCAGCAACAGTATCAGCTTGTCTGTCCTCATTGGACGGTATCCTCGAAGTCCGGGCCGGGCACCGCGTACAGCGCGTCCACCGCGGCCCGGTAGGCGGGATAGGTCGAAATCAGGCCGTCCAGCTCGGCTCCCTGTGCGGGCAGACCCGCGGCGGCCAGCGCGGCGCGCACCACCGCGCCCGGATCGGCGGTCATGCCTGTTCCTGGAAGGCCGCGCCGACCCGGATCAGCACGTGCTCGCCGTGATCCGGCCCGGCCAGTTGGAGGGAGAGCGGCAGGCCGTCCGCGGTGTGCCCCATGGGCAGCGCGAGCACCGGATTGCCCACCGCGTTCCAGTACGGCGTGTGCAGCAGTCCGAACAGGCGCTCGTTGTCCTGGTGCCCGGCCGGGGTGGCCAGCGCGTCGAATGGCGGCGCGCCGGTCGAGGCGGTTGGGCAGGCGATGACATCGACCTCGGCGAACAGCTCGGCCACCGCCGCCCGCGCCACCCGGCGAACCCGTTGTGCCTGAACGTAATCCGCCCCCGAAACAAGCGCGCCGGTGGCCAGCAGTCCCCGGGCGGCCACGGTGTAGTCCGCCCACCGCTCGGCCAGGTTGGCGCGGTGGTAGGCCAGCCCCTCGCAGTCCGCGGTGACCAGTGTGGCGGTGATCGTCTCCCGCCAGTACGGCAGCCGAACCTCGGTCACCTCCGCGCCGAGCCCGGTCAGCACATCCAGCGCGGTGTCGAAAGCCGATGCCACCGCGGGATCGCCGTGTGCCGGGAAGTGGTGTTCGCGCACCACGCCGATCCGCAGTCCGGTCAGGTCGTCGGCGGGCTCGGGCATGGTGAACGAGGTCAGCGCGGCGAGCACCGCGGCGCAGTCCCGTGCGCCGTGCGCGAGCGGGCCGATCCGGTCCAGGCTCGGGCTCAGCGGCACGCTGCCTGCGGTCGGCACCAGCCCGTAGGTGGGCAGCAGACCGGTGATCCCGCAGAACGCGGCGGGCATCCGGATGCTGCCCGCGGTGTCCGAGCCGATCCCGGCCAGGAACATGCCGGCCACCACCCCGCTGGCCGACCCGGAGCTGGAGCCACCTGCCCAGCGCCGCGGATCGTGCGGATTCCGCGGCACCGGAAAGGGTTTGCTGACCTCGGGCAGACCGCAGCCGAACTCCATCATGGTGGTCGTGCCGGTGAGCACCGCGCCCGCGGTCCGCAGCCGGGCCACCACCGGCGCGTCCCGGCCGCCGCCCCAGCCGGGGTCGAGCACCAGGCTCTGCGCGGTGGTGGGCGTTCCGGCCAGCGCGAGGTTGTCCTTGATCCCGATCGGGATGCCGTGCAGCGGACCGCGGTCCAGCCCCTCGGCCAGCTCCCGGTCCGCCCGGCGAGCTGCTGCCCGAGCTTGGTCGTCGAGCCTGGTCAGGTAGACGCCGAGCCGCGCGTCATCGCGGTCGGCGGCGGCGATGGCGGACTCGGTGAGCGCCT
The DNA here is from genome assembly GCF_053591555.1 of Crossiella sp. NPDC003009. Taxonomy (NCBI): domain Bacteria; kingdom Bacillati; phylum Actinomycetota; class Actinomycetes; order Pseudonocardiales; family Pseudonocardiaceae; genus Crossiella; species Crossiella sp. NPDC003009. Next base: position 124,717 of record NZ_JBSFUA010000017.1, on the reverse strand, counting down.
CGCTGGTCACCTCTCCGGCGCGCAGCGCGGCGGCCGCGTCCAGCAGTGGGTCGGGCACAGGTTCCCCCTCTGAGTTAGGTAAGGGTTACCTTGCAAGCTCAACCCGGGTTGAGGTCAAATGGCCTGGTGGACAAGCTCTGTTCGATCCGGACCGCCGCCGCGCACTTCGACCTGCCGATCTCCACGCTGCACTACTGGGAGCGCCGCGGCCTCATCACCCCGCAGCGCCGCGGCGGCCAGCGCTGCTACGACGCCACCCAGCTCTACCGGATCGCGCTGATCAAGCAGTGGCGGTTCATCGGCCACCTTTCCCTGGAGGAGATCGGCGTGCTGCTGGCCGGACGCACCGCGACGCACGACTGGCACGACACGGTGGTCGAGCGGATCGCGTTGGTGGACAAGGAGATCCAGGAGCTGGAAGCCGCGGGCGCCTACCTGCGGCACCTGCTGACCTGTCGGCAGGACGTGCCGGAGCAGTGCGCCCACTTCCGGTCCGGGCATCCGATCCCGCTCTAGCCAGGGGCGTAGGCGGTGCCGAAGGCCGCCCACACCAGCGGGGTGTGCGCGGGGGCGCCGGTGGCCTCCCAGCGGTCGGCCTCGGCGCGCTGCCAGCGGTTCAGCGCGGCAACGGGATCGGCTTCCGCGTGTGCTTCGTGCACGGCCAGCACCGCCGTGGCCAGGACGTCGGCCGGGGCGTGGAAGCCGGGGAACAGCCGGGTCAGGCCCGCGTGGGTGGGCAGCATCCAGCGGGTGGCGGTGACGTACTCGGCCCCGCCGTGCACCAGGGCGGCGAGCAGGCCGGAGGGTTCGGCGTAGCGGTGGTCGCCGCCGCTCTCGCAGGCGATCAGGGCCACCCGGTTCGGAATCCGCCAGCCCAGCAGGTCAGCGGCGCTGAGCGGGCCCCGCGCCAGGTGCAGGCGAGCCTCCAGCGCGTGCGCCGCGGTGGTCACGTGCCCGACGTAGAGGAAGCGCGCGGCCCCGGCCAGCGCCGCGCGCAACGAGTCGCGGTCCAGCGGATCGAGCGCGGCCAGTGGCGCGGGAACCTCGGTCAGCACGCGCCCGAGCGGGGTGGGCGGGTCGACCACCGCGGCCAGCGGGCCGGTGCGGGCGGACACCCGGCGGGTGGGCGCGTTGCGGACGGTGGCCGGGGTGAGCAGGGAGACCTTCGCGTGGTGCACCAGACGTTGCGCCTGATCCACCCGCAACGCCTCCCACGGCACCTGAGCGGTGGACGGGGAGGGCTGGATCCGCAGGTGCAGTCCCGCACCGGCCGACTCCAGTTCGCGGGCCAGCTGCGCCGGGATGAGCGCGGCGGCCAGGCTGGTGGCCAGCGCGCACTCCCGGCCCCGGTCGGTCAGCGCGCCACCGGAGAGGGCACGGGTGAGGGCCTGGTGCGCGGACTCGCCGGGACGCGGCGTGGGCAGGGCCTCGGCCAGCGCGGTCAGCGGCGGGGTGACCCGTTCCCGAGGCAGGGCAAGGACTCTGGGGTGTTCGGGGTCGTGTTCCCAGCGCCAGGTCAGGTAGAGCTCACCAGCGTCTACATAGGACAGTTGGACGGTCACCACGAGCGGACCACCTCCGGGCCGCGGACCTGGATGCCGTGCCGCCGCCAGGCCAGCTCCAGCCACGGTTCCAGCGGCGAGGGCACCGCGAGGTTGGCGCGGACCCGGGGCGGCAGCGGGAGTTCCGGGGTGGCGCTGGGTCCGGCGGGGCACGAGGCGGCCAGGGCGAGCTCGTCCGGAGCGGGGAAGGCGAGCAGGTCGGGCAGGGTAGCGGGGGCGGCGGGCTGGGGGAGGGCGACGGCGGCGGCGAGGTGGTCGAGGTAGGCGGCGGCCAGGGTGAGGTCGCGGGTGGCGCCGATGGCGAGCAGGGCGGTGCGGGTGGCGGGGGCGGCGGCGGTGCTGATCCAGCGTTCGCGGAGGAGGCCCGCGGGGAAGCGGTGGCGGGCGGCTTCGGCGGCGAGCGCGGCGGGGAGGGCGAGGTCCAGGGCGTGAGCGGCGAGGGTGGCGGGTGGGGCGAGGTCCACGGTGCGAGCGGCGAGCGCGGCGGGGAGGGCGAGGTCCAGGGCGTGAGCGGCGAGGGTGGTGGGTGGGGCGAGGTCGGGGGCGTGGTCGGCGAGGGGCGCGGCGGGGTCCGCAGCGCTGGCTGCGGGCGGCGCGGGGGCGGGCGCGGGTGGCGTGGGGTTCGGCGGGTTGGGGGCTTGGGCGCGTTTGGCGCGGCGGAGCAGGGCGTCCGCGTGCCACCAGGCCAAATTCAGCGCCAGGTGCCACAGGCCGTGTTCCGCGCAGGCCGCGCGGGCCTCGGTGAAGCTCTCGTCGGCCCGGTCGAGCTCCGCCATCGCCTCGAAAGCGCTGCCGCGCACCGACAACACCCCGATCCGCACCCGGGGCGAGTCCGTGGGCACCTCCGCCAGCAGCCGCACCGCCTCCGCCGGGCGGCCCAGCGTCACCTGCGCCGCGGCCCGGCCGAACGCGCTGGCGATCCGGTGCCACGGGTCGGCGCCCAGGCCGGCGGCCGCGGTGTAGTGCGCCAGGGCCTCCTCGTCCCGGCCGGCCAGGTGGGCGAGGCGGCCCAGGCTGTTCAGCGCGATCGCCTCGCCGTCGGACTCGCCGAGGGCGGCGAACAGTTCCCGGGCCAGGTGCTGGTGTTCGGCCGCGGTCTGGGGGTCGCCGGTGCCGTCGGCGATCTCGGCCAGGGCCAGGTGGATGTTCGGGATCAATTGGGGGGTGGCGGTTTCCGCCAGGGTCTGGGCGGTCGCGGCGTCGGTGGCGGCCTCGGCGAACTCGCCCGCGGCGGCCAGCACGGAGGCGCGGATGGTGTGCAGCGCGGCCAGTCCGCCTTCCTGGGGGAGCGGGAACCAGGTGCTGGCCTCGATGGCGGCGTCCAGGAGCTGCCGGGCCTCGGCGAAGCGGGCGTGGTGACGCAGCACGTGCGCGTACTCGTGGCACCAGGTCAGCAGGTGGCCGAGGACCTGTTGGGCCAGTTCGTCTTCCGGGTCCAGGTCCAGCGCGCGGCGCAGGTCCGGCAGCGCGGACTGCCAGTCGCCGGTGTTGACCACGGTCTGCGCGCGGACCGCGAACAGGGTGGCGCGCAGGGACTTCGTGCCGAACTTGTCGCCGACCTGGGCCTCGCACTCGTGGGTCAGCTCGATCGCGGTGCCGACCAGCTCGAGTGCCGGTTCGCCTTCGGTGAGGCTGGCCAGGTTGATCAGGGTCTGGGCGCGCCGGGCCAGCGCCTCGGGGTCGCCGGGCGCGGCGAGGGTGAGGGCGTGCGCCTCGTGCATCAGGCTGGCGGCGCCCTCCACGTCACCCTCGGCGAAGCGGTGCGCACCCTCGTTGTGCAGCTGCTTCCACCGTTGCCAGGCCGGACCGGCGGGCGTGGTCATGCGCCGGTCCACAGCAGCCGGGCGGTGCGTTCGGTGAGCGTGGCGGCGGGATCGTCCAGGCGGGTCCTGGCATGGGCGATCAGCGCGGCGCGGCGGTCGGCGGCGGCTGGGTCCGGTGGCGCGGGCTCGGCGAAGCCGGGGGCGTAGACGGTGAGCACGCGCTGGTCGGCCGGGAGCAGGAGCACGGTGGCGGGCAACGGGATTGAGCCGGTCAGCGCACCGGTCGGGGTGGGTTCCAGTGGCAGGTCGACGGGACCGAACCGCGCGGCCAGCCGGGGCGGGACCGCGCCGGGAGCGGGCCGGGCGGTGACCTCCAGGAGGGTTGTTCCGTTGCGGCGCAGGATGGTCCAGGTCGCCTCGGCGGCGGCGTCGACCGCGCCCGCGGGGACCAGCGACCAGTCCACCGGCGTCAAACCCTGTTGCACCACAACGCCACCCGGGCGAGTGTCGGCACCGGCGGCGAGGGCGAAACCCTCGCGGGTCAGTGCCGCGGTCGGCGCGGGCAGGGTGACGCCGAAGTCCTCGGCGAGCTCGGCCAGCTCCTCGGCGAGGGCGAGCGCTTCGGTGTGCCCCGACAGCGCGGCGAGGGGGAGGGGAAGCAGCGCGGACAGGGCGCGTTCGGTGGCTTCCTCGTCGTCCAGGAGGTGGCTGACCGCGGCCGTGGCGACCGCGTGCTCGGCGGCCAGCAGGGCGGGGTGCAGCGGCGGCACCTCGGCCACAGTTGAGGCAGGCCACCAGGATCGGGCCCAGTTCAGGCGGGCCAGGCGGTGCACCGCGGCGAGCACGGCCGGATCCCCGGTCAGCTCCCACAACCAGGCGGCGGCGCGCTGCTGCTCGTGCACCTCGGTGACCGGGCCGGGCTCGCCGAGCACGTCCCAGCGCACCAGCGCGCCCGCGGCCTCGACCAGCGCGGTCTGCTCGGGATGGGTCATGCCGCACCGGCTTCCCGGCTCAGCGCCGACCGCAGGTGGTCGCGCTGGTCCATGATCACCGAGCGCAGCACGCCGTCCAGCAGGTCCCACACCTGCCCTGCGGTGAGCTGCCCGGCCCGCAGCTCCCTGCCGTGCAGGCGCACCCACAACCGGCGCAGGTATGCCTGCCGCACCCCGTGCACACCCGCGCGCAGCCGGTCCGGCACCTGCGCGCCGGGCAGGCGCAGCACCCGGCGCACATAGGCCTCGCGCTGCCAGCGGGCGCGCAGCCGGGTCGCCGCGCCGGGCGGGACCGGATCGTCGTTGTCCAGGCCGCCGGTGGCGTCGCGGCCCAGCACCAGCGTCACCCGGCTGACCTCCTCGGCGAGCTGCCAGGGCTGGGCGCAGCGGTGGATCTCCTGACGCACCAGCGCGGGCACCCCGGCCAGCGACTCGCGGTGGAACCCGCTGGTGAAGGCGGCGAAGAGACGTTCGAGCACCGAGCGGTCCCACGGTTTGGGCAGCTGCCGCTTGGACGCGCCCTCGCCCAGCGCGGGCCGGGCCGGGCGCTCGTGGTCGGTCAGCCCGTAGCCGAGTGCGACCCCCGGCCGGTCGACCTCGGCCGACTCGTGGGTGCCGGCGCGGCCGGTGACCAGCGCGGTGAACAGGCCCTCGTCGGGGTGCTCGGGGCAGGTGGCCAGGAAGTCGGCGGGCCGGGCCGCCGGCGCGGTGGACTCCCTTGGCGCGGGCCAGGTTTCGGCGAGCAGCTCGGTCAGTTCGGCGGCGTGCGCGCGGACGAACTCGCGCAGCTCGGCCACAGTCGGCCTGCCGCCGGGGGAGTGCAGCTCGGCGATGGTGTCCGCGGCGATCCGCTCGGCCTCTGGGCCTCGGGTGGGGTCGCCGTGTTCGGTGGCCAGCTCGTAGCAGCGCTGGAAGTACAGGTCCTGCGGGTTGCCCTCGGTGATCCCGGCTCGCCGCCGCGCCTTCTTCAGCAGGGTGAACCAGGCTGCCGTCGCGGCCAGCGCCGGACCGGCTTCGGTGATCACCCGGCGCAGCTCGGCGGCGTGCTCGGCGAGGACGGAGCCACCGGCGAACTGCGGGTTGCGCACCGGACGTAACACCAGCGGGTCCAGGATCAGCTTTTCGGTGCGCGCCAACGGCCGCCCCGCACCGTTGCTCAGCGCGGCGACCGCGGACCCCAGCTCCGCCCAGCACTGGGCCAGCAGCTGCCCCCTCGGCACCGCCGTCGCGGTCGCACTCCCCATGCCCTGAGCCTAAAGCGTGTGCGGCCCGCGATCAGGGTCGCGGGCCGCACACCGCCGGTTCGTTACGAGGTGGGCTGGCAGGCCTTGGCACGCGCCGAGGCCAACCTCAGCTCGTGCGTCTCCAGCTTGAGCGGACGCAGCGGGTCGAACGCCTCGCTGGTGTGGTCCTGCACCGCACGCAACGCCTTGAGCGCGGGGTCCTGCGCGCCGCCGGCGTCCAGCTTCTTCTTGCCCTCCGCCGCGGCGTCCCTGGCCGCGGCGAACTTGTCCACGAAGGTCTTCTTCGCCGCGTCACCGTCCGGGACCGGCGAGGTGGCCAGCGCGTTCAGCTGCTCGACCGTCTTGCCCGCCACCTCGGCGAGCCTGCCGAGCTCCCCGCTCAGCCACTTCTTGGTCACCGTGATGCCGGACTTGTTCTTGCTCCGGTGCTCGTTGTTGGCGAGCCGGTAGCCGTGCACCGCGCCGCACAATCCGTCGAACCAGGCGACCGCGTTGGCCTCCGGCGCGGCAGGAGCCGCGATCGTCGGACTGACGGTCACCGTGGTGGTCGACGGCGTCGGTGCGGGCGGCGCTTCCCCAGAACAGGCCGTCGTCCCGAACAATGCCCCCAGTACGCAAATCCCCAGAATTTTCGCGTCCATCGTTCCCCTCATGGCGTGAACACGCTCTGGGGCGGACGCCGGTTGCCTTGGTTCCACCGGCAGTTCCGGGCGGGCCACCCCTGGCGACCGGGGTGGCCCCACCGCAGCGGGCCGATCAGCAGGAACGCAGCTCGGAGACCTTGGGCCGGGGCGGCACGGCGGCCGCGCCACGGGTCTCGGTGAACTCGTGGCCGCGCGGGACCGAGATGCAGCCGCCGTCGGCCGCCCAGGCCCAGATCATCCGCACTCGCTGGGTGCTGGAGCAGGTGTTGGTCGCCTTCGCGTGGGCGGTGTTGCCGGTGCGCCACTGCTTCAAGGTGACGCAGGACGGCGCGGTGCCCTCGATCCCGGACCCCGCAGCCTGCGCGGGCGCGGCCATCAGGACCCCGCCCGTGACCGCCATCAGCCCGACTGCCACAACGCTCGCTGTCTTACGCATGCAATCCCCTTCCCAGCCGCCGGGCTCCAGGTGGGCCGGCGAGAGCAAACCTGGCAGGGCACGGGCCCGCGCGCCCGGTCGTAGCAGGTCAGGACCGCCTGAACTGCTGATCTTGCCTACCCGGTCGAGTGAACGCCGGGCCCGAAGTTGTGATCGGTAGGCGCGGGTCCCGCCAGAGGCTTCTCCCATGTCGAGAGGAGCAGCCCGATGAAGGACCCCAGCCAGACCGGTTACGTGTGGGCGGAGCCCGGCCCCTACGAGGTGCGCCGCAAGCCCCGCAGCCCGCTGCGGTTCCAGTTGCCGCGGGTGGTGGTGGCGGCACCGCTGGCGTTCGTGTTGTTCATGGTCTTCGGCTTCTCTTACCTGGTCTCCCCGGAACCGGATGTGACCTTGAAGCCGGGCGCGGGTTTCGCCACCGTGGGCGGCGCCGAGGTCGCCCTGGTGCCCTACCAGCGTTCCGGCAAGCGGGGCCTGGTCCAGATGATCACCCAGGACATGTTCCAGGCGCGGCTGGCCGCGGTGGAGCTGGCCACCGGACGCGCGCTGTGGGACGTGCAGCTCTCCGACCGGCTGAGCTGGCCGGTCCGGGTGCTCGCCGCCGGGGAACGGATGGCCTACGTCAGCACGGACGAGGGCCTGGTGATCCTGGATCTTGGCAGTGGCAAGATCGAGGTTCGCGGCGGCCTGGTCCCCGGGCTGTCCCGGCCGGTGCACTCGCGGTCCGCCTACGGCTACGACCGGCGGCACCGGGCGCTGGTGGCCGTGGACGCCGACGGCAGCCTGCGCACCATCGCGCTGGACGCCGCCACCGCGACCCCCGCCGCGCCGGAGGTGGCCGCGGCCTGGGCGGGCAAGCTCAGCGCCCAGCGATCCAGCACCAGTGCCACCACCGCCTCGGCCACCGAAGCCCTGCTGCCCGGCCGGGAGATCGTGCAGTTGCGCGCTCGCGGGGCCGCACCCGGCCGCACCCTGGTGCGCCGCAGCCCCGACGGCCGCACCGGAGCGGTCGGCGAGACCGTCTTCCACGAGGCCCAGCTGCCGCTCACCCCGCCGCCCGGCGAGGCCGAGCCGGAGGGCTTCCCCACCGGGCCCCGCCCCGACGCCGCCGCGGGCGGGTCAGCCGGATTTGTGGTGGTGCACCACAACAAGGACGTCAACGCCAGGGACCGCGCGCTGAGCGTGGTGTCCCTGGAGACCGGCCAGGTCACCGCGACCCTGCCGGTGGGCGGCGGCCAGGCCCGCGCGCTGACCAGCCCCGAGCACCGCACCCTGCTCTACGTCCGCGCCGGCGACCACGACACCGGCGAAGGGCTGTTCGTGGTCGGCCTCGACGGCCGGATCACCGTGGCCGAGTTCGGCCGCCTCGACTTCTTCGGCAACCCCTGAATCGGAAGGACATTCCCATGAAGATCATCGCCTGGCTCGTCACCCTCGTCGGCCTCGTCGTCACCGCGCTCTACATCCAGGAGGGCCTCACCGGCACCGGCCCGGTGCCCTGGCTCAACGGCTTCCTGGCGGGGCCGATCTGCGCGATTTTTGTCGCCCCCATGCTGTTCCGGATCGCCAAGCTGCTGGAGAACTCCGGTTTCGGTGGCAAGGTCCCGGCCGCCTTCCACGGCGCGCCGATCGGCATGGGCACGGTGGTCTCGGTGTCCCGCACCGGGTTGTCCGTCAACGACCAGCCGCAGCTGCTGATCACCATGGACGTGGACACCTTGCAGGGCAACACCTTCCGCGCCGAGGCCAAGCAGCTGGTCGACCTGACCGACATCGCCGCCGTGCAGCCCGGCCGCCTGCTGCCGGTGCGCTACCTGCCCGGCACCGGCCAGGTGGCGCTGGCCACCGACGCGCCGCCGCAGGAGCTCCAGCACGCGCTCGACCAGATCCGCCTGGCCAAGGGCCTGATCACCCCGCGGCAGCTGCTGATCTCCCAGCAGGGCGTGGAAAGCCGGGCCGTGGTGCTGACCATGGCGCCCACCGGCGAGCTCCGCGGCGACCGCGCGGTGGTCGCGCTGCGGCTGCGGGTGACCCGGCCCGACGGCAGCACCTTCGACCTCGACCAGGAGAAGGCGCTGGAGCCGAGCCTGGTGGCGCAGGTGCAGCCCGGAGCGGTGGTGCGGGTGCGCTACCTCGCCCAGGACGAGTCCGAGGTGGTCATCCTCGCCGCCCTCCAGTCATGAAGCGGGCACTGGCGGTGCTGGTCGTGCTCACCGCGGCGGTGCTGATCTTCCGCGGCTGCGACCACCACCTCCAGGGCCTGGGCGCCACCGTGCACGCGTACTTCCGCGCGGTGGGCTCCGGCGATCCGGCGGCGGCCTGCCGGGTGCTCACCGGAGCCGCGCTGGCCAAGCTCCAGGACCGGCTCAACGTGCCCGGCTGCGAGAAAGCGGTGGCGCGGCTGACCGCAAGGCTCACCGAGGAGCAGCGCGCGGTCCTCCGGGCCCGGGTCGAGGTGCTGGAGTACCGGTCGGCGATCATGCCCGACTTCAGCTCCCGCATCGAGGTCACCATGGCCGGCAACCCGCTCGGGCAGGAGCTGTTCGTGCTGGGCGAGGTCGACGGACGGGAGCAGATCGTGGACTGGGGCTGGGATGTCCGGCGACTCTCCTGACATCCCAGCCCGCGTCTCAGCCCTCCCTGGCCGCGGCGCGCCCGGCCTGCCTGCCGGAGAACAGGCAGCCGCCGAGGAACGTGCCTTCCAGCGCCCGGTACCCGTGCACCCCGCCGCCGCCGAACCCGGCGACCTCGCCCGCGGCGTACAGGCCGGGGATGGGCTGGCCGTTGGCGCCGAGCACCCGGCCGGAGAGGTCGGTCTGCAGGCCGCCGAGGGTCTTGCGGGTGAGGATGTTCATCCGGATCGCGATCAGCGGGCCCGCCGCCGGGTCGAGGATCTTGTGCAGCGGCACGGTGCGGGCCAGGCTGTCCCCGGAGTAGGCCAGCGAGTTGCGGATGCCCATGATCTGGCTGTCCTTGGTGAACGGGTTGTCCACCTGCTGGTCCCGCAAGGCGATCTGCCTGCGCAGCCGGTCCAGGTTGATCAGGTTGTTCCCGGTGAGCCGGTTCATCCCGGCGACCAGCTCGGGCAGCCCGGTGGCGATGACGAAGTCCTCGCCCTTGTCCATGAACGCCTTCACCGGCGGCGGGGTGCTGTTGAGCAACCGGCTGGCCAGGTAGGCGACCAGGTTCTTGGCGGTCAGCTCCGGGTTCTGCTCGGAGCCGGAAAGCACGAACTCCTTGTCGATGATCCGCTTGTTCAGCACGAACCAGGAGTAGTCGTGCCCGGAGCGCTTGATCAGCTCCAGCGTGCCGAGGGTGTCGTAGCTGGGCATGCCGGGAGCGGGGAAGCGCGCTCCGGTGGCGTCCACCCACAGCGAGGACGGCGCGGCCAGCACCCGGATCCCGTGCTGCGGCCAGATCGGGGTGTGGTTGGCCATGCCCTCGGTGTAGTGCCACATCCGGTCGCGGTTGACGATCCGCGCGCCCGCCTGCTCGCTGATGCCGAGCATCCGGCCGTCCACGTGCGCGGGCACGCCGGTGATCATGCGGACCGGCGGCTTGCCGAGGCGGCTCGGCCAGTGCCGCCGCACCAGGTCCTGGTTGCCGCCGATGCCGCCGGAGGTGACGATGACCATCGGCGCGCGCAGCTCGAAGTCGCCGACCTTGACCCGGGAGCTGGGGGTGCCGCGGGCCGCGTTGCTGGCCTGCAGCACGCTGCCGCGCACGCCGGTGACCGCGCCGCCCTCGCGGATCAGCCCGTCCACCTGGTGGCGGAAGCGGAAGTAGACCTTGCCCTTGGCGTGCTGGTCGCGCACCAGCTTCTCGAACGGCTCCATCACCCCCGGCCCGGTGCCCAGGGTCAGGTGGAAGCGGGGCACCGAGTTGCCCGGCCCGTCGGCCAGCATCCCGCCGCGCTCGGCCCAGCCGACGATCGGCACCCACCGGACTCCGAGGCCGTACAACCAGTTCCGCTTCTCCCCGGCGGCGAACTCCAGATAGGCGTCAGCCCACTTGGCCGCCCAGTGGTCCTCGCCGAGCGGGTTGCTCACGTCCCGGTCGAAGCCCGCGGTGGTGTACCAGTCGTTGCGGGCCAGCTCCAGGGAGTCCTTGATCCCGGCCAGCCGCTGCTCGGCGGAGTCGACGAAGAACAGCCCGCCGAGGGACCAGAACGCCTGACCGCCCAGGCTCGCCTCGGGTTCCTGGTCCAGCAACAGGACCCGCTTGCCCGCGGCGGCCAGTTCGGCGGTCGCGACCAGCCCGGCCAGGCCCGCGCCGACCACGATCACGTCGGCGTCCGCACTGGGTCCGGCCACGGCATTGGCTTGGCCTGCACCGAGAGTGCCGCCGACAGCGAGCGCGCTGCCCGCGGTCAGCAGGGTGCGCCTGCTGAACCCGGCGCCGGTGTCCTCTGGGGCGGTGTCCTCTGGGGAGGGGAGCACGCTGAACACACCTTTCCTCGTCGAAGGGGGTGTCGACGCGCGCTGTTACGCTCGCGTGACCACAGGTAACCAGTTGCGGCCGGGGCGGAGGTAGGGCCGTCCGGCCAAACGCCGCAGATCCCGTTGTGTGCTCGCCACAACGACTTTCGGAGGTGCCGTGCCTGCCGGGATGACCGAGGCGGTGCTGCGGGCGCTGGCCACGATCGCCGCCGCCGACGACAAGGTGGTGGCCAGGGTGACCGCGGCCGCGCGCGCCCATTCCCCCGAGGTGGCCCGGCTGCCGGAGGAGGAGAACCGGCGGCACATCGCCACCCTGCTCGCCGAGGGCATCGCGCACCTGGAGCGCGGCGACCCGCACGAGGAAGGGGAGTTCAGCGCGGCGCAGGCGCTGGGCGCGGACCGCGCCGCGCAGGGCGTGTCCATCGGCGGCCTGCTGCGCGGGGTGCACGCCGGTCGCACCGAGCTGATCAGGGCCAGCGTGGAGCTGGCCCGCGGCACCGGAGCCGACGACGCGACCATCCTGGACTTCGTGGTGGACCTGGACCACTACATCGGCGCGGTGGAGCGCAACATCATCAGCGGCTATCACACCGCCGAGCTCCAGTTGTCCCGCACCGCCCGCGACCTGAACACCCAGGTGCTGCGGCGGTTGCTGGTGCCGGACGGCGACTTCCCCGACCCGGCCGAGCTGGACCGGGCCGGGCTGCGGCCTGCCGAGCGCTACCACTGCGTGGTCTCCGATGTCACCGATCCCAGCCGCGCCAGGGCGCTGGAACAGCGTCTGCTCGCCTTCGGCGGTGTCTACGGGCTGGTCGAGGGAAGGCTGGCCGGGCTGGCCCAGCAGCCGCCGTCCTGGCCCGCGGACGACGGACCGCTGCTGGTGGCCGCGCCCGCCACCGCGCTGACCGCGCTGCGCGAGGTCTACCCGATGTGCGTGCGGGCGCTGGCGGTCGCGGCCGGCAACGGGGGCGTGCGGCTGCTCACCGACCTGGCCGCGGAGACCGCGCTGGCCGCCTACCCGGTGCTGGCGCGGACCCTGGCCGAGGAGCTGCTGCGGCCCCTGGACGCGCACAGCACCTTCCACCAGGAGATCGCCGCCACCGCGTTGTGCTACCTGGACCACGGCCGCAGGCTGACCGCCACGGCCGCCGCCCTGCACATCCACGCCAACACCGTGCGCTACCGGCTGGACCGGCTGGCCGAGCTGACCGACCTTGACCTCAGCGAGGCCCCGCCCGCCGGGCGCTCACACGTGCTCACCACGGTGCACACGTGGTGGGCGCTGCGCACCTGGCTCGAAGACTGAGGCGGTTCACCCGGCTCAGATCCACCCCGCGTCCCTGGCGATCCGGATGGCGTCGATGCGGTTGCGCGCCCCCACCTTGCTGATCGCGTTGGACAGGTAGTTGCGCACCGTGGCCGGGGACAGCGACAGGGTGCGGCCGATCTCCTCGGTGGAGTCGCCGCTGACCGCGGTGCGCAGCACCTCGGTCTCGCGCGCGGTCAGCGGGCTGGCCCCGGTTTCCAGCGCGGCGGCCACCAGGTCCGGGTCCAGCACCCGCTCACCCCGGTGCACCCGGCGGATCCCGTCGGCCAGGTGCTGGGCCGGTGCGTCCTTGACGATGAACCCGCGCACCCCGGCGGTCAAGGCGCGCAACAGGTTTCCCGGCTGGCTCAGGCCGGTGAGGATGAGCGTGCGGCAGTCCGGCAGCTCGCGGTGCAGCAGCTCGGCCGCGCTCAGGCCGTCCATGCCGGGCAGGTCGATGTCCAGCACCGCCACGTCCGGGCTCGATTCCCTTGCCGCGGCGAGGATTTCGTCTCCCCGGTCCAGCTGGGCGACCACGGTGAAGTCGGCCTCCATGGTCAGCAGCGCGGCCAGCGCGCCCCGGATGAGGTGCATGTCCTCGGCGATCAGGATGCGGATCACGGGGCCTCCACGGGTAGTTCGAGCACGAGCCGGTACTCGCCGTCCCGGCAGTCCACGCGCAGCTGCCCGCCGTGGGCGCGGGCGCGCTGGCGCAGGCCGGTGAGGCCGTTGCCGTCCGGGCCGGGGGAGTCCGCGCCGTCGTTGACCACCTCAAGGCGGCCGGGGCGGACGGTGATGGTCGCGGCGGTGGCGTGGCTGTGCCGCACCAGGTTGGTGACCGCCTCGCGCAGGGTCCAGGCCAGCACCTCCTCGTGCTCGGCCGGTGGCAGCACGTCGAGGTGCGGCCGGATGCCCGCCGCGCGCAACAGCGACTCGGCCGCGGCCAGCTCCCCGGCGAAGGTCGGCGTGTGCTCGCCCTGGCTGATCTCGCGCAGGCTGCGCAGCGCGGCACCGGCCACCTCCGCCATCCCGGCCACCTCGGCCCGCGCGGCCGGGGGGTCGGTGGTGAGCAGGCGCAGCGCGAGGTCGCCCTTGAGCGAGAACGCGGACATGCTCTGCCCCAGCAGGTCGTGCAGGTCGCGGGAGATGCGCAGCCGTTCCCGGTTGACCGCCAGCTCGGCCAGCTCGCGGCGGTTGGCGGCCAGCTCGTCCATGATCCGCACCACCCTGGCGCCGCCGTAGAGGGTCAGTGAGAAGCCGACCGCGGTGGCCACCCCCTGCACCGACTGGAACAGTGCCAGCGGCTGGCCGACGCTGAGCGCGTAGTAGACCCACCAGCCGAGCCCGCCCAGCACGACGAGCGCGAACCAGGCCAGCGCGGCCCGCCTGCGCAACACCATCAGCGCGGAGGCGGCCACCGCCTGGTTCACGTTGAGCCCCCAGGTCCAGGTGAACCACAGCTGCGGCACCGCGACCAGCACCACCAGCAGCGCGAAGGTCCACTTCCCGTGCCTGGGCGTCTCGCCGCGCATCACGGCCAGGCTGTGCCGCAGTTGCAGGGCCAGGATCGCCGCGCCGAAGAGCAGGCCGGTGCCCGCGCCCTGCGGCGGTTCGTGCCGGGCGCCGAAGGTGACGAACAGCGGGCCGATGGAGAGCAGGATGACGTGCACCGCGATCACCAGCACCCGCAGGTAGCGGACCGGGATCATCCGGTCACCGCCAGCGAACCGTTGGCGCGCACCGTGATCACGCACTCGGCGATCGGCGGCCCGGCCAGCACCGCGGCCAGTTCCACGCGCAGCCGGACCAGCTCCGCCTCCTCGGGTTCGGGCAGCGGGCCGTCGGGCAGCTCCAGCCGGGCCGGGATGCCGGCCGCGGCCAGCAGCGCGACCGCGGTGTCCAGCTCCGCGCGCAGCGGGCCGCGCCGGTACCGGCTGACCAGCCGCCTGGCCCCGGCCAGCGACTGCCGGGACACCCCGGCGAGCTCGCGGATGCGCACCGCCGCGCCGGGGGTGTCCGCGCCGAGGAGCCGAGTGGCCGCGGCCGCGCCCTCGGCCAGCCGGGCCAGCGGCGCGCCCAGCGACTCGGTGATCTCCGCGCCCGCCCTGGCCCGTTCGGCCAGCACCGCCTCGGCGGCCAGCTCCGCCCTGCTGTCCCGCAGCCGGACCACCGCCACCAGCAGCCAGATCAGCACCGCCGCGCTGAGCCCGATCATCGGGCCGCCGAGGCCGAAGAACAGCACGTGGTCCGGGCGGCCCATGGCCAGCGGCAGCGCTACCAGCGACGCGGCCAGCAGCGCGGCGGCCAGCAGCGACCACGGCGGCCGGAGCACCACCAGCACCAGGGTGATCAGCAGGTAGTAGGAGGTCAGCCAGTCCAGCCCGATCACCGCGGTCGCGCCGAGCACCACCAGCGCGACGTAGCCGAGCAGCAGCCCGGCGTGCCGGGGCCGCCGCCCGCCGGTCGCGGCGTAGAGCAGCACGCAGGCGGGCGGCAGGAACAACAGGGTGGCCACCGCCGCCTGCGCGGTGTGGCCCGGTTCGACCGGCGTCAGTTCCAGGCGCACCAGGGACATCAGCGGGATGTGCGCCAGGAACGCGACCAGCCCGATCCGGGCGGCGAGCAGCCAGCGCGGGGGCACGTCGAGGGAGTCCGGCACGCGTGCACGGTAAACGACCGGCGCGGTTCACAGCCGCCGATCGTGCCCGCCGGAACTTGTCAGTGACCAGATGCGGATGTCACACGGCTCCGGTGATTTCGCGCTCTGCCCGGTCCGGTCCGGAGTGGACAGGCTGTGGCCATGGCTGAAACCACAACGGAAACCCGGATCGAGATCAACCGTGTGCTGCCCGGCACCAGGGCGCGCATCTACCAGGCGTGGACCGACGTCGAGCTGTTCACGCAGTGGTACGGCACCGACCCCGAGCGCACCACCCTGGACGCTCGGCCCGGCGGCAAGTGGCGCGGCGTGCTGGTCTACGAGGGCCAGGAGATGACCTTCTCCGGCGAGTTCGTCGAGCTGGTGCCAGAGCGCCGCGTGGTGCTGACCCTGACCGACCAGGCGGACGGATCCGGCCCGCACGCGCTGATCACGGTCGCGCTGACCGAGGTCGAGGGCGGCACGAACGTGCAGTTCACCCAGGTAGGGCCGCTGCCGGAGGAGTACCTGGAGGCGACCACCGCGGGCTGGCAGGGCTACCTGGACGAGCTGGAGAGGGTGACCGGCTGAGAGTGGGGGAGGGGCGGGGGTGGTCTAGACCGCCCCCGCTTCCGCTCAATTAGGCGAGGCTAACCTATGCTGCGAAGGTCGGGTCAGGGCCGCCGCCCTGGTAACTGGGGAGTTCGCAGTGGAAAAAGTAGATCATCGACATCGGCACCGCGAGCGGATCGCCGAGGTCAGGGCCGGAACCAGCGCGGAGAAGGTGCCCTACCCGATCCGCATCCGGCAGGCCGAGGTGCGCGCGGTCCGCCCGGTCGGCGCGGGCCTGGTCCGGGTGACCCTGGGCGGTCCTGGCACCGAGGGCTTCGAGGCGCACGCGCCGGACGAGCACGTGAAGCTGATCTTCCCGGAGCCGGACGGCTCGCTGCGCCTGCCCGAGCCCAACGGCGACATGCTGCGCTGGCCCCGGCCCGCGCCGACCTCCCGCGAGTACACCGTGCGCCGCTACGACCCGGCCACCGGCGAGCTCGAGCTGGACATCGCCCTGCACGAGGGCGGCCTCGGCGCGGACTGGGCCCGCACGGTCCAGCCGGGCGAGCCGGTGCACGTGGCCGGTCCGCCCGGCGGCCGGATCGTGCCGCACACCTTCGACCGCTACCTGCTCGCCGGGGACCTCACCGCGCTGCCCGCGATCGCCCGCTGGCTGGAGGAGCTGCCGCGCACCGCGAAGGGCTGGGCCTTCATCGAGGTCGCCGACGCCACCGAGGAGATCGACCTCGCCGCGCCCGAGGGCTTCGAGGTGCGCTGGCTGCACCGGGGCGCGCTGCCGCCGGGCACCGCCGGACTGCTCGCGCCCGCCGTCCAGCAGGTCACCCTACCCGAGGGCGAGCGGATCCACGTCTGGG
Source organism: Crossiella sp. NPDC003009 (assembly GCF_053591555.1). Taxonomy (NCBI): domain Bacteria; kingdom Bacillati; phylum Actinomycetota; class Actinomycetes; order Pseudonocardiales; family Pseudonocardiaceae; genus Crossiella; species Crossiella sp. NPDC003009. Next base: position 108,269 of record NZ_JBSFUA010000017.1, on the reverse strand, counting down.
TCGCCGGGGAGGCCGGGGAGATCAAGCCGCTGCGCCGCTGGGTCAAGGATCTGGGACTGGGCAAGGGCGAGCACGACATCACCGGCTACTGGAAGCGCGGCGAGGCCGACTTCGACGAAGACCACGAGCACGAGCACACCGCCGCCGCCGGAAACGAGGAACGCTGATGTCCGCCCGCCGTCCCCTGCGCCTGCTCGGCGCGCTCACCCTCACCCTGGCGCTCGCGGTCACCGGCTGCGGCTCGGGTGAGGCAGGCAAGGAGAACGCCGGTGGCACCAGGGTGGTCAAGGCCGACAACGGCGACATCACCATCCCGGCCAAGCCGCAGCGGGTGATCGCCACCGGTTACGCGGTCCCGGCGCTGATCGAGGCCGGCGCGCCGCTGGTGGGCATCTCCACCTGGGCCCGCGGCCTGCCGCTGATGACCCCGGAGGACCGCAAGACCTACGAGGGTCTGAAGAAGGTCGCCGGCGAGCAGGCCAAGGAGACCAACTACGAGGCCATCGCCAACGCCCAGCCCGACCTGATCGTGATCGGCGTGCCCGCGCCGGTGCTGGGCGACATCGACGTGGCCCGGCTCAAGACCGTGGCCCCGGTGGTCGCGATCGGCCCGACCGTGCCCTCGGCCTGGCGTGAGCTCTCCCGTCGCCAGGCCGACGCGGCCGGGGTCTCGGCCAAGTTCGACGACGCCAAGAACAAGTACGACGCCAAGGCCGCCGAGCTGAAAGCCAAGTACCAGGCCGTGCTGCCCAAGCTCAAGCTCGGCCACCTCGGCGCCTACGGCGAGGTCGCCAAGGGCCAGTTCCACCACGAGTTCAACGGCTCCTGGGGCACCAACATCGCCCAGGACATCGGCGCGAACTACTACGGCGAGGTGAAACAGAAGGGCAGCGGCTCCAAGGCCGTCGCCGAGTACTCCTCCATCGAGGAGCTGACCGCCGCCTACGCCGAGGCCGACGCGATCACCTACTCGGTCAAGCCGGACGGCTCGGTGCCCGCGCCGGTGCAGTACGTGCTGGACTCCGAGCTGTGGAAGAACCTGCCCGCGGTCAAGGCGGGCAAGACCTTCCCGTTCCGCTACACCGAGGCCGCCACCTACTCCTCGGCGCTGACCACCCTGGGCGCGATCGACACCGCGTTCGCGCCGCTGCTGGCCGGGTGATGGCTCGGCAGCTCTGGGTGCTGGCCGGTGCGCTGGCGCTGCTCGTGCTGGCCGTGGTGGTCAGCATCGGCGTCGGCGCCAATCCGGTCGCACCCGCCGAGGTGGTGCGCGCGCTGGTGTCCTACAACGGATCCAGCGACCACCTGATCGTCTGGGACATCCGGGTGCCGCGCGCACTGCTGGCCATCGGGGTGGGCGCGGCGCTGGCCACCGCGGGCGCGGTGATCCAGACCCTGTCCCGCAACCCGCTGGCCGAGCCCGGCATCCTCGGCGTCACCGCGGGCGCGGGGTTCGCCATCACCATCGGCTCCGCGCTCGGCCTGGCCGCTTCCCAGGGCGAGCAACTCGGGCTGGCCATGCTCGGCGCGGTGCTGGCCGCGCTGGTGGTCTACTCGGTCGGGCACCGCTCGCCACTGCGGCTGGTGCTCACCGGGGTGGCGCTGACCGCGGTGCTCACCGGCGTCTCCCTCGGCCTGCGGCTGATGTCACCGGAAGTGCTGGACCAGTACCGGTTCTGGTCGGTCGGCTCGCTGGCCGGCCGGGAGCGGCTCTCGCTGGCGCTGCCCATGGCGGCCATCGGCATCGCGCTGCTCGGCACCCTGCTGCTGAGCCGCTCGCTCGGCGCGGTCACCCTCGGCGAGACGGTGGCGCACGCGCTCGGCGTGCGGGTGGCCAGGGTCCGGCTGCTCGCGCTGGTGCTGATCACCGTGCTGGTCGGCGCGGCCACCGCGGTCGCTGGGCCGATCATCTTCGTCGGCCTGATGGTGCCGCACCTGGCCCGGCGGCTGGCCGACGGCTCGATCCCCTGGCTGCTCGGGCACACCATGGTGCTCGGCCCGGTGCTGCTGCTCGTCGCGGACACCCTGTCCCGGGTGCTGCTGGTCACCGGCGAGGTGCCGGTGGCCATCGTGACCGCCTTCCTGGGCGGCCCGGTGCTGATCTGGGCGGTCCGGCGCTACGGGGCGGACTCGTTGTGAGCGGCCCGGTGACCTTCGCCCTGCCGCGCGGCGGGAAGAGCATCCGCATCGAGCGCCGGACCCTGGTGGTGGTGCTCGCGCTGGTCGTGGCGATGCTCGGCCTCGGCCTGCTCGGGCTGTGCCTCGGCGCGTCCTGGTCCAGCCCGGCCCAGGTGTTCGCCGCCTTGGCCGGAACGGGCGACTCCATCGTGGTCATCAGGGACTGGCGGCTGCCGAGAGTGCTGGCGGCACTGGTGTTCGGGGCCGCGCTCGGCCTGGCCGGGGCGATCTTCCAGAACATCACCCGCAACCCGATGGGCAGCCCGGACGTGCTCGGCCTGGACAGCGGCGCCTACACCGGCGCGCTGTTCGCGATCACCGTGCTGGCCGGCACCTCGGCGCAGCGCGCGGTGAGCGCGGTCTGCGGCGCGCTGCTGGTGGCCGGGCTGATCTACCTGCTGGCCAGCCGCGGCGGGCTGTCCGGGCTGCGGCTGGTGGTGATCGGCGTGGCGATGAACGCGATGGCGGCGGCGCTGAACTCCTGGATCGTGCTGCGCGCCGAGCTGGAGGTGGCCATCGCCGCGGTCGGCTGGCACGCCGGTTCGCTCAACGGCATCGGCTGGCCGCAGGTGTGGCTGCCGTTCGCGGTGGTCGCGGTGCTGGTCGCGGTGCTGGCCACCCAGTCCCATGCCTTGCAGCAGCACGCTTTGGGCGCGGACCTGGCGGCCACCACCGGGGTCGGGGTGTCCCGGCTGCGGCTGCTGGTGGTGCTCATCGGCGTCGGCTGCACGGCCACGGTGTCCGCGGTGGCCGGGCCGATCGTGTTCATCGCGCTGGCCGCCCCGCAGATCGGCCGCAGGCTGGCCCGCTCGCCCGGCGTGCCGCTGCTGCCCGCCGCGCTGACCGGCGCGGTGCTGCTGCTCGGCGCGGACCTGCTCGCCCAGCTGCTGCTCGCCCCGGTCGCGCTGCCGGTCGGCGTGCTCAGCAGCGCGATCGGCGGCTGCTACTTGATCTGGCTGCTCACCAGGGAGGTGAGGCGCGCGTGACCGCACGCCTGCACGCACGGGAACTCACCCTTCGCTACGGCGAGCGGGTGGTCTCCACCCGGCTGGACCTGGACATCCCGGACGGGAAGTTCACCGCCATCGTGGGCCCCAACGCCTGCGGCAAGTCCACCCTGCTGCGCGCCTTCGTCCGGCTGCTCCGCCCGGCCGGGGGCGCGGTGCGCCTGGACGACCGCGAGGTGGGCGCCTACCCGGCCAAGGCGCTGGCCCGCTCGCTCGGCTTCCTGCCGCAGGACCCGGTGACCCCGGAGAACATCAAGGTCCGCCAGCTGGTCGGCCGGGGCCGCTTCCCGCACCAGTCCCTGCTGTCCACCTGGTCCAGAGAGGACGATCGGGCGGTCGCGGAGGCGATGGCCGCCGCCGGGGTGGCCGAGCTGGCCGAACGGGGTGTGCACGAGCTCTCCGGCGGCCAGCGGCAGCGGGTGTGGGTGGCCCTGGTGCTCGCCCAGCAGACGCCCTACCTGCTGCTGGACGAGCCCACGTCCTTCCTGGACATCACCCACCAGTACCAGCTGCTCACCCTGCTGGCCCGGCTGCGGGAGGAAGGCCGGACCATCGTGGCGGTGCTGCACGACATCAACCAGGCCTGCCGCTACGCCGACCACCTGGTGGCGATGAAGGAGGGCAGGGTGGTCGCCGAGGGCGCCCCGGCCGAGGTGGTGGACAGCGCGCTGCTCAAGGAGGTCTTCGACCTGCCCAGCATCGTGGTGCCGGACCCGGTGACCGGCACCCCGATGGTGGTGCCGACGCTATGACCCGACCGCGGCGCCGTCGCTGATGTGCAGCACCGCGGCGGCGCCGCCCAGGTTGAACTCATCCAGCGGGAAGTAGCCTTGCTGCGGCGTCATGTCGGTGCGGACCTCCGCCGGTGCGATCGCCTCGGCCTTGGTCAGGCCCCAGGTGGCGAACCGCTCCTGCAGCTCGGCCTCGTAGGTGTCCGGATGCGGCTCGCCAAGGCCGATCTTGGCGCTGCGGCCCAGGCTCCCGGCCACGAAGGTGTAGCGCTCCTGGGTCAGCGCGGCCACCATCGCGCCCGCGGACAGCCAGGAAATGTTCAACGGCCCCATGGCCAGGTGGCTCTGGCGGGTCTGCAGGTGCAGGTTGTGCGCGCCGAGCAGGGTCCCGCCGCGCCGCGCCTCCAGGCCGCGGATGTCCAGGATGTTGCGCGCCATGAAGGTGTCCCTGGTGGCGCTCAGCCGGCCCCACCGCTCGTTGGACTCGATCTGCTGCGCGGCCAGGTAGTGGTAGCGCAGCAGGTCCAGACCGGCGGTGAGGTGGACGCGCGCCCGCACCCAGGCCGCCCGCGAGGTCCTCGCGATCAACCCCGGGGCGCACTGGTCCAGCATGGTGAGCAGCTCGTCGCCGAGCACCCGCGCCCGCGCCGCCTCGTCGGTGGCCCCCGGCGACTGGTCCGGATCCATCACCGCCGCGGTGTCGCTCCACTGCTCGTCCGCGCCCAGCAGACCGGCGAAGTCGAGGTCGAGGCCCAGGTAGTCGCGGGCGTGCTCGAGGAAGCGCCGGGGGCTGGGCACGCTGAAGGTCTCCATCGCGGCGTCGAAGCCGTGGAAGGCCAGCCGGTCCGCGGGCGGCCTGCCCTCGTTGTACTCGCGCATCCAGGCCACCAGCTCCCGGTTGGCCGCCAGTTCGCCGAAGTTGTGCGTGAAGCCCTCCGCCAGCACCGAATCGAGGGTGCCGACGCCCTCCTGGACGAAGTCGTTGACCGCGAGGGCGGCCACCCGGCAGGTCTCCAGCGCGATCGAGCGGAAGCCGTGCGCGGCCAGCTGGGCGAAGAGCTCGTTGCGCAGATACCCGAAGGCCGGTTCCTGGTGCGTCGGCTCGCCCAGCGCCACCAGCTCGGCAGTGGTCACGAAGTCTCTAATGTCCTGACTCATGGGTCTCAATCGTAACTTTGAAAGACCGGTTGAAACTTCCAGCGCGCTGGCCTCGGAGCTGCTGCGGTAAAGTCTCAAACCGGTGAGAACCCTACGACCAGCCGACCTCGCGCGGGAGCACGGCCTGTCCACCCAGGCGGTACGCAACTACGAGCGCGACGGCTTCCTGCCGCCCGCCGAGCGCACCGCCAGCGGCTACCGGATCTACACGCAACGGCACGCCGCCGCGCTGCGCGCCTACCTCGCCCTGGTCGGCGCCTACGGGCACGCCCTCGGCGGCCAGATCATGCGCACGGTGCACCACGGCGAGCTCAACGAGGTGCTGCTGACCATCCACCGCGGCCACAGCCAGTCCCTGCGCGACCAGGAAACCCTGGCCGCGGTGCGCGAAGCGGTCGCCCACCTGACCGGGCAACCCGCCGCTCCGCCGTCACCCGGGCCGCGCAGCATCGGCGAGCTCGCCCACCAGCTCGGCGTCACCCCGGCCACCGTGCGCAACTGGGAACAGGCCGGAATCCTCACCCCAGCACGGGATCCGGCCACCGGCTACCGGGTCTACACCGCCGAGGACCGCCGCGACGCCGAACTGGCCCACCTGCTCCGCCGCGGCGGCTACCCCCTCGCGCACATCGCCACCGTGGTGCGCCAGATCCGCACCGCGGGCGGCACCGACAGCCTGGCCGGGGCGCTGGAGGACTGGCAGCGCAAGCTCACCGCGCAGGGCCTGGCCATGCTGCGCGCGGCCACCCAACTGAGCGACTACCTGGGATTGGCCGGCTGAACACGGGGTAAGACCACCGCATGGCCGAGGACCAGTACACCCAGCAGGACCCGCGCACCCAGTACCCGCGCCCAGGGCAGCAGCAGGGCCAGGAGCAGTCGCACCCCGGCACCGGCGAGGCCATGGGCCCCGAACCCGACCACGGCGAGCGCACCTACCGCGGCAGCGCCCGGCTGGCCGGCCGCAAGGCGCTGATCACCGGCGGCGACTCCGGCATCGGCCGCGCGGTGGCCATCGCCTTCGCCCGCGAGGGCGCGGACCTGCTGCTGTCCTACCTGCCGGAGGAGGAAGAGGACGCGCAGAGCACGGCCGAGCTGGTGCGCGAGGCCGGTCGCGAGGCGGTGTGCGTGCCGGGGGACATCCAGTCCGAGGAGCACTGCGGGCACCTGGTCGCTCGGGCGGTGCAGGAGTTCGGCCGGATCGACGTGCTGGTCAACAACGCCGCCTACCAGATGTCCCAGGACGAAGGCATCCTCGGCATCAGCACCGAGCAGTTCGACCGGGTGCTCAAGACCAACCTGTACGCGATGTTCTGGCTGTGCAAGGCCACCGTGCCGCACATGCCACCCGGCGGCGCCATCATCAACACCGCCTCCATCCAGGCCTCCCAGCCCTCCGCCGAGCTGCTGGACTACGCGACCACCAAGGGCGGCATCGTCACCTTCACCAAGGCGCTGTCCAGTGACCTGATCGAGCAAGGCATCCGGGTCAACGCGGTGGCTCCCGGTCCTATTTGGACACCGCTGATCCCGGCCACCATGCCTGAGGAGAAGGTGGACTCCTTCGGCGGCGACACCCCGATGGGCCGCGCCGGTCAGCCTGCCGAGCTGGCTCCGGCCTACGTGTTCTTCGCCTCCCAGGAGTCCAGCTACATCACCGGGGAGGTGCTGGCGGTCACCGGCGGCAAACCGCTCACCTGAGCCGCGCGCCGAACCGTTGGCAGGCCTGGCGAAACTCCGCCGGTTCGTGGATGGTGAAGTCCGCGTCCAGGAACGCCAGGCCCTGCACCAGCCACTGCCAGGAGTCCAGGAACAGCACCGCTCTGGTGCCCTCGGCGAGCGGGCTGAGCTCGACGTCCTGGTACTTGAACGCATCCGCCACCGCGTCCAGCGGCGCGTCGACGGTGAGCACCACGCGCTGCCGCTGCCGCTGCATGCCTTGGCGCACATAGTCAATCCCGCTGCCGGCGGGCAGCGGCCGGGGCGTGAAGGTCCGGCCCAGGTCCCTCGGCTCGGTGATGCGGTCGATGCGGAAGACCCGCCAGTCCGCCCGGTCGGTGTCCCAGGCCAGCAGGTACCAGCGCAGGTGCAAGTGCAGCTGGCGGTGCGGCTCCACCCGGCGGGTGCTGGCGGTTCCGTTCGCGCCGGTGTAGCCGAAGGACACCAGGTGGTTGTGGTGGATGGCCTCGGCCAGCGTGCTCATCGTCTCGGCGCTGGTGCTCGGCGCGGGCGTGGCGGTGGTCTCCAGGCTGGCGCGCAACGCTGCCGCGCGGGGTCGCAGCCGCTTGGGCAGGTACTGGTCGACCTTGCCGTAGGCGCGGGTGGCCGCGTCGTCCACGCTGCCCTCGCTGGCCTGGCCGACGGCGGCCAGCGCGGCCAGGCCGAGCAGGGTGGCGATGGCCTCGTCGTCGTCCAGCAGCAGCGGCGGCATGGCCCGCCCGGCGGCCAGCCGGTAGTAGCCGCCCGGCCCCGGCTGGGTCTCCACCGGGTAGCCGTAGCTCCGCAGGCGATCCACGTCCCTGCGCAGCGTGCGCGGGGCGACCGCGAGCCGGGCGGCCAGCTCCTCGCCGGTGAACGCCCGGCCGGTCTGGAGCTCGGCCAGCAGCGAGAGCATCCGGTGCAACACATCCGCCATGCCGACATTCTCCCGTGAATCGCGGTCAGTTTCTGGCCACATCTACTCCTAGCGTGGCGGCCATGTCGACCATCCGCATCCGGGACGCCCGGACCAACAACCTGAAGTCGCTCGATGTGGACGTGCCGCGCGGGCAGGTGGTGGTGTTCGTCGGCCTGTCCGGCTCCGGCAAGTCCTCCCTGGTGTTCGACACGATCGCGGCCGAGGCCGGTTTCCAGCTCACCGAGACCTTCCCGCCGTTCACCCGCAACCGGCTGCCGAAGTGGACCAGGCCCGAGGTCGGCCAGATCGACGGCCTGTCCCCGGTGGTGGTGATCGACCAGCGCCGCCTCGGCGGCAACGCCCGCTCCACGGTGGGCACGATCACCGACGCCTGGACCTACCTGCGCCTGCTGTACTCCCGGCTGAGCACCCCGCACGTGGGCGAGTCGAACCACTTCTCCTTCAACGACCAGGCAGGCATGTGCGAGACCTGCTCCGGCCTCGGCGAGGTGGTGGCCAGCGCGGTGGACCGCTTCCTCGACCTGGACCGCTCGCTGGCCGAGGGCGCGATCCTGTTGCCCGGCTTCGGAAATGGCGGCTACTGGTACTCCCAGTACGCCGACATCGGCGCTTTCGACGTGCACACCCCGTTGCGCGAGTGGAGCCAGGCCGAGCGGGACGCGCTGCTCTACGGCGGCGAGCATGCCGCTCGGCTGGGGACAAAGCCGCCCAAGGACTACGAGGGCGTGGTGGAGCGGTTCGAGCGGATCCACCTGCACACCAGCGACGACCTCTCCGACCGCAAGAAGGAGACGCTGGCCCGGTTCACCCGCGCCGCGCGGTGCCCGGACTGCCACGGCGACCGGCTGAACAAGGCGGCCCGCACCGCTACCGTGCGCGGCCACACCATCGGCGAGCTGGCCAGGATGGAGATCAGCGAACTGGCCAACCTGGTGGCGGAACTGACCGATCCAACGGTGCGGCCCGTTCTGGATGCGTTGCGGGATCGCCTGGACGCGATGGTCACCATCGGCCTCGGCTACCTGCACCTGGGCCGCGCCACCACCACCCTCTCCGGCGGTGAGTCCCAGCGCATCAAGACGGTGAAACACCTGGGCAGCAGCCTGATCGAGATGCTCTACGTCTTCGACGAACCCACCGTCGGCCTGCACCCGCACGACGTGGCCGCGATGACCACCCTGCTCAAACAGTTGCGGGACAAGGGGAACAGCGTCCTCGTCGTCGAGCACGACCCCGAGGTGATGGCCATCGCGGACCAGATCATCGAGATCGGCCCGCACGCGGGCGAACACGGCGGAACCCTGGTCTTCCAAGGCACCTTCGCCGAACTCCAGCAGGCCAGCACCCCCACCGCGACCGCGCTGCGCCGGCCGCGCCCGATCAAGACCCAGCCCCGGAACCCGCGCGGGCACCTCACCATCGCCAACGCCACCCGCAACAACCTGGACAACGTCACCGCCGACATTCCCACCGGCGTGCTGACCGTGCTCACCGGCGTGGCCGGGTCGGGCAAGTCCAGCCTGGCCGCCGAGCTGCTGGCCCAGCACCAGGCCATCGTCATCGACCAGAAACCGGTCAGCACCAACCGCCGTTCCACCCCCATCACCTACACCGGCATCGCCACCCCCATCCGGAAACTGTTCGCCCGCACCAACAACGTCCCCGCCACCCTGTTCAGCGCCAACTCCGCGGGCGCCTGCCCCGACTGCGCAGGCCTGGGCGTGATCTACACCGACCTCGCGTTCCTGGACGGCCAGGAGACGGTCTGCCAGACCTGCCACGGCCGCCGCTTCACGCCGGAAGTGTTGCGGCACAAGGTGGACGGACTGTCCATCGCCGATATCGACGAGCTCACCATCACCGAGGCCATCCACCGCCTCACCGACCCGGCGATCGCGAGCTCCCTGCGCCACCTGGACCAGGTCGGCCTCGGCTACCTCCGCCTCGGCCAGCCGCTGACCACCCTCTCCGGTGGTGAGTGCCAGCGCGTCAAGATCGCCAAGGAGCTGCGCGAGGCCACCGAGCCCACCCTCTACGTCCTGGACGAACCCACCACCGGCCTGCACCTGAGCGATATCGACAACCTGCTCTCCGTGCTGGACGACCTGGTCGAACAAGGCCACACCGTGCTGGTCATCGAACACAACCTGGACGTGATCCGCCGCGCCGACTGGCTGATCGACCTCGGCCCCGGCCCGGGCAGGCACGGCGGCCGGATCCTGTTCCAGGGCCGGGTCGCCGACCTCACCGGCACCGCCACCGCGGCCGCCCTCCACCCCGGGGTGGAGATCCCCGGCTGAGCGAACCCACCCGTGCGCCGAGGCAACTCCACCCGGCCCGTCCCTACCGTCGCAGACGTGAAACTCCCGATCCCGCGCACCTGCCCGCACACCGAACCACCGGAGTACGCCCGGCTGCGGGCCGATGATCCGGTCGCCAGGGCCACCCTGCCCAGCGGCGACCGGGTCTGGCTGGTCAGCAGGCACGCCGACGTGCGCACAGTGCTCACCGACCCGCGCTTCAGCATCGACGCCACCCGCCCCGGCTTTCCCCGCAGACGCCAGGGCGAGCGCCCACCCGCGCGGCGGCGGCCGTTCCTGGACACCGATCCGCCCGAGCACGGGGAGTACCGGCGGATGCTCAACGCCGAGTTCACCGTGCGCAGGGTGACCGCGCTGCGGCCGGAAATCGAACAGGTGGCCGACCGGCTCATCGACGACCTGGAAGCGAGTGGGCCGGAGGCAGACCTGGTGTCCGCGTTCGCACTGCCGCTGCCCTCGCTGGTGATCTGCCGGATGCTCGGAGTGCCCTATGCCGACCACGAGTTCTTCGAGTCGCGGACCCGTATCGCGCTGAGCCAGGCCAGCAGCGCCGAGGAGTCGGGCGCGGCCACGGGGGAGCTGTTCGACTACCTGGACGCGCTGTTCGAGCGGCAACAGCGCGATCCGGCCGGGGACCTGATCAGCAGGCTCGCTGCGGGGCCGGTCGCCGAGGGCAGGCTGAGCAGGCCCGGCGCGGTGGGCATGCTGCTGATCCTGCTGGTCGCCGGCCACGAGACCACCGCGAACATGATCTCCCTTGGCCTGCTCACCCTGCTCGGTGAACCTGAGCTGTGCCGGGAACTCCGCGAAGATCCCCGGCGTATGCCCGCGGTGGTCGAGGAACTGCTCCGGTTCCACTCGGTCGCCGACACGGTGGCCGCCAGGGTCGCCACCGCCGACGTCGAGCTGGGCGGCAGGCTGATCCGGGCGGGGGAGGGCGTGCTCACCCTCGGCCTGTCCGCCAACCGGGACCCCGAGTTCCTCGACCGCCCCGACGAGTTCGACCCGGCCCGCCCGGCCCGGCACCACCTCGCCTTCGGGCACGGACCGCACCAGTGCATCGGCGCGCACCTGGCCCGCGCCGAGCTGGAGATCGCCTTCACCCGCCTGCTCACCCGGCTGCCCACGCTGCACCTGACCTCGGCGGAGTTGCGCTACAAACAGCAGGCGCAGGTCTTCGGCCTCGACTGCCTGCCGGTGGGGTGGTGACCATGCCGCGCAACCGGTTCACCTGGCTGCTGGGACTGGTGCTGGACATCGGCCTGTCCCCGCTGACCTTCTACACCGCCCGCCTGTTCGGCTTCGACAACCTGACCTGCCTGCTGGCCGGCACCATCGCGGTGGGGCTGCGCGCCGGATACCTGCTCTGCATCCGCCGCCGGGTCGAGCCACTGGTCCTGCTCATGCTGCTGACCAGCCTGCTCAGCCTCATCGCCGCCCTGCTGACCAGCGATCCCCGGCTCATGCTGCTGCGCGAACCGCTGATCACCACCGCGGTCGCGCTGGTCTTCCTCGGCACCTGCCTGACCACCCGGCCCGCCCTCTTCCACGTCGCCAAACGCATGCGCGGCACGGGCACCGAGGACTGGGACCAGCGCATTGCCGCGGAACCCGCGTTCCGCCGCCTGTTCCTGCTGCTGACCGTGGTCTGGGGCGGCGGCCTGCTGGCTGCCTCCGCGGTCAGGGCGGTGCTGGTCTACCGGCTGCCGATCGAGGTGATGGCCGGGCTCAGCCAGGTGATCGAGCTGGCCGCGATCGGGCTGCTGGTGGCGTGGACGATGTGGTTCCGCCGACGGCCGCACGCCGCGACCGCGCCGCGTCCGGACCGGGCGGTCCGCTCCTGACCTGGGCTTGGGGGTGCCGTGGGACAACTCACTGGGCGAGCCGCGCGCGGTCTGCTACCGTGAAGACGTCTACCGCTCGCGGGTTCTGGACAGTCGTCCCCCAACAGCCGGTTTCCGATTTCACGATTCCCCCCTCGCCGGACGTGGCTACCCGCCTTCCCCGGCGAACCCACTCACGGAAAGAAACCCCATGTCCGACAACACCTTCACGGTGTCCGGGGTGCTCGACACCCAGGACAACCGCAGCTACCTCCGCAACCACTCCTACCTGCCCACCCCCGAGGATGTCCTTGTCCCCCAAGCCATCGCCGGTGCCTGCAAGCTACGCCGAGGCGACCTCGTCACCGGAGTCGCGCAGCCAGCCGGAAACGGGAAGCTGCGCCTGACCCAGGTCGAGACGGTCAACGGCCAGGACCCGCTGCGCGCCGCCACCCGCCCGGCCTTCACCGACCTGACCCCCATCCACCCCCGCGACCGCCTGCGCCTGGAAACCACCCCGCAGGCGCTGACCACCAGGGTGATCGACCTGCTCATGCCGGTCGGCAAGGGCCAGCGCGCGCTGATCGTGGCCCCACCCAAAGCGGGCAAAACCACGGTGCTGCAAGCGATCGCGCACGCGATCAGTCATAACCACCCGGAATGCCACCTGATGGCGGTCCTGGTCGGTGAACGCCCCGAGGAGGTCACCGACTTCGCCCGCACCGTGCCCGGCGAGGTCATCGGCGCCACCTTCGACCAGCCGCCCCGCGAGCACACCGCACTGGCCGAGCTCGCCATCGAACGCGCCAAACGCCTGGTCGAACTGGGCCAGGACGTGGTGGTGCTACTGGATTCCCTGACCCGCCTGGGCCGCGCCTACAACCTGGCCGCGCCCGCCTCCGGCCGCATCCTCTCCGGCGGCATCGACGCCGCCGCGCTCACCCCGCCGAAGCGGTTCCTCGGCGCGGCAAGGGCGATCGAGCAGGGCGGCTCCCTCACCATCTTCGCCACCGCCCTCATCGACACCGGCTCCGCGGGCGACAACCTGATCTTCGAGGAGTACAAGGCCACCGGCAACGCCGAGCTCGTGCTGGACCGAGGCGTCGCCAACCAGCGCCGCCACCCCGCGGTCGACATCCGCCGCACCGGCACCCGCAAGGACGAGATCCTGTGCTCCGCAACGGAAATCGCGGCCACCCGCGCCCTGCGCCGCGCCCTGCACACCTGCGAACCCCACCAGGCGGTGGACAAGCTCCTGGACGGCCTGCGGGCCACCCCCAGCAACACCGAGTTCCTCACCCAACTCCTCCGGGCCACACCCCGCGCCGCCTGACCTCGCTATCGTGCGTCCGTGACCGGCGCCGCACCACCTCCGCTGCTGTTCCTCGACGTCGACGGCCCCCTCATCCCGTTCGGCGGGCAGTCCTACCCGACATACCCGACCGGCCCGCAAGCCCCGGCGAACCCGTTGCTGTCCAGGCTCAACCCCGCGCACGGCCCCCGCCTCGCCGCCCTGCCCTGCGAACTGGTCTGGGCCACGACCTGGATGGAAGAGGCCAACGAGTGCCTCACACCGCTGCTCGGACTGCCGCGACTCCCGGTGGTCGACTGGCCAGAACCGTCCGATGTGGACGAACAAGACGAGCGAACCGGCTTGCACTGGAAGACCCGCGCCCTGGTCACCTTCGCCGCCGGACGCGCGTTCGCCTGGGTCGACGACGAGATCACCGCCCCCGACCGCGCCTGGGTGTCCGCCCACCACCCGGGAACCGCGCTGCTGCACCGGGTCGACCCGCGGCACGGCCTCACCGGCGCCGACTACGCCAAGCTGACCGAGTGGCTGCGGTAGCTGCTGGTCAGCGCCGTTGCAGCGGTCCCAGGTTGGCGCGCACGGTCGCCGTCAGCGGGTGCTCCGCGCCCAGCGTCTGCTCGTGGTCGGCGAGGGTGGCCTTTCGGCGCATCGGTGCGTGCTCTCGAACAAGCCCGTGCCGGCGATGCCGCGGCACTGGCGCTCGCAGTCGAGTGTCTGGTCGCGGCCGAGGTGCATGGCGTCCGCGCCGAGCTCTACGAGGCGCTGAGCGACGTGGACCGCACCGGGTTAGCGAACTTCCTCGACCTGTTCGTGGCGACGCACCTCCGGCACTGCGGCCGCCGGCTGCACGAGCTGCGGCGCGCCGAGACGCGACTCGACGCACTCGGCGTGCCCCCTCCACGTTGACCACCAGCCGGAACGTGTTCGTCCGCTCGGTCCACGCTCAGCAATCCGCACCCCACCACCACCTGACGGTGCTTCGTCAGATGTCGAGGCGGCCCTCAGCTGGCTGTCCTCTGAGGCGCGAGGTGTTCGCGGAGGTACCGGGCGGTGAGGCTGTGGGGATCGCGGGCGAGGCGTCGCGGTGTTCCGGTGGCGACGATCATGCCACCGGCGGTTCCGCCGCCGGGGCCCATGTCGACGACGTAGTCGGCATTGGCGATCATGTCGAGGTCGTGTTCGATGACGATGACGGTGGCGCCCTTGCCAGTGAGGCGCTGGATTACCGACAGGAGCGTGCGGATGTCGAGGGGGTGCAGGCCGACGCTGGGTTCGTCGAGGACGAAGAGGGCGTCGGTCTGGTCGCGGTCGAGCTCGGAGGCGAGCTTCAGGCGTTGCGCCTCTCCGCCGGACAGCGCGGTCGTGGCTTCGCCGAGGGTGAGGTAGCCCAGCCCCAGGTCGATGAGCGTCTCCAGCCGGTTCCGGACCCGGCGCATGTCCTGGACCTGTCCGACCGCCTGCCGGACGGTGAGGGCGAGCAGGCCGGGCAGGGAGATCTCTTCCGCACCAGGGGAGGCTCGCCGGTGTTCGCTCGCCGCCGGGGCGTAGCGGGAGCCTTCGCATTCCGGGCAGCCGATGTCGACGTCGGGGAGGAACTGCACGTCCAGCGACACCTGGCCGGTGCCTTCGCAGCGGGGACACCGCAGCGATCCGGTGTTGTAGGAGAAGTCGCCTGCGGCCAGCCCGTGCTCGCGCGCCGTGGGTGTGGCCGCGTAGGCACGTCGCAGCTCGTCGAGAACGCCGCTGTAGGTGGCCACGGTGGAGCGGACGTTGGCGCCGATCGGGGTGGCGTCGACGACGTTCACCCGGCCGATTCCCCCGGCGTCCACCGTCCTGACCCAGGCGGGAGGCCTGCCGCCGGAGGTTGCCGCTTCGAGTGCCGGGACGAGGCTTTCGAGGATCAGCGTGGTCTTTCCCGATCCGGACACGCCGGTCACCGCGGTCAGGCGACCCCGCGGGATGTCGAGGTCCAGGGCGTGAACCGTGTGCAACGGGGTGGTCGCGAGGTGGATGCGACCGTGGTCGAACACCTCGTCGTCGTCTGGCTGGGGGCGGACGACAACCGGTTCCCGCCTGGCGAGAAAGCCGCCCAGGAGGGACTGCGGGTTCTCGGCGAGGGTGGCCACCTCGCCGGTGGCCAGGACGCGTCCGCCGTCGGTGCCGGAGCCGGGGCCGATCTCGATGAGCCAGTCGGCCTCGCGCAGCACCTGGACGTCGTGGTCGACGAGGACGACGGAGTTCCCGTCCTTCAGCAGGTCCCGCATCACCCCCAGCAGTCCGTCCACATTGGATGGATGCAGGCCGATCGAGGGCTCGTCGAGAACGTAGAGCACACCCGTCGTCTCGTTGCGCACCGCGCGCGCGAGCTGGACACGTTGCCGCTCACCGGTGGACAACGTCGACGACGCCCGGTCGAGGCTGAGATAGCCCAGGCCCAGGTCGACCAGCCGACGCGCGGTCTGCAGCAGCTGGGCGGTGATGCTCCTCGTCATCGGGACCATGTCCCGCGGCAAGGTGCTCTCGATCCCTGGCACCCAGGAGGTCAGTTCGTCGAGGGTCTTGGCGGTGGCCTCGGCGAGGTTGATCCCGTCGGCCTGGGACGCTCGCGCCTGTTCGCTGAGTCGCGTGCCGTGGCAGGTGGGGCACACCTGGGTGCTGATGAACCTGTTCACCCGGTTCAGCCCGCGCTCGCTGGTGGCGTTGTCCAAAGCCTCCTGCACGGCCTGCCGGGCGTTGCGGTAGGTGAAGTTCAGCTCGAACAGCTTGCCGTTCTTGGACGGGACGGCGATGTGACGCTTCTCCGCCGGACCGTGCATCACGACGTCGCGCTCTTGCGCGGTCAGCTCCGCATACGGCACGTCGGCGCGTACCCCGAACTCCGCGACAACCTGCGGCATCACCGTCAGCCCGAACATGGACCACGGGGCAACGGCTCCGTCCGCGATGCTGAGGGACGGGTCGGGGACGAGACGTTCCTCGTCGATCTCGCGGACGACTCCGGTTCCCGTGCAGTGCGGGCACGCGCCGTCGGAGTTGAAGGCGAACGACTCCGCGCCCGGCGGGTAGAACGAGACATCGCACACCGGGCAGGTCAGGTTGAGGTTGAGCGCGACGTCGATGGTCGGCTGCTGGCGATGGCCGTTCGGGCAGCAGTGGGAACCAAGCCGGGAGTACAGCAGGCGCAGGATGTTCAGCAGTTCGGTGGAGGTGCCGAACGTGCTGCGCACACCGGGAACGCCTGGGCGCTGCCGCAGGGCGAGCGCGGCCGGGACGTGCCTGACGCTGTCGACGGCCGCTCGCGGGGCATGTGAGATCCGCCGGCGCGTGTACGTCGACAGTGCCTCGATGTAGCGCCGGGACCCTTCCGCGTACAGGACCCCCATCGCCAGGGAGGACTTGCCGGACCCGGACACCCCCGCGAGTGCGACGAGCTTGCGCAGCGGCACTGTGACGTCGACATCGCGGAGGTTGTGCACCCGTGCCCCGCGCACCTCGATCGCCAAAGGCTGATCGTCGTCGCCCATGAGCGCCTCTCATCCGGCTACGGTTCCATGGGTATTCCACAGAACTTGCTTCCAAGGAAACTATACACAGTGGACAGTCGATCACCCGTGCCGGACGTGAGCTGCGTGGAGGTCTTCGCGGTGAACTCAGGCCGGTGGTCTGTCCGTTCGCACCGGTGGTCAGCGACGGTGGTCGTAGGCTTCGCGGGCCGTGAGCACTTTCTCGAGGTGCTCCTCGGCCCAGTTCCCCAGCGCGCGCAGCGGTGCGTGCAGGGTGTGCCCGAGCGAGGTCAGCTCGTACTCGACCCGCGGTGGAACCTCTGCGAACACGTGGCGGCTGACGAGGCCGTCCCGCTCCAGCTCCCGCAGTGTGCCGGTGAGGACCTTGCCACTGATGCCGTCCACGGCGGAGCGGAGGTCGGAGAACCGCAGTCTGCCGTCGCCGAGCGCGGAGACCACCATGGCCGTCCACTTGTTGGTGATGCGGGCGAGCGAGGTACGTGACGGGCAGGTTGCCGTGAGCACGTTGAACTCGGGGTGCTCGGCCATTCTTGCTCCCTGTCGGTCACGTACGGGTAGTTGACAACCGTACTCGCCTCCGCGTGCGCTGTCGTTGGTGCTGTCCTATGCTCACCGCTGGTAACCGGTCACCTCAACGTAACCAATGAGTGGATGTGGCCCTTGTCGCAGAATCCGAGGTGGGCCGCCTCGACGGCGATTTGGTCGACGCGCACCTCGCTGGCGCGCATGGACAACAAGTGGACGGCCATGGTGGTGATCGCGCTCGGCCGTGGCGACGGCCTGCGCTTCCGCGACCTGCGTGCGGTGGTCGAGGGGATCAGTGCGAAAGTGCTCACCGAGACCCTGCGGGACCTGGAGCGTGACGGGATCGTCGCGCGGCACGAGTACGCGGAGATGCCGCCCAGGGTCGAGTACGAGCTGACCGCACTCGGGCGCACCTTGCACGTGCCGCTGCAGGCGCTGGGCCGATGGGCGGAGGAGCACACGGCAGAGGTGCTCGCGGCGCGCGAGGCTTACGACGCCGGCAGTCACTGAATCCGTGCAAAGATCCACGGAAGTTGATTCCGTGAAATCAACTTCCGCGGATCGTTTCGGGCCGGTGCCGCGCTTGCGGGTCAGGAGGCGATCTCGGCGAAGGCCGAGATGCGCTGCAGACGCAGTCGGCACACCAGCATGTCCGGGCTGGAGTTGCGCCTGCCGTACTCCTCCGCCCTGCCCTCGGGGACGTACCGCTCCGCGAGCTTGGTGTTCCATTCGAGCAGTTCGTCCGGATCGTCGGTCAGGACAACCGGGCCGCAGACGGTCACGTACGCGTACGGGAACTCGTCGCTGTCCACGGTCAGCGCCGCGCGAGGGTTGGCCGCCAGGTGCCGTCCCTTGAGGCTGTCACGTCCGGTGCTGAAGACCACGTCGTCACCGTCCACTGTGAACCACAGCGGCGAGAGGCTGGGGGCGCATGGCACCAGATTGCCGCCAAACACGGCCGACCGCACCGGCGACTGATCGTCCTCTGTGGACTCTCGCGCTGTGGATGTGATGTGCGTCATGCAACTCTGTTGGTTACGTTGAGGTGACTGAGCACTGATGGTGACCATTGGAGCCACAGGGGAACGAGCTTCGAAGGGACACGGGTGATGGTGCAGTCGACCGAGCCGCAAGTACTTCGAGGTGTTGTCCGCCAAGGACTTCGCCACGGTCGCGGCAATGCTCGCCGATGACATCGTCTGGTGCCAGCCTAGAGCCAACCAGTTCTCCGGCACTCGTTCTCAACCGGCCTACCGCGGCCCCCGCATGACCTTAACCAGATAGGTCGATGCCGGGATACTTATCACAGTGAGAATGGGAGTTTCCGTGAGCAAAGAACAGGACAACAAGGAAATCGCCATCGAGGCGTATCAGCGCACGTTTGGTGATTTGGACGCGGCTGCGGTCGATGAATTTTTCAGCAAGGATTTCAAGCAGCACAATCCAACGATCGCCGACGGTCCGGAGGGTGTAAAGGCGCTTGTGCGAATGCTCTCTTCGCAAGGAGTGTCAAAGCAAAAAATCGAGTTCAAGCATGTCGTTGCCGAAGGCGACATCGTCATCCTCCATTCGCGCTACGAAATGGCGGGAGCCGAGTGGCGGTTTATCGACATTTATCGTGTTGAGAACGGCCAGTTGGCTGAGCACTGGGATGCGATGATGCAGATGCCGGAAGCGCGTGCGAACACGAACCCGATGTTCTGAAGAGGACGGTTCTCCGGCGTTCCCGCCGGGAGGCAGACGGCGTGTCGCGGGGGTCCTCAGCACCCCTGCGCACCGCCCCAAAGGGGCATACTTGGACCACAGGCGCGAAACACGATGAAATCTCGCGCTCAAGCCCACGTGCCGGCGACCCGCAACAGTTCGGTCAGCCCATCGCGGTCATCCTGGCGTGGGGTCTCCGATAGTGATGGAGCCGTCATAGCGGCCACCCTCCTTGTTCCGGGAACAGGACGGGCAGGCAGGTAACGCGCGCGTGCGGGTGGTTCCCGCGTCACTGGTGCGAGCGCGGCGGTTGCCATGGACCGAGCGGAGCGCAAGTTGGTGCGGCCGCCGGCCGGAGGCTGCCGGCCACCAGCCGACTGGCCTGGAGCTGGAGCGCTCAGCTCCGCGAGTTCGAAACCGGTCGAGTGCCGGTTTCGGGCGAGTTGCCGGGGTCTGGGGTGAGAATGGGCTTGAGTTTCCACCTGCTGGAAGGTTCAGGCTGCTCCTCGTGAACGACGAAGACGAGCTGTTCACCATCGGACAGCTCTCCCGCAGCACCGGTCTGTCGACCAGGACCATCCGGTTCTGGTCCGACAGTGGACTGCTGCCGCCCACCGCCAGGTCCTATGGGGGTTACCGGCTCTACGACGCGGCCGCGGTCGGCCGGCTTGAGCTGGTGCGCACCTTGCGTGAGCTGGGGATGGACCTGGACACGGTGGCCAAGGTGCTGGCCGAGCAGGTCACGGTGACCGATGTGGCGCGGACGCATGTGACCGCGCTGGATGCCGAGATCCGCACGTTGCGGGTGCGGCGGGCGGTGCTGCGGGCGGTCGTTCGACGTGGCGGAACTACCGAGGAGATGAAACTCATGCACGAACTGGCGCGACTGTCCGCGGGGGAGCGGCAGCGCATACTGGACGAGTTCGTCGAGCGCGCGTTCGACGGCACCGACCCGGCGGCACCCGGGGCTGGGCTCGCGGACTCCATGCGGCAGCTGCCTGCCGAGCTGCCCGACGACCCCACCGATGAGCAGGTCAACGCCTGGGTGGAGCTGGCGGAGCTGGTGCGGGACGAGGACTTTCAGCGCCGGGTCCGGGAGATGGCGGTGGCCGGGTCCGAGCAGGCCGGGCAGCAGTCGCCGGACTTCGGGATCTCGGCGGAACTGGTGGTGGCGCACGCGGGTGCGGCGCTGGCCGCCGGGGTCGCGCCGGACGCGCCGGAGGCCGCGGCGTACCTGGACCGGATCGCGCCGAAGCTGCCCGCGGCCGAGCGGGCCGGGGTGGCCGATCAGCTGGCCACCTTCACCGACCGCAGGGTGGAGCGGTACTGGCACCTGCTGGGCGTGCTCAACGGGTGGCCGCCCCGGCCGGCCGGGCCTGCGGTGCCCGCTTTCGAATGGGTGATCGCCGCGCTGCGGGCCTCGCACTGATCGAATGATCCGCCCCGGTCCGGGAACTTTTCCGGACCGGGGCAGGTTGCATCACGGCATGAGGATGATGCGTGCGGTGGTGCTGGCCGGGCCGGGTCCGGTGGAGGCGCTCCAGCTGCGTGAGGTGCCGGTGCCGGAGGCGCGCGAGGGGTGGGTGCGGATCAAGGTGGAGGCCTTCGGGCTCAACCGTTCCGAGCAGCACCTGCGCACTGGATTGGCCGCCAACCCGGTATTTCCGATCATTCCGGGCATTGAGGCCGTGGGCACCGTGGATGCCGCGCCGGGCGGTGAGTTCGAGCCGGGCCAGCCGGTGGTGGCGATGATGGGCGGCATGGGCCGGGCCTTCGACGGCGGCTACGCCGAGTACACCCTGGTGCCCGCGAGCAGCGTCATCCCGGTGCGGACCAGCCTGGACTGGGCCACCCTCGGCGCGCTGCCGGAGATGCTGCAGACCGCGCACGGCTCGCTGCACACCGGCCTGGCGATCCAGCCCGGCCAGAGCTTCCTGGTCCGCGGCGGCACCTCCTCGGTGGGCGTGGCGGCCGCGGTGCTGGCCAAGGAACACGGGCTGGAAGTGTTGTCCACCACCAGGAACCCGGCCAAGCTGGACGCGCTGCGGGACCTGGGCGTCGACCACCCGCTCATCGACGACGGCCGGATCGCCGACCAGGTAAGGGAGATCCGGCCGGAGGGCGTGCACGCGGCGCTGGAGCTGGTGGGCACCAACACCCTGCCGGACACCTTGCGCGCCACCGGAAAGCACGGCACGGTCTGCTTCACCGGCATGCTCAGCGACCAGTGGACCATCCCGGACTTCTACCCGATGGACTACCTGCCCAACGGCGTCCGCCTCACCGCATACGGCGGCGAGAGCAGTGACCTGCCGCAGGCGGACCTCCAGCGCTACCTGGAACTGATCGAGGCCGGGAAGCTGCCGGCGCGCATCCACCGGGTGTTCGCGCTGACCGAGATCCGCGAGGCCCACCAGCTGATGGAGGACGGCGGCGCGGTGGGGAAACTCGTGGTCAGAGTTGGTTTCCAGTAGGCAGTGGCGGCCGCGCTGCCCCTGGCGGAGGCAGCGCGGGCGCACCGTCTAGTCGAGCTCAGCGGGCGGCCGGGTCGCCGAACCAGGTGGCGAGCGCCTCGCGCAGTGCGGGGCCCGCGGTGTCCGCGGACTCGTCGGTGACTGCCACCCAGGCGATGTGCGCGTCCGGGCGGATCAGCAGCAGGTCGGCAGGCCGGTCCTCGCTCTTGGCGGTGACCAGGTCGACCCGGTGCCGCCAGTCCGCGGCGACCTCGTGCAGGTCCGCCCGCCCGGTCAGGTCGAGCAGCACCGGCCGCGCGGCGGCGAGCAGCTCGGCGACGCTGGTGCCGCCCTGGTCGGTGTGCAGGGCGAGGTCGGGGGCGAAGGCGCCGACCAAGGGGTGCCGGTCGGCGCCGGGCAGCGGGTAGCGGAAGTCCGAACCCGCGATCATGGCGCCGATTCGCCGGGCCGCGGGCTCGTCGGCGAGCAGTTCCTGGAACACCGCCCGCAGCGCGTCGGCGGCCGCGTCCTGACCGCGCCGCAACGCCACCTGGGCCTGGGTGTGCTGGAGCGTGCGCGCCCCGGCGAAGTGGCGCTCGCGGTGATAGGTCTCCAGCAGCCCCTCCGGAGCCCATCCTTGCAGGACGGCGGCCAGCTTCCAGGCCAGGTTGACCGCGTCCAGCATGCCGGCGTTGAGCCCGACCCCGGTGGCCGGGAACTGGTGCGCCGCATCGCCGGCGAGCAGGATCCGCCCGTCCCGGTACCGCTCGGCCTGCCGCGCCTGGTGGCGGTAGCGGGAGAGCCTGCTGGCCTCGCCCATGGGCAGGTCAACACCCAGCACCCGGCGCACGCTCTCGCTGACCTCGGCCAGCGTCATCGGCGCGTCGTCCTCGGGCTGGGTGAACTCGTCCTCGGTGGTGTAGACCATCAACGTCCCGGGGGAGAGCGGCCCGAAGGCGAACACACCCCGCTCGGTCCTGGTGAAACCGGCGCTGATCAGGTGCTGCCCGGCAATGTCCAGATCGCCGTTGGCCAGCACCCGCACCGAGTCCGGCAAGGTCACGTGCGCGAACCGGTTCACCTCCGGATAGACGGTGCCAGGGAACGGAATCCCGGCCAGCTCCCGCACCGGGCTGCGCGGCCCGTCACAGCCCACCAGGTACTTGCCCCGCACTTCGTACGGCCCGTCCGGCCCGCGCACCTCCGCGGTGACCCCGTGCTCGTCCTGGCTCACCCCGAGCATCTCGTGCCCGCGCCGGATCTCGGTGCCCAGCTCCAGCGCGTGGTCCTCCAGCACCCGTTCCAGTCGCGCCTGCGGCAGGGGCAGCGCGTGCATCGGCGGATCCGGCAGGCGGGTGAGGTCCACGTGCACCCCGCCGAAGGGGAACCGGGGCGGCGGCAGCGGACCGGTGGTGGCCGCGACCAACTTGTCCAGCACACCCCGGTAGCGCAACAGTTCCAGGATCTGCCCGCCCAGCCCACCGGCCTTCGGGATGTCCCGCAGCTCCGGCTGCCGCTCCAGCACCAGCGGCCGCACCCCGGCCAGCCGCAGTTCACCGGCCAGCGTCAGCCCGGTGGGGCCCGCGCCCACGATGATCACGTCGGCGTCCGTCATTCGCACCTGGGTACTCCCGTTTCCGCTGGTTGAGGCTACGGCGGGAGATTCTGCGGCATGACCGGGGTCTTGCCGCAAGGCCCCCGGTGCGCTATATGTTGGAGTGGGACGGAGTAGCTGCTCCATTTTCCCCTTCTTCCGCGCGCTAACCTCGCCCTGGTGTGATCCGCGCCGGAGGGGGAGTGACGGGTGACGGGCCGATTCGGCTTGCTGCTGCGGCAGTTCAGGGGCCTGGCGGGGCTCACCCAGGAGCAGTTGGCGCAGCGTTCCGGGGTCGGTGTGCGCACCATCGGTGGGCTGGAGACCGGCAAGCGGGCCGATCCCCGGCCGTCCACGGCCCGGCGGCTGGCTGACGCGCTCGAGCTGGTGCCGCCCGAACGCGGCCGGTTGCTGGCCGCGGCCGTCGGTGATTCCGCGCCGCCTGCCAGTGGCCGCAACGATTTGCCGGGGGACACCGCGGAGTTCACCGGGCGGGCCGAGGAGGTTGAGCGGCTGCTGGCGGAGCTGGATGACGGCCGGCCGCGGACGGTGGTGATCGACGCGATCGACGGTATGGCCGGGGTGGGCAAGACCACGCTCGCCGTGCACGTCGCGCACCGGCTGGCCGGGCGTTATCCCGACGGTGCGCTGTTCATCGACCTGCACGGGCATGCCAGCGAGCGGGAGGCCACCGATCCGGCGGCGGCGCTGGAGATGTTGTTGCGCGCGCTGGGGGTTGGCGGGGAGCGGATTCCGGCTGGGCTGGATCAGCGGGCCTCGTTGTGGCGGGCGGAGCTGGCCGGGCGGCGGGTGCTGGTGGTGCTGGACAACGCGGTGAGCGCGGCGCAGGTGCGGCCGTTGTTGCCGGGGGCGGCCGGGTGTCTGGCGCTGGTGACCAGCCGGGGGCGACTGGCCGGACTGGGCAGTGGGCGGGCGGTGTCGCTGGACGTGTTGTCCGCCGGGGACGCGGTCGTGTTGTTCGAGCGGGTGGCTGGGGCGGAACGTGTTGCGGGACAACGGGAAGCCGTGGCGGAGCTGGTGCGATGGTGCGGGTTCCTGCCGCTGGCGGTGCGGATCGCGGCCGCCCGGTTGCGCGGGCGTCCGGCGTGGACGGTGGCGGATCTGACCGAGCGGTTGCGGGAGGGGCGGCTGGCGGGGGTGGGCGCGGCGTTCGAGTTGTCCTACCGGCAGCTCACGGTTGCGCAGCAGCGGCTGTTCCGGTTGCTGGGGCTGCATCCCGGGCCGGACATCGAGCGGCGGGCCGCGGCCGCGCTCGCCGGGATCGAGGTGGTCGCTGCCGAGGAGTTGCTGGAAGAGCTGGTGGACGCGCACCTGCTCCAGCAGCCGGTGCCCGGCCGGTACCGCTTCCACGACCTGGTGCGGCAGTACGCCCAGCGCCTGGCGGCGGGCGAGGCGGACCGGGAGGCCGCGTTGGCCGGGCACTACCTGAGCACCGCGCACGCCGCGGACCGGCTGCTGGCCCCGCACCGCGAGCCGATCCCGCTGGAACCGCCCGCCGCGGACAGCCACCTGCGGGACGAGGCCGCGGCGCTGGCCTGGTTCGACGCCGAGGAGGGCAACCTGGCCGCGGTGCACAGGTTGGCCGGGGACCGGGGGTGGCACCTGCTGGTGTGGCAGCTGGCCGGTGCGCTGGACGTGGTGCACCGGCGGCGCGGGCGGCTGCACGGGGCGCTCGCGTTGTGGCAGGCCGGGCTGGCCGCGGCCGAGGCGCTGGGTGATCTGGCCGCGCGGGCCAGGGGGCACCGGCTGCTCGGGCACGCTTTTGCCAGGGCGGGGCAGCACGAGGAGGCGGTGCGGCATCTCGGGCAGGCGCTGGAGCTGGCCGAGCAGAGCGGCGATGCGCTGGCTCAGGCGCACACCCAGCACACCCTCGCCTGGGCCAGGGAACAGTTGGGGAACAACGAGCACGCGCTGGCGCACGCCACCCGCGCGCTGGAGCTGTACCGGGGGCTCGGACTGCCGCTGCGGGAAGCCCAGGCGCTCAACGCGGTGGGCTGGTACCACGCCCTGCTGACCGACTTCGAGCAGGCCCGCGCGCACTGCGAGAACGCGTTGTCCCTGCTCAGGAAGCATCGGGACAGCGCAGCGCCGGACAGTCTCGGCTACACCCTGGACAGCCTGGGCTACATCGCCCAGCACACCGGCAGGCACGCCGACGCCCTGGACTACTACCGGCAGGCGCTGACCGTGTACCGCGAGCTCGGCAACACCTACGAGGAAGCCAACACCCTGGCCAAACTCGCCGAGGCCCAGCTCGCGCTCGGCGAGTCCGGACCGGCCGGTGACGTGTGGCGGCAGGCGTTGCGGCTGTACCGGCGACAGGGGCGCAGGCCGCAGCCGAAGCGGTAGTCGCGACCGGCCACAAATGGCCGGTCCGTGGCCTGGTCGGCCGCCCGGACCTGACCGCACGCTCAGCGGGTGCCCAGCCTGACCACCGAACAGCTGACCGGAACCGAACGCGAGGTGTTGCGCGCGCTCGGCCGCGGCCGCACCGACGCCGAGATCGGCCGCGTGCTCGCGGTCACCGAGCGGGCGGTGGCCGAGCACGTCCGGCGCATCCGGGCCAAGCTCGGCCTGCGCGACCGGGCCGCGGCCATCGTCTACGCCTTCGACCACGGCATCACCCTCCCGCTGGCCGCCCCGGTCCAGGCCGCGCGGCTGCGGATCTCGATGCTCGGACCCGTGCGGGCCTGGCACGGCGCCGAAGCGCTCGACCTCGGGCCGGTCCGGCAGCAGAGCCTGCTGGCCGCGCTGGTGCTGCGCCCGGACATCCTGGTCAGCCAGGCCGAGCTGCTGCACCGGGTGTGGGGGCTGGAACCGCCGCTGGGCAACGTGGTCCCGGTCTACGTCTACCGGCTGCGCAAATGCCTGCACCGCGGCGCGGACCCGGTGATCGAACGGGACCGGCGCGGCTACCGCTTCCTCGGCGGCGCGGTGGATCTCGACCTGACCGGGCTGGCCCGGATCGCGGCGGAGGCGGCCACGGCCGAGCGCGCGGGTGACCTGGCCGAGGCGGTGCGGGCCTACCGCCGGGCGCTGGCCCTGTTCCGCGGTGACCCGCTGGCCGGACTGCTGGGACCGTTCGCGGAGACCGAACGGCTCCGGCTGACCGACCGGCGCGTGCACCTCGCCCTGCGCACGGCGCACTGCCAGCTGCGCCTGGGCAGGCACGCCGAGACCCTGGACGAGCTGTGGGCGCTGGCCTCGGTGCACCCGCACCACGAACCGGTGGCCGCACTGCTCATGCGGGCCCTGAGCGCCGGCGGCAGACCGGCCGACGCGCTGGCCCTGTTCGACCGGGTGCGTGACCGGCTGGCCGCCGACCTGGCCGCGCGGCCGGGTCCGGAGCTGCGCCGGATGCGGCAGGCGGTGCTGCACGGGGTGGCGGGCGACCCCGCCACCCCGTGACGCCTCACCGGCTGCCGCAGAGCGCGGACTCGATCACGTCCACCGGGGTGGGCTTGATCGAGGTGGCCTCCCAGGCGTTGGTCATCATCGAGGCGTGCCTGCCGTCCTCGGTCACCGCGGTCAGCGAGGTGTAGCCGGAGGTGGCGATGCCGTTGTGGAACCAGGCATTGCCGCCGCAGGAGAGCGCGAGCTGTTGCACGCCGAGGCCGATGCCGAGCCAGCGCGGGTCGGACGGGTTGGGCATGGTCGCGATCCGGCGCATCTCCGCCCCGGTGGCCGCGGAGAACAGCCCGCCGTCCACCACCGCCCGGTAGAACTTGGACAGATCGGCCATGCTGGACAGCACCGCGCCTGCCGGGCTGCCGATGGACGGCTCGGAGATGAGCGGCGCCGAGGTGGTCTCGGTCCAGAAGAAGAACGGACCGGCCCGCACACCCCGGTAGCCGGACAGGTACGGCGCGGGCAGCGAGCGGTCGCCAGGGCCGGGGAAGGTGGTCCTGGTCAGGCCGAGCCGGTTGATGATCCGGCTGGTGATCGCCTCGCCGATGGAGACGCCGGTGAGCTTCTCGATCAGCAGCCCGTTGATCATGTAACCCAGGTTGGAGTACTCCACCTTCGCGCCCGGCTCGGCCACCGGCGGGAAGGTCCGCAAGCCCACCTCGACCAGCGGCCGCAACTCCACGCTGCCGTCCGGCTTGAGCAGTCCGGCGGCGTTCTGGGCGTAGGTCAGCACGTTCGGGTTGGCCACCCCGCCGGTGTGCTGGAGCAGCTGCCGCACGGTGATCCGGTTGCCGTCGTAACCGTTGCCCTGCACCAGACCTGGCAGGTAGCGCTCGATCGGCTCATCCAGCGCCACCTTGCCCTCATCGACAAGTTGCAGGACCACCGCGGCGGTGAAGGTCTTGGTCTGGCTGCCCACCCGGAAGTGCTCGTCCGGCCGGATCGGCCGCGCGGGCCCGCTGATCGACGCGGTGCCCGCGCTCAGGTGCCAGGAACCGGTCCGGTTGCCCGCGTACACCGCCGCGCCCGGCCCGGCGTGCGACTGGTAGCCGTTGAGCAGCGCCTGGGTGTCGGCGTGGCCGTCGGCGGCGTGCGCGGTGCCGCCCGCCACCACCGAACCCGCCGCGGCGAGGGCGGCCAGCGCCGCTGCCACCGGTCTGCGCCCGAGTCTCTTGATCACGAAGAACCCCCTTCTCGGTAGCCGTCGTGCTACCGGCGGCAGCCTCCCAGCGTGCGCTGAAATCCGGATGAGATGGCTGGTCGCGACGGGTGCGGAGGAGCCCGTGCCGCGGGCGGCGGCACGGGCTCCGGCCCGCGGGGGTCAGCGCACGGTGAGGGTGAACTCAGTGCTGCCGGACTTGCCCGCGCTGTCGGTGGCGGTGATGGTGATCTTGTAGGTGCCGGTCTGGAACGGGACGCCGACGCTCATCCGCGAACTGCCGCCGGGGCTGACCGTCGCGGGCATGAACATCGGCCGCGAGGGCAGGCCCTCGGCGCTGAGGCTGATCGTGCCGCTGCCGCCGGTGACGGCGACCGTGGTGTTGATGAACCCGCCCGGCCCGGAGGTGGCCGAACTCGGGGTGGCCGCGGGCTTCGGGCCGTCGGTGGCGCCGCCGTCGCCGACGGTGAGGGTGTACTCGGCGGTCTTCGCGCCGGAGCCGCCCTTGGCCGTGACGGTGATCTTGTGGGTGCCCTTCGGCGTGCTCGCCGCGGTCTCGATGGTCAGCTTGGCCACCTCGCCCGAGGTGATCGAGGCGGGCTGGAAGGTGGCGGTGGCCCCGCCGGGCAGGTCGGCGGCGCTGAGCTCCAGCTTCTCCGCACCCTGGTCGCCCGCCTTGCTGGTGACGCTGGTCGAGACGTGCTTGCCGGGCTCGACCTTGCCGGATGACGGTGAGAGGCCAACGGTGAACTTGCCGTCGCCGGGCTGCCCGCCGATCTCCTTCCTGGCCCAGTCACCCATCTCGTTGGTCAGCCGCGCCATGACGCTGTAACGGTCGCAGCCGCTAGCGCCCCAGGACACCACCCCGGCCACCACACCGTCCACAATGTACGGACCGCCGCTGTCGCCACTGCACGTCCCGGTGCGGCCGTTGTCGTACCCGGTGCACACCATCACATCCGGGTTGACCCGGACGTTGAAGACCTGGCAGTTCTTGGCGTCGTTGACCGGCAACGTGGTCTTGTACAGCGCGCCGGAGCCGCCGCTGGAGCTGGTCCGGCCGTAGCCGAAGACGGTGCCGGACTTGTCCGGCTGGGTGAGCCCGGTGTCACCGGAGCCCGCCACCTTCGCCCACTGGCTCTCCGGCACGGGCAGGTCGTCCGCGGTGGTGATCACCGCGACGTCGTACCCGGTCTGCCAGGAGCCCGGGCCGGTGTAGCGCGGATGCGCCTTGAAGGAGGTGACCTTGGTGCGGAAGGTCTCATCGCCCGCGGTGTTCAGGTCGTCGTCGCCGTAGATGTAGCTCTTGGCGCCGGTGGCATCGATCATGCAGTGCGCCGCGGTGAGGATCTTGCGCTTGCCCACCACCGCGGCGGTGCAGGACTGGCCCTGCGGCCCGCCGCCGCCGGCGCGGATACCCGCGATGACGAAGGGGTTCTCCTTGACCGTGGTGCGCTGCCCGTTGATGACGTTCGCGCCCGCGTCGCCGGGTTTGAGCTCATCGGTCGGGACGGCGGCGGTGCTGATCGGGGCGGGCTCGGCCGCCGCGGTCACCGGCATGGCCAGCGCGGCCAGCGCCACGCACAGGGCGGTGACCAGACGTGTTGTTCTCATGGTGCTCCTTGACTTGCAGGGGATTGGCGGGAATTCAGAAGGTGATCGACCACCCGGTCAGGGTTCCGGTGTCGAAGCGGAGCACATCGCGGACCGAGAGCCGCCAGGTGCCGTTGGCGTCCTCGCGGGAGGCGTCCACGGTGAAGCTCTGGTGGACGCCGCCGGCCTCGCCGACACCGCCCGCGCGGTGCAGCGGGAAGGTGGCTCCGCTCGGGCCGATGAGGTCGATGGCGAGGTCCCCGGTGTAGCCGTGCTCGATGTCCACCCGGACCGGCAGGGTCGCGGAAGCCTTGCCCTCACAGGAGTTCTGCGTCACGCTGCTGCCGACCGCGGCGCCCGCGTCCGGAATGGACACGTCCTCGTCGTTGGCCTTGACCCCGCACTTGGTCGGGCCGCCGCCGATGAACCCGGTGTAGAGCAGCTTGTTCGGCGAGCCCGCCCCCGGGTTGGTCACCAGGTTCGGGGTGGCGTTGTCCACCAACGCGTCCCGGACCTGCTGCGGGGTCGCGCCGGGGTTCGCGCCCAGGTACAGGGCGGCCGCACCGGCGCCGTGCGGGGAGGCCATCGAGGTGCCGCTGCCGGTGCGGTAGGCGCCGGTGTGGTCGGTGGAGTAGATGTTGCCGCCAGGGGCGAACAGGTCGACGCAGCGGCCGTAGTTACCGCTGCGGCCGCCGCCCTGGTTGATCCAGCCGATGGTGAACGCCTCCGGGGTGCGCCCGGGGCTGGCCGTGCAGGCGTCCTGACCGTTGTTGCCCGCCGCGACCGCGACCACAAAACCCTTGGCCACCAACGCCTTGACCTGCTCGTCGCCGACGCCGACGGTGTCCATCACCAGGCTGAGGTTCACCACGCCCGGTTTCACGCCGTTCTTGGCCACCCATTCCAGCGCGCTGACCGTGGCCGAGTCCGGGCCCGAACCGCCGCAGTTCAGCGAACGGACCGCGACCACCTTGGCCTTCTTGGCCACGCCGACGGTCTTGCCCGCGATGGTGCCCGCCACGTGGGTGCCGTGCCAGAAGCAGTCGCTGGCGTCGTTGTCGTTGTCGATGAAGTCGTAGCCGTGGCTGGCCCGGCCCTCGAACTCCGAGTGCTGGATCCGCACCCCGGAGTCGATGACGTAGGCGGTGGTGTTGTCCGCCTTGTTCGGGTAGGTGTACTTCTTGTCCAGGCTGGTGGTCCGCTGGTCGATCTGGTCCAGCCCCCAGGACGGCGGGTTGGGCTGTTCCTCGGCGACCGCCCTGGTCGTGCCGTCCTCGTGCACCGCCTTGACCGACGGGTCGGCGGCCAGCAGCTTCGCCTGCCGCTCGGGCAGATCGCGGACCGCGAACCCGTTCAGCGTGGCCGAGTAGGTGTCCGCGACCACCCCGCCGTAGCGCTGGGTGAGTGTGCTCGCGTGGCCCTCGGCCGCACGGGCACCGTCCTTCAGCACCACGAGGTAACGCCCGGCGATGTGCTCGCCGGCCTGGACGACGGCGGCTTCCGGCTGTGCGGTCGCGACTCCCGCGGTCACGGTCATCGCGACCGCGGCGACGGCCAGCAGGGCCGCTGTTCTTCGCGTCCTGTGCATCGGCTTCCTCCATTCCGCAGTGGATGGGCATCACCATTCGGCGTCGGCGGAGGGGGAACAACCGTGGTAAGTCCCCGTAGGGGTACCCGACTTGACCGCACCCGGCGGACCAGCCGAATTCGGGGTTATGGCGTCAGATTCGCCGACCTACCCTGGCGGTCGAGGAGGGGAGTGAGGATGCCTGAGACTGCCGCGCGAGCCCGCTCCGGTCCGCCGCCGCTGATCGGCAGGGACGCGGAGCTGGCCGCCCTGCGCGCCGCGACCGCGCGGCCGCCCTCGGTGGCCTTCGTGGCGGGCGAGGCAGGCATCGGCAAGACCAGGCTGGTGGCCGAGCTGGCCGCCACCGCGCGCGGCGGGCCCGCCCAGGTGGTGATGGCCGCCTGCCAGCCGCTGGCCGACCCGTTCCCGTACGGGGTCCTGCTGGACTGCCTCAGCCGGTGTGGGCACCGGCTGCGCGATCCCGGACCGGTGACCGGCGCGCTGCGCGACCACCTGCCCGAGCTGGCCGCGCAGCTGCCGCCCGCGCCGCCGCCGCTGGGCGATCCGGTGGCCGAACGGCACCGGGTGTTCCGCGCCATCCGGCAGCTGCTCGCCGCGCTGGGGCCGACCGTGCTCGTGGTCGAGGACCTGCACTGGGCGGATGAGCGGACCCGCCAGGTGCTGCGCTTCGTGCTCGCCGACCCGCCGCCGGAGCTGTCCATCGTGGCCACCTACCGCGGCGAGGACCTCCCGGCGCAGGCCCCGCTCGGCCGCGCCCTGCGCATCCCGCCCGGGGTGACCGGGGTGCACCTCACCCTGCGGCCGTTGGACGCGGGGGAGGTGCGCGCGATGGTCAACGCCGTGCTGGGCGCGCCGCTGGCCTCCGAGCACTTCGCCGAGGCGCTGTGGCAGGAGACGGCCGGTATCCCGTTCGTGGTCGAGGAGACGGTGCGGGCGCTGCCCGCGCCGGAGCGGGACGCGCGCACCGACGAGACGGCCGCGCGCTGGGTGCTGGCCGAGACCGGGGTGCCGGCCCTGGTGCGGGAGGCGGTGCAGGAGCGGGTGCGGGGCCTGCCGCCCGCCGCCCGCTCGCTCGCCGAGGCGGCCGCGGTGCTCGGCGTCGCGGAGTCGGCCGACATCCTGGCCGCGGTCGCCGGGCAGGACTGCCTGGACCAGCTGACCATGCTCGTGCGTTCGGCCGTGCTGGTCGAGGTCTCGGCCAACCGCTACGGGTTCCGGTGCCCGATGGCCGCGCGCGCGGTGCGCGAGTCGACCCCTGGCCCGTGGCGCAGCGAGCTGCACAAGCGCGCCATCCGCGTGCTGTCCGGCCTGGACCGCAAGCCGCTGGCCCGGCTGGCCGCACACGCCAAGGCCGGTGGCCTGGTCGCCGACTGGCTCCGGTACAGCGAGCTGGCCGCCGACGCCGCGGTCGAGGGCAGGGACGTGCCCACCGCGATCGACCTGCTCTGCCAGGTGATCTCCGATGCGGACGCCCGGGCCGAGGACGTGAACCGGCTGGCGATGAAGCTGTGCGACAACGCGGTGGCCGGGCTGCACAGCCCCTCGGCACTGGCTCGCGTCGAGGACCTGCTCTCCGACCCCCGGCTGACCGCCGACGTCCGCGGCGAGGTGCACCTGTGGTTCGGCCTGCTGCTGCTCCGCCAGACCGGCGAGTCCGACCGCGCCGAAGCGGAGATCGCGCACGCGGTCGAGCTGCTGGCCGACCAGCCCGGCCGGATCGCGCGCGGCATGGCGGTGCTGGCCGTGCCCTACCTGAACACCGCGCCCCTCGCCGAGCACCAGGCCTGGCTGGACCGGGTGGAGGGCATCCTGGACCACCTGCCCACCCGCGCCCTGCGCCTGGCCGTGCTGGCCACCACGCTCGGCGGCAGGCTGATCGCGGGGGACCCCAGCGCCTGGGACCGCGCCGCGCGGCTGCCCGCCCCGGCCGAGGTGCGTGACCCCGAGGAGGTTCGCCACCTGGCCCGCGCGCACTGCAACCTGGCCGACGCCTGCTCGTGGATCGGGCACCACCAGCGGGCAAAGGCCTTCTTGCGCACCGGGCTCACCCTCGCCGCCAGGGTCGGCGCGCCGTACGTGATCGGCGCCGCCGAGGCCACCGCGGTCCGGCTGGACTGGCTGACCGGGCAGTGGTCAGGGCTGGAGGAGCGCATCGCCGAGCTGCTGCGGACCTACGCGCACCTGCCGCCGGTCACCACCGAGCTGAACCTGGCCTGCGGCTGGCTGGCCACCGCGCGCGGCGACTGGGCGCGTGCTGAAGCGGGGTTCCAGGCGGCCGAGGGCGCGGCGACCATTCCGGTGCGGATCGCCGCGGTCGGCGGCCTGGCCGCCATGCTGCTCAGCCGGGGCGAGACCGCGGCCGCCGAGCAGCAGGCCGAGCGCGGGGTGGCCCTGCTGCGCGGAAAAGGGGCCTGGGTCTGGGCCGGCGAGGTGGTGCCGCACGCGGTCGAGTGCTACCTGGCCGGCCAGCGCCCCGAGGCCGCCCGTGACCTGCTCGCCGAGCTGGCCGAGGGCCTGACCGGCACCGACGCCCCCTTCGCCCAGGCGACGCTGACCGCCTGCCAGGCCAGGCTGACCGCGGCCACCGGCGACCGCGGCGAGGCCCAGCGGCTCTACCAGACCGCGGTCGAGGAGCACCGCGAACTGGGACTGAGCTACCGCGCCACCCAGCTCGCCGAAGCGGCCATGCGCGCAGCTCCGCCCGACACCACCGCACTCGGCTCGCTCGCCCAGACCTACGACGCCCTCGGCGCCACCGTCGACGCCGCCCGCTGCCGCCACCACAGCCGCAGCATCGGCGTGCCCACCCCCTCGCCACGGGGCAGACGCGGCTACGGCAGCCAGCTGTCCCCGCGCGAACAGGACATCGCCCGCCTGGTGGCCAGCGGCCGCACCAACCGGGAGATCGCCCAGGCCCTGTTCATCTCCCGGCGCACGGTGGAGGAGTACGTGGCCAAGGTGTGCCGCAAGCTCAACGCCGCCTCCCGCCACGACATCCGGCTGTAGCGGCGGTCACCGCCCCCGCGCGCGCAGGCTGGACTCCCGCACGATCAGCTCCGGCGCGAAGAGCACGTGCTGGTGCTCGTGTTCCGCGGGCGTCATGGTCTCCGCGATCACCAGTTCCGCCGCGGTGCGGCCGATGAGCTGCCTGGGCTGGCGCACCGAGGTCAGCGGAACCGCGGCCGAGGCGGCGAAGTCGATGTCGTCGTAGCCGACGATCGCGATATCCTCCGGCACCCGGACACCGGTGCGCATGAAGGTCTGCAGCATCCCGAGCGCGAGCAGGTCGTTCGCGCAGAACACCGCGTCCGGCCGGGTGGCCCGGGCCAGGATCTGCTCGCCCGCGCGCTGCCCGGAGGCGACGTTGAGCGCGGGCATGGTCAGCTCCTCCAGCACACTTTTCGGCCTGCGCGCCTTGCGCACGGCGTCCATCGCGCCCCGGCACCGCTCCCGCGCCTGGTGCACGTGCGCGGGGCCGTTGACCATCACCAGGCGCTGGTACCCCTCGGCGAGCAGGTGGGTGACCGCGAGCCGCCCGCCCGCGCGGTCGTCCACCGCGACCGAGCACAGGTCGAGGTCCGTGGTCGGGTGGTCCACCAGGACGACGGAGAGCCCGCACTCGCGCAGCCTGCGCACCGAGGCCAGGTCGGTGGCCACCGGCGTGATCAGCACGCCGTGCACGCGGTGCTCGGTGAGCAGCTCGACGTGCCTGGCCTCGCGCTGCGGCGACTCGTCGCTGTTGCACAGGATCACCGCCTGGCCCGCCTCGCTGGCGGCCTCCTCCGCGCCCCTGGCCACGTCGGTGAAGAACGGGTTGCCGACGTCGAGCACCACCAGGCCGATGGCCTTCGGGGTGCCGGACCGCAGCTGCCGCGCGGCGTCGTTGCGCACAAAACCCAGCTCCACGATGGCGTGCAGCACCCGCTCCCTGGTGCCCGGCGCGACGATCTCCGGCCGGTTCAGCACGTTGGACACGGTGCCGACGGACACCTTCGCGCGTGTCGCCACGTCGCGAATGCTCACCTGTGGCCGCACCGCCGCTCCTGTCCCTCGGGTCCCGTAGCGGAGTGTATGCCCGAAGATCAGGTCAGGTGGCGGACCGCGGTGTTTTGAATCGATTCAAGGACAAGCTAGGGTAGCGGCCTGGCTGGCGTCAAGCCGTTGCGGAAAGCGCATTCCATGTTGCAGGGTAAGGAAGTCGCCGGAGCAAGGAGGAACCGCCGTGGGTTCGCGACGATTGGCTGTGCACGCGGCGGCCCTGGCGGTGACGCTGCTGTTGCCCGCGACCGCGGCGGCCGAACCCGGCCCGCGGCACCGCGCGCCACTGGGACAGCTCGACCGCGGTCTGGTCGCCGCCACCACGGACCGGGGCGTGCAGCTGAGCTGGCGGCTGCTCGGCGAGGAGGTCACCGGGGCCACCGCCACCGGCATGGCCGGGCCGGAGTTCGCCGTGTACCGCGACGGCACACGGGTGGCCACGGTGTCGGCGAGCACCACCTACCTCGATCCCATCGTGCGGCCCGGCGCGCGATACCGGGTCGCGCCACTGGGGCGGGGCGTGCCGCTCCGGTGGTCGAAACCGGTGACCGCGTGGGCCGCCTCCTTCCACGACCTGCCGCTGCGCAAGCCCGCGGACGGCGTGACGCCGGCGGGGGAGAGCTACACCTACCTGGCCAACGACGTGAGCGTCGGGGACGTGGACGGCGACGGGCAGTACGAGTACGTGGTGAAGTGGGAGCCCTCCAACGCCAAGGACGTCTCGCAGGCCGGCTACACCGGCCCCGTGCACCTGGACACCTACCGGCTCGACGGCACGCTGCTCAACCGCGTCAGCCTCGGGGTCAACATCCGGGCCGGCGCGCACTACACCCAGTTCCTGGTCTACGACTTCGACGGCGACGGCCGCTCGGAGCTGATGGTCAAGACCGCGCCGGGCACCAAGTCGACCGGCCGCGACGGCCGCGAGCGGCACATCACGCTGCCGCCGGAGGACCTCCGCGCCGGCTATCGGCACACCGATGACTACCGGCTGAGCGCCGCGGGCTACTACCAGCACCTGGTGACCATGTTCCGGGGCTGGGACCGGCATCCGGAGGTGCTGGCCGGGCGGTGGCCGAAGACGCTGGAACAGGCCTTCGGTCTCGAACCGCGCTACCGGTATCCGTTGTCCGACAATGACGCCAAGGCGCTGGCCGACCACTTCATCGACGTCTACGCGCCGGGCCGCAGCCCGAACAACAAGCTCAGGGACTTCGCCGGGTTCATCCTCAACGGACCCGAGTACCTCACCGTGTTCGACGGCGCCACCGGCCGCGAGTTGCAGACGGTGCGCTACCAGCCGGGCCGGGGCGACGACGGGCTGCGGTGGGGCGACTACGCGATGGGCCGGATCGAACCGGGCAACCGGGTCGACCGCTTCCTCTCCGGCGTCGCCTACCTCGACGGTAGACGCCCGTCGGCGATCTTCGCCCGCGGCTACTACACCAGGGCCGCCGTGGCCACCTACGACTGGGACGGCAGGCGGCTCAGGCAGCGCTGGCTCGCCGACAGCGGCTGGACGCCGATGAGCAACCCGTTCAACGACGCACCGCACGGCCGCGACGGCGAGAACCCCAGCCACGCCAAGCTGACCGGCCAGGGCGCGCACTCGCTGAGCGTGGCCGACGTGGACGGCGACGGCAGGCAGGAGATCGTCTACGGCGGCGCCACCCTCGACGAGGACGGCAGCCTGAAGTACAGCTCGACCGGGATCCTGCCGCCGGGGAGCGCGG
Source organism: Crossiella sp. NPDC003009 (assembly GCF_053591555.1). NCBI lineage: Bacteria > Bacillati > Actinomycetota > Actinomycetes > Pseudonocardiales > Pseudonocardiaceae > Crossiella > Crossiella sp. NPDC003009. Next base: position 71,761 of record NZ_JBSFUA010000017.1, on the reverse strand, counting down.
ATCCGGGTGCCCGGGCGCGGGTCGGGCACGGGGATGCCTTGCACGTCACCGACATCGATCCGAACCGGCCGGGCCTGGAGATCTACATGGTGCACGAAGGGGCGAGGTGGGCCCCGTACGGCTACGCCATGCGGGACGCCGCCACCGGAGAGACCCGGTACGGCGGCTACTCCGGGCGCGACACCGGCCGCGGCATGATCGGCGACGTCCGGCCGGACGTGCCCGGTATCGAGACCTGGGCGTCGATGCCGGGCGGTTCCGGCGCGGTCGGCATCTGGAGCGCGGACGGCAGGCTGGTCGAGGAGCGTTCTCCCGGCACGAACATGAGCATCCGCTGGGCAGGCGACCTGACCACGCAGCTCGTCAGTGGGGCGATCGAGGAGACACCGGCCATCGACGACTGGCGGCGCGGCAGGCTGCTCACCGCCGAGGGCACGCGCACCAACAACCACACCAAGGGCACGCCCTCCCTGGTCGCCGACGTCTTCGGTGACTGGCGCGAGGAGATGCTGGTGCGCACCGCGGACAGCTCGGCGCTGCGGATCTTCACCAGCACCGAGCCGACGAACCACAAGATGTACACGCTCATGCACGACAAGCAGTACCGCGTGGACGTGGCGCGCCAGCAGACCGGTTACAACCAACCGGCCTACCCGGGCTTCTACCTGGCCTCCGATGTGGACTGGCAACGGGTGCCACGGCCTGCGCGGTAAAAGTCCCTGAAGATCGAGACCGGAGGTGCCCCACGTGCGGCATGTGAAACGATTCAAGAAATCCGCCGTGGTCCTGGCCGTGCTGGCTACCGTGCTGGCCAGCGCCTGCGGCGGTCCGGCCCAGACGGATGAGAGCGGGCCGGTGACCCTGCGGTTCGCGTGGTGGGGCAACGCGGAGCGGGCCGCGCTGATGCAGAAGGCGATCGAGGTCTTCCAGCGCAAGCACCCCAACATCAAGGTGACGCCGAGCTTCCAGGAGTTCGAGGCGTACTGGCAGAAGATCGCCACCGAGACCGCGGGCGGCAACGCTCCCGACGTCTTCCAGATGGACTTCGTGTACCTGCGGGAGTACGCCGACCGCAACGTGTTGTACGACCTCAAGAAGCAGGAGGGCGCGCAGCTCCAGCTCGACGACCTGGTCGACGGGTTGAAGGGCGCGGGCGAGATCAAGGGCAAGCTGTTCGGTGTGCCGGTCGGCGGCAACACCTGGGGCTTCATGTACAACCCCGCGCTGTTCCGGCAGGCGGGGGTCGAGGAGCCGAAGGCAGGCTGGACCTGGAGCGACTACCGGCGCGGCGTCGAGCAGATCACCCAGCGCACCGGCGTGCACGGCAGCGAAAGCCTGGCCCTCACGTACTACAACCTGGAGCTGCGGCTGCTCCAGGAGGGCAAGTCGCTCTACACCGAGGAGGGCAAGCTCGGCTTCGACAAGGCCAGGCTGAAGGCCTTCCTCGAAGACGCCAAGGCGCAGGCGGACACCAAGTCCACCCTGCCGATCGACAAGGTCGTGCAGACCAAGCCGAGGCACCCGCTGGAGGCCGACCTGACCGCGAGCGCGCTCGGCTGGGACAACTTCCTGGCCCGCTACGCCGGCAACACCAAGGCCGAGATCAAGCTGGGGCCCGCGCCGAGCGACCACCCCCAGGTGCTGGGCCAGTACGTCCGGCCGGCCATGCTGCTGAGCGCCTCGCAGCGGACCGCCTACCCCGCCTCCGCCGCGAAGCTGGTCTCCTTCATGATCAACGACCCGGAGGCGGGCAAGATCTTCGCCGCGAACCGGGGACTGCCGCCCACCAACGCGCAGCGCGACGCGGTCACCCTTGACGGACCGCTGGCGACGGTGGCGAAGTTCCAGGACAGCCTCAAGGGCAAGTTCACCAAGACCCCGCCTGCGCCGCCGAAGGGCGCTGGCACCCTGGAGCAGACCTTCATGCGGATCACCGAAGAGCTGTTGTACAACCGGATCTCGGTGGACGCCGCCGTCGACCGGTTCTTCACCGAGGCCGACGAGACGCTCGGGTCGTGATGGCGACGATCACTCCGGTGCGGCGGCGAACCGGTGAAGGCGCGGCCGGGTACCTGTTCCTCTCGCCCTGGCTCATCGGCATCCTGCTGCTGACCCTCGGGCCGATGATCGCCTCGCTGTACCTGTCGTTCACCGACTACGACCTGTTCAGCACACCGAGCTGGATCGGGCTGGAGAACTACCAGAAGATGCTCGCCGACCAGCGCTGGCTGCGCTCGGTGGGGGTCACCGCGCTCTACGTCGCCGTCGCGGTGCCGGTGAAGCTCGGGGCCGCGCTGGCGATCGCGTTGCTGCTCAACAGCAAACGGCGCGGACAGGGCTTCTACCGGGCGGCGTTCTACGGCCCGTCACTCATCGGTGGCAGCGTGAGCATCGCGATCGTGTGGAAGATGATGTTCAGCGACGGCTCGGTGGTCGACCGGGCCCTGCGCGTGCTCGGGATCGGCACCGGCGGCTGGGCCGGCAACCCGGACTACTCGCTGATGATGCTGGTGCTGCTCGCGGTCTGGCAGCTCGGCGCGCCGATGGTGATCTTCCTGGCCGGGCTCAAGCAGGTGCCTGCCGAGCTGCACGAGGCGGCGCAGGTCGACGGCGCGGGGCCGCTGCGGCGATTCTGGTCGATCACGCTGCCGATGATCTCGCCGGTGCTGTTCTTCAACCTGCTGCTGGAGACCATCAACTCCTTCCAGGTGTTCACCTCCGCCTACGTCGTCGGCGGGCCGAACGGCCAGCCCGCGGGCAGCACGCTGTTCTACACGATCTACCTGTTCGACCGGGGCTTCGGCGACTACCGCATGGGTTACGCCTCCGCGATGGCCTGGATGCTGATGCTCGGGGTCGGACTCATCACCGCGTTCCTGTTCCGCACCGCGCGCGGATGGGTGCACTACCCGGGAGACCGGCGATGAAGCAACGGGTTCCCGGATTTGTCTGGCACGCGGGTGTTCTGCTGGTGCTCGCGGTGGTGCTGTACCCGGTGGTGTGGATCGTCGTCTCCACCTTCAAACCGTCCGCGGAGATCGTCGGCAGCCTGCGGTTGCTGCCGGAGCGGTTCATCACCGACAACTACCGGCAGGCGATCGACGGGGTCGGCGGAGTCGGCATCGGGCAGTACTTCCTCAACTCCTCGGTGCTGGCCATCCTCTCGGTCGTGGGCACCGTCGCCTCCTCCGCGCTGGCCGCCTACGCCTTCGCGCGGCTGCGCTTCCGCGGGCGCACGGTGCTGTTCGCGGTGATGATCTCCACCCTGCTGCTGCCGTTCCACGTGCTGCTCATCCCGCAGTACATCGTGTTCCAGCAGCTCGGCCTGGTGGACACCTACGTGCCGCTGCTGATCGGGAAGTTCCTCGCCGCGGAGGCCTTCTTCGTCTTCCTGATCGTGCAGTTCATCCGCACCATCCCGCACGAGCTGGACGAGGCGGCCAAGATCGACGGCGCGAACCAGTGGCGCCTGTTCTGGAACATCATCCTGCCGCTGTCCCGCCCGGCGCTCATCACGACCTCGATCTTCACCTTCATCTGGAGCTGGAACGACTTCCTCGGCCCGCTGATCTACCTCAGCACACCTGCCAAGTACCCGCTGCCGCTGGCGTTGCAGCTGTTCATCGACGAGACCGGCGGGACGAACTTCGGCGCGCTGATGGCGATGTCGATGCTGGCGCTGGTCCCGGTGATCCTGTTCTTCCTCTTCTTCCAGCGTTATCTGGTCGAGGGCGTGGCCACCTCGGGGATCAAGGGATGAGGCGGTTCGAGCTGTTCGCCGAGTGCCTGACGGCCGGGCTGCTGGTGGTGCTCACCGCGCTGCCACTGGTCACCCTGCTGCCCGCGCTGGCCGCGGGCTGCGCGCACGTCAAGTCCCATGTGGACGGTGAGGCGACCACGCTGCGCATGTTCTTCACCCGCTTCCGGGCCGCCTGTCCCGGCAGCTGGCCGTTCTCCGGCGGCGTGCTCGCGGGTTTCGCGGTGCTCGCGGTGGACGTCGTGGTGCTGCGGCATGGCATTGCCGGCGGCCGCTTCGTCGCCGTGGCCTGCGTGGTGGCGGCGGCGGGACTGGCGGTGCTGGTGCTGCGGTCCGCGGCGGCCTGGTCGCCGGGGGCGCGCTGGTCCTCGCTGGCCCGCACGGCCGCCCGCCGGGGCGTCGCCGACCTCGGCGGGTCGCTGCTGCTGGTCATGGCGCTGGGTGTGCTGGTGCTCGTCACCTGGCAGCTGCTGCCGCTGCTGGTGCCGATGACCGGCTGCGTGGCCATGGCGGCGGTCGCGGTCGAACGCCGCCGCGACAGGTGCACAGTCCAGTAGAGCTTCACCCTGACCCGGAGGACAAATCTCGTGCCCGAGTTCCGCATCGGCGAGCAGGACTTCCTGCTCGACGGCCAGCCGTTCCGCGTCCTGTCCGGTGCGCTGCACTACTTCCGCGTGCATCCAGGGCAGTGGGCCGATCGCATCGACAAGGCCAGGCGGATGGGGCTGAACACGATCGAGACCTACGTCCCGTGGAACGCGCACGCGCCGACGCCGGCGGAGTTCGACCTGACCGGCGGACTCGACTTGGGCCGGTTCCTGCGCCTGGTCGCCGACGCGGGCATGTACGCGATCGTCCGCCCCGGCCCCTACATCTGCGCCGAGTGGGACAACGGCGGCCTGCCGGCCTGGCTGTTCCGCGACCCGGAGACCGGCATCCGCCGCACCGAACACCGCTACCTCGCCGCGGTGCGCGAGTACCTGCGCCGCGTGCACGAGGTCATCGCACCGCTGCAGGTGCACCGGGGCGGCCCGGTGATCCTGGTGCAGATCGAGAACGAGTACGGCGCGTACGGCAGCGACAAGGTCTACCTCAAGACACTGGTCGACTACACCAGCGACGCGGGCATCACCGTGCCACTGACCACAGTGGACCAGCCCATCGACGAGATGATGGCGGCCGGCCGGATCGACGGCGTGCACATGACCGCCTCGTTCGGCTCCCGTGCCGCGGAACGCCTGGCCACCCTGCGCAGGCACCAGCCGACCGGACCGCTGATGTGCTCGGAGTTCTGGGTCGGCTGGTTCGACCACTGGGGCGCCCACCACCACACCACGCCGGTCGAGGACGCGGCCGCCGAACTGGACACGCTGCTGGCCGCGGGCGCCTCGGTCAACATCTACCTGGTGCACGGCGGCACCAACTTCGGACTCACCAGCGGCGCCAGCGACAAGGGCGTCTACCAGCCCACGGTCACCTCCTACGACTACGACGCCCCGCTGGACGAGGCGGGCAGGCCGACCGCCAAGTACCACGCCTTCCGCGAGGTGATCGCCAAGTACCACCCGGTGCCGGACGCCCCGCCGCCGGTGCCGCCCGCGCCGTCGCCGGCGACCCCGCTCGGCGACCCGGTCCGCCTGTTCGACAACCCGGCGGCCTGGGGCTCCTGGCAGCGCCACCACACCCTCCCGCGCCTGGACGACCTCGACGGCGCGCCGCGGCTGGCCCTGCTGCGCACCCGGATCGACGTGCCGGGAGCCGCGGTGCTGAGTTTCGGCGAGGTGCGGGACCGGGCCTCGGTGTTCCTGGACGACCAGCCGGTCGGCACCCTGCTGCGCGAGCACCACCAGCGGGTGCTCGGACTCGGCAGCGGCACCGGATCGCTGTCGGTGCTCATCGAGGACCAGGGCCGGGTCAACTACGGCCCGCGCATCGGCGAGCCCAAGGGCCTGATCGGCGGCGCGACGCTCAACGGCGTCCCCCTCACCGAGTGGGACGTCCTGCCGATCGACCTCAGCTGCCCGCCGCCGGTGTGGGCCGCCGAGCAGCGCACGCCGGTGACCGGCCCGATCGCCGGACCGGTGCTGCTGCGCGCCGGGTTCAGCCTGCCGGAGCCCGCCGACCTGCACCTGGACACCCAGGGCTGGGGCAAGGGTGTGGTGTGGGTCAACGGTTTCTGCCTCGGCCGGTACTGGTCGCGCACCCCGCAGCGCACGCTCTACCTGCCCGGCCCGGTGGTCCGCGCCGGGGAGAACGAGGTGGTCGTGCTCGAGCTCGACGCCATGAGTGAGCCGATCGTGCGGTTCGTGCCCGAACCGCTGCTCGGGCACACCGAGGCCTGACTCCTTTCTTGGCGTCGAATCGACCGTTTCGACTGTCGAACGCACGTCGAACGAACTTTTCGTTGCCTTCGACACATTCGCTCTCTAAGGTCCCGGTGAACCGCTTCGATTCAGCGGCGGATCGAATTCCGTTCAATGCTGTGCGGAAAGGACGAGTTGATGAGCAAACTAATTCGTGCGCTTGTGGTGGCGGTGGCCGCGCTACTGGCGGTCTCGCTGGGCGCGCCTGCCGCGTCCGCGGCGTCCTGGTCGTCTTCGGACAAGTGGGGCACCTGGTCGAACGGTGGCTACACCGTCCGCAACAACATCTGGGGCGGCGGTGCGGGCACGCAGTCGATCTGGGCGAACTCGTACAGCAACTGGGGCGTGTGGGCGAACCATCCCAACACCGGCGGGGTGAAGTCGTACCCGCACGCGGGCAAGGCGATCAACAAGAGGATCAGCTCGATCGGTTCCCTGCGCAGCAGTTTCAACGTGAATGTGCCCGGCTCGGGCGCCTACGCGACCGCGTATGACATCTGGGCCAACAACAACGCCTACGAGATCATGCTGTGGATGAACAAGACCGGCCCGGTCGGCGCCATCGGCTCCTTCCAGGTCCGGGCGAGCGTCGGCGGCCACACCTGGGACGTCTACCGCGGCTCCAACGGCCACAACGCCGTGTTCTCCTTCCTGCGCACCTCCAACACCTCGGCAGGCACGGTCGACATCAAGGCGGTGCTGGACTGGATCCGCGGCCGCGGCTGGTACGGCGACGTCACCGTCGGCGAGGTCCAGTTCGGCTACGAGATCACCTCCTCCAACGGTGGCATGAACTTCACCACCAACAGCTACTCGGTCTCGGGCGGCTGATCCGCGGCTGAAGCGTGGGCAGGCGGGCGGTGTGTTCAGCCCGCCTGCCCACGGTCTTGTGGCCCCCGCTAGCTGACGTCGATGACCGCGGTGACCCGGCCCAGCGCCGTCGTCCCCACGACCACGACCTCACCGGGGGTGCCGGTCGCCCCGGCCGGCAATGCCTGCCAGCGAACGGGAATAGCGGCGATGGTGTTGTTCGCGGTGGTGAGCGCGCGGACGGTGGCGGGCAGTGCCGGGACCCCGCCGGTGCGGGTGCTGAGGTAGACGGTGTCCTCCAGGATGTGCTTGGCCCGGCTCGCGTTGAAGACGTTGATCGAGGCGTGCGGCTCCCAGGTGTTGGGCAGGTTCGGCACGGCGCGGAACATCGGCTGGAAGCCCGCGGGTTCCCAGACCAGCACGCCGGCGCCCTGGTTGCCGACCACGTCGTTGGCCGCCTGGAAGACCCGCTGGATCGCATCCGCCTGGCCCTGGATGGTGCGCGGGAAGGGCGAGTTGGGCATCGGCGATCCGTTGCCCCCGGAGGCGGGGTAGGCGGTCTCGGCGATGTCGATCTCGTAGCCGGGGTAGGTCTTGGCCATCGTGTGCAGGTTGACGTCCAGGGCCTCCGGGGTGCCGTGCCACTCCGGGTAGTAGGAGATGGCGAGCACGTCGGGGTTCTGGCCCTTGGCCTTGACCCTGGTGAGGAACTGGTGCCAGAACTCCATGGTCTTGGCCAGCCGGTCGGTGCCGACGATCACGTGGATCTCCACCTTGGACTTCGGCGAGGTGTCCCGGACCGCCTTGATCCCGGCCGCGGCCAGCGTGGTGAACCGGTCCCAGGCCTCGTGGTAGAGCCGCTGCTCGACCGGGTCGCTCGACTGCCAGTAGCGCCACAGCAGGCCACCGCCGGGCTTGGCCTGGTAGATGTCGGGCTGCTTGACGAAGTACGGCGGGTCGGTGGTGCCGATGAGGGCCGCCTCGCTGCCGTACATGAACCCGTTGATGATCTCGTTCCCGACCGCGACCTTGTCCGGCCTGGTGCCCTGCCGGATCAACTGGCGGAGGTAGTCGCGGGTGTAGCCGTACACCGCCTTGGTCAGGTCCTCGAACTCCAGCCCGGCCCAGGCGCGCGGTTTTGGTTGCTTGGACGGGTCCGCCCAGGAGTCCGCGTAGTGGAAGTCGATGCCGAGGCCCATCTTCCGGTCCTTGATCCACCGTGCCGACCGGAGTGAGCGTTCCGGTCCCTGGCGGGGGATCGGCGTCGGCTCGCCGGTGCTTTCACTCCTCGGCTCGTTGAAGATCTGCAGCCGGGCGAACTCCATGCCGCGGTCCTTGGCCACGTCGAGCAGGTGCGGTCCGGCCCCCTTGTCGGCGGCCAGCGGGTGCACCCAGTGCTCCTGGTCCTGCCGATCGTCCACCCAGGACAGGTCCGCGCCGAGGGTGAGGTCCGGGCGCAGGTAGTTGAAGACCTGGAGCTCGCTCACCCCGATCCTGGCGTGACCGGACGCGCCGAGGACGGTGAGCCGGACGAAGCGGGTGCCCGGCCGGGTGAACAGGTGCACCGCGCCACGCGCGGCGGTCCGGTCGGCGATCTCGGTCCACCGGCGGCCGTCAGGGGAGACCTCGACGCGGTACCGGTAGGCCACCCCGCGGCCGGCGAAGACCACCTTGACCTTGCGCAGGTTGTCATAGCCGCCGCCGAGGTCGACGGTCAGCCACTGCCTGCCGGAACCCTCCGCGTACCAGGAGGTCGCCGGATTTCCGTCGATCGCCGAGGGGGCGGTGGACGAGCCGCTGCTCGCGGTGGCCGAAGCCCAGAACTTGGCGGCGATGTTGCTCTCGATCGGCTTGATGTCAGCGGTGCCGTAGAGGGCGTGTGCCGGCGGGGGAGCGACGAACATCCCCGCCGCCACGGTCGCGAGCGCGGTGAGCACCGCGGCGACCCTGGCCCCACATCGCATGGTCATGACTCTCCCAAGGGATCCGGCCTAGAGCTTCGCGCCGACGATCGGCGCCAGGCGGTCGGCGATCTTGCGGTGGCCCTGGTCGTTGGGGTGCACGTTGTCCACGGTGTCGGTGGCCTCGTTGATCCAGCCTTCGGTGCCGACGAAGTGGACGTTGCGGTCGCCGCCGTCGTTGAGGGTGCGCACCGCCGCCTGCGTCTCGGGCAGGTACCGCTTGCGGAGGGAGCCCATGGCGAAGATCGCCGCGGTCGGGTACTTCTCCCGGGCCCGTCGCAGCAGCGTGACGTAGGAGGAGCGGAACTCCTCCTTGCTCACGTTGTGCCCGACGTCGTTGGTGCCAAGGTTGATCACCACGGCGTTCGCCCGGTAGCGGTTGAAGTTCCACGCGGGCGCGTTGGTCGCGAGGCCGGTGCGCAGGAACCCCTCGCGCATGCTCAGGCAGCCGTCGGCCGCCGGGTGCAGGCAGGCGCCGCCGACCGCGATCTGGGTGTGCCCGGCCTTCAGCTTCTCGCCGGTGAGCCAGCCGTAGGCGGTGAGTGCCTGCTTCGATGACCGCTGCCCGACGGTGATCGAGTCGCCGACGAACTCGATGATCTTCGACGGCACGCTCGGCGCGAACGTGGTCGCGCCCGCGTCCAGGGTGATGCCCTGGAACACCGCGTCACCCCGGTAGGACCCGGCGATCGGCCGGTAGGACACCCGCACCGTGTGCCTGCCCGGCGCGAGCTTGTTCGGGGTGAGGTCCACCGTGCCGCTGCGGTTGACGTAGGACACGTCGGGTCCGCCGTCGATGCTGACGAAGAAGTCGATCGCCCTGCGCTGCTTGAGTTTCAGCGTGGTGCCGGTGAAGCCGACGACGAGGTACCCGCCTGCCCACTCGGAGGTGTAGGCGCTGGCGGAGCTGGTGTTCCACCGGCCGAAGTACTTGACGTTCGGGTCAGTGGGCGAACCCGTGGTCGCGGCCTGCGCCGCCGGGACCGGAAGCACCAGACTGGCGAGCAGTGTCGCCGCGACGAGCAACTTCATGTCGTTTCTCCTCAGGTTCTGGCTACGCTGCCGCTGTGTGACGATGAACCGTTTCAACTCACAGCGCAAGAGGCAAAAGCGTTGCCAGATAGGGTGGAAGGCGCTTTCCCTGATCGGCGGTTGACGCGCCCGGAGCAGCGCGCTTAGCCTTTTGTTGTAACGATTCAATCCCTGTGGTCGCATATGGACGGTGGCCGCCGAGGTCGTGGGCCAAGTCCGGCCCGCGACAGTTCGACAGTCATTCGATGGAACCGGGTCGAACAGGTCGAACCGCTGACCTTCGGCGCTTACATTTCCGGTTCCGAACGTGCATGCTGAGCGACCTGAAAGTCGTCGAAGCGCTTCAACGCACGGAGGTGCCAACGTGGTCACCATCGCGGATGTGGCGCGGCACGCCGGTGTCGCGCCGAGCACGGTCTCGTACGTGCTGACCGGCAGGCGGTCGATCTCGGCGCAGACCCGGTCCAAGGTCGCCGAGAGCATCCGCCAGCTCGGCTACCGCCCGCTCTCGGGCAGGCGGACGCTGTCGACCAGCCGGACCAACGTGGTGGCGCTGGTGCTGCCGCTGCGTCGCGGTGCGTACCTGCCGGTGCTGATGCGGTTCGTCACCTCGGCGATCGCCGAGGCCCGCAGGCACGAGCTGGACGTGCTGGTGGTGACCGCGGACCAGGGCGCGCAAGGGCTGCGGCGGGTCGCGGGCAGCGCCCAGGTCGACGGGTTCCTGGTGATGGACGTCGAGCTGGACGACGAGCGGGTGCCCCTGCTGCGCCAGCTCGCCCAGCCGTCCGTGCTCATCGGACATCCGGCCACCACCAACGGGCTGACCTGCGTCGATCTGGACTTCGAGGCCGCGGCTGCGCGGTGTGTCGATCACCTCGCCGACCTCGGCCACCGCTACATCGGCTTCCTCGGCGCGCCGAGCGTGGTGTACCAGCGCAACACCGGGTACGCGCAGCGCACGATGGCGGGCTTCGGCGCGGCGGCCATGCGCCGCGGCATCGCCTCCACCGCGCTGCCCGCCGAGGACGACTACGAGTCGGTGCTGATCTGCACCCGGGCTCTGCTGCGCGCGCAACCGGCGATGACCGCGCTCGTGGTGCACAACGAGGCGGCGCTGGGCTGGGTCGCCAGCAGCCTGCGCGCGCTGGGGCGGCGGGTGCCCGAGGACGTGGCCGTGGTCGCCATCTGCCCGGACGAGCTGGCCGATCAGCTGTTCCTGACCTCGGTGCGGCTGCCCGCGGAGGAGCTGGCGCGGCAGGCGGTGGACCTGTTGGTGGCGAAGGTGAACGGGCTGCCGACGCCGCCGCTGACCCTGCTGCCGCCCAAGCTGCGTACCCGCGCGAGCACCGCGCCCGGCCCGGCGTTCACCGGGGGAGGTAGCGCCGCAATGGCTGGGTCTCCCGCACGAGCGATCTGAGCTCGCCCAGGGTGCCGGGCACCGCGCCGGCGGCACGGGCCTGCACGAGGACGTTGCCCAGCGCGGTCGCCTCGGCAGGCCCGGCGACCACCGGCAGACCACAGGCGTCGGCGGTGAGCTGGCACAGCAGCTCGTTGCGCGAGCCGCCGCCGACCACGTGCACGACCTCGACCTCCTTGCCGGACAACCGCTGCGCCGCCGCGATCGCGTCCCGGTGGGCCAGCGCGAGACTGTCTACAATGGACCGCGCGACTTCCCCGGGGGTCTCGGGCACCCGTTCGCCCGCCTCGCGGCACCACCGCTGGATCCGCGCCGGCATGTCCCCTGGCGGCAGGAACACCGGGTCGTTCGGGTCGAACACCGAACCTCGCGCGCCCTCGGCCGCCCGCAGCACCGGGTCCAGCTCGGCGTCCCAGCAGCGCAGGCATTCCTGGAGCAGCCACAGGCCCATGACGTTGCGCAGGTAGCGGATCGTGCCGTCCACCCCGCCCTCGTTGGTGAAGTTGGCCGCTCTGCTCTCGACGGTCAGCACCGGCGCGGTGAGCTCGACGCCGACCAGCGACCAGGTGCCGCAGGAGATGTAGGCGAACGCCTCGCCCTCGGCGGGCACCGCGACCACGGCCGATGCGGTGTCGTGCGAGCCGACCGCGGTGACCGGGACGCCCTCGCAGTCGCCCACCGGGTCACCGGGATGGCGCAGCTCCGGCAGCAGCCCCGGCGGCAGGCCGCGCGTCAGCTCGTCCGACCACTGTCCACTTCGGACGTCGATGAGGCCGGTGGTGGTCGCGTTGGTGTACTCGGCGCCGCGTTCCCCGGTCAGCCAGTAGGAGAGCAGGTCCGGGATGAGCAGCAGCTGCGCCGCGTGCGCCAGCAGCGGTTCGGCGGCGAGCTGGAACATCGTGTTGAACGGCTGGAACTGCAGGCCGTTGAGCCGGTACAGCCGGTCGGGGTCGATCGGCGGGGTGATGCCGTCGGTGCGGGCGTCGCGGTAGTGCACCGGGTTGCCCAGCAGCGCCCCGCGCTCGTCGAGCAGGCCGTAGTCCACCGCCCAGCTGTCGATGCCGATGCTGTCGATCTCACCTGCCCGGCGCAGACCGGTGCGGACCTCCCGGTACAGCCCGAGCACGTCCCAGTGCAGGGTCTCGCGCAGGCGCACCGGCCCGTTCGGGAACCGGTGCACCTCCTCGATCGCCAGCGCGCCGTCCCCGGCCAGTCCCCGGACCACCCGCCCGCTGGACGCGCCGAGGTCGACCGCGGCCACGGTGGCCCTCATCGCAGGAACGCCGCGGCCACACCGGCGTCGACCGGCACGTGCAGCCCGGTGGTCAGCGACAGCTCGCCACCGGTGAGCGCGAACACCGCGGCCGCCACGTGCTCGGGCAGCACCTCGCGCTTGAGCAGCGTGCGCTGGGCGTAGAACGCGCCAAGCTCCTCCTCCGGCACGCCGTAGACCGCCGCGCGCTGGGCACCCCAGCCGCCGGCGAAGATGCCGGAACCCCGCACCACGCCGTCCGGGTTGACCCCGTTGACCCGGATGCCGTCGGCGCCCAGCTCGGCGGCCAGCAGCCGGACCTGGTGCGCCTGGTCGGCCTTGGCCGCGCCGTAGGCGATGTTGTTCGGCCCGGCGAACACCGAGTTCTTACTGGAGATGTAGACGATGTCGCCGCCCAGCCCTTGTCCGCGCATGACCTTGGCGGCCTGCTGGGACACCAGGAACGAGCCCTTGGCCATCACGTCGTGCTGAAGGTCCCAATCGGCCTCGGTGGTCTCGGCGAGCGACTTGGAGATTGACAGCCCGGCATTGTTGACCACCAGGTCCACGCCGCCGAAGGCGAGCACCGCGGTGCGGAACGCCTCGGCGACAGCCGCCGCGCCGGTGACGTCGACCGTGACCGGCACGGCCACGTCGGCAGAGCCGATGTCCTCGGCGACCGCCCGCGCGGCCTCGCCGTCGCGGTCGGCGACCACCACGCACGAGCCTTCGGCGGCCAGCCGTCGCGCGATCGCCTTGCCGATGCCGGAGCCGCCACCGGTGACCAGTGCCACCCTGGTGGCCAGCGGCCTTGGCTTGGGCAGCCTGCGCAGCTTCGCCTCTTCCAGGGCCCAGTACTCGATGCGGAACTTCTCCCGCTCCTCGATCGGGGCGTACCGGGACACCGACTCCGCGCCGCGCATCACGTTGATGGCGTTGACGTAGAACTCGCCTGCCACCCGCGCGGTCTGCTTGTCCTTGCCGAAGCTGAACATGCCGACACCCGGCACGAGCACGATCGCCGGGTCCGCGCCGCGCATCGGCGGGCTGTCCGGCTCGGCGTGCCGTTCGTAGTAGGCCCGGTAGTCGGCGCGGTAGGCCTCGTGCAGCTCGCGCAGCCGCGCGATCGCCTCGTCCAGGGGCGCGGCCGGCGGCAGGTCGAGCACCAGCGGCCGGACCTTGGTGCGCAGGAAGTGGTCCGGGCAGGAGGTGCCGAGCGCGGCCAGCTCTGGATGCCTTGCACGGGAAAGGAAGTCGAGCACCACCTCGGCGTCGGTGAAGTGGCCGACCTGCGGATGGTCGGTGGCGGCCAGGCCGCGGATGACCGGGGCCAGCTCGGCCGCGCGCACCCGGCGTTCCGTCGCAGGCAACGGTTCGTGGGTCACCGGCCCGAACGGCTCGGCGCGGCCGTGCTCGTCGAGGTAGCGCTGCGCGGTCTCGATGATCTCCAGGGAGCTGGCCTCGCACTCCTGGCTGGTCGCGCCCCACGCCGTGATGCCGTGCCCGCCCAGGATCACGCCGATGGCCTGCGGGTTGGCTCGTTTCACCTCGGCGATGTCGAGCCCCAGCTGGAAACCGGGCCGCCGCCACGGCACCCACACCACCCGGTCGCCGAAGCAGGCCCGCACCAGCTTCTCGCCGTCCTCGGCGGTGGCGAAGGCGATGCCCGCGTCCGGGTGCAGGTGGTCCACGTGCGCGGCGTCCACCAGGCCGTGCATCGCGGTGTCGATCGAGGGCGCCGCGCCGCCCTTGCCGTGCAGGCAGTAGTCGAAGGCGGCGACCATCTCGTCCTCGCGGTCCACCCCCGGGTAGACCTCGGCCAGCGCACGCAGCCGGTCCAGCCGCAGCACGGCCAGCCCAGCCTCGGTGAGCGTGCCCAGGTCACCGCCGGATCCCTTGACCCACAACAGCTCCACCGGTTGCTGGGTGACCGGGTCGGTCACCGAGTCCTTGGCGGAGGTGTTGCCGCCGGCGTAGTTGGTGTTGCGCGGATCCGCGCCGAGCCGGTTGCTCCGCCCCAGCAGCGCTTCCACCTGGTTCATCTCACGCACCCCATCCGGCGGCCTGGCCGCCGACTCGTTCCCGGACGATCCGCTCTGCGTAGCCCGACCGCCGGTAGGCCGCCATCGGGTCGGGATCCAGGCCCTGCTCCGCGCGCAGCTCGCGCAGGAGTGGCCGGACATCGGTGTTGTAGGCGTCCATCAGCGCGCCGTTGGCGGCCAGCACGTCACCGTCGTGCTGCGCGGCGGACAACGCCTCCTGGTCGACCAGCAGCGCCTTGGCGGTGGCCTCCTGGACGTTGAGCACCGAGCGGATGATCGCCGGGATCTTCGGCTCGATGTTGTGGCACTGGTCGAGCATGAACGCGATGCCCGTGGCGGGTTTCAGCGCGTCGGCCAGCACGATCTCGTGCATGATCCGGAACAGCTGGAACGGGTCGGCCGCGCCCGCCATCAGGTCGTCGTCGGCGTAGAACCGGGAGTTGAAGTCGAAGGCGCCCAGCTTCCCGGCGCGCAGCAGGAACGAGACGATGAACTCGATGTTCGTGCCCGGCGCGTGGTGCCCGGTGTCGATCACCACCTGGGCCCGGTCGCCGAGTTCCAGGCAGTGCGCGTACGCGGTGCCCCAGTCCGGCACGTCGGTGGCGTAGAACGCGGGCTCGAACAGCTTGTACTCCAACAACATCCGCTGATCGGGGCCGAGCCGCTGGTAGGTCTCGTGCAGTGCCTCGGCGAGCCGGTCCTGCCGGGCACTGAGGTTGTCCTGGCCGGGGTAGTTCAGCCCGTCGGCGAACCACAGCTTCAGGTCCCGCGACCCGGTCTGGTCCATGATGTCCACGCAGTCCAGCAGGTGCCCGATCGCCTTGCGCCGCACCGCCGCGTCCGGATGCGTGACGCTGCCCAGCCGGTAGTCGTCGTCCTGGAAGACGTTGGCGTTGATGGTGCCCAGCTCGACGCCGCGTTCCCGCGCGTACCCGGCCAGCTTGCCGTAGTCCTCCACCTTGTCCCAGGGGATGTGCAGCGCCACCGTGGGCGCGATGCCGGTGTGCCGGTGCACCTCCGCCGCGTCGTCGATCTTCTCGAACGGCGTGCGCGGCACCCCCTGCTGGGCGAAGACCTTGAACCGGGTCCCCGAGTTCCCGTACGCCCACGAGGGCGTCTCGATCCGCTGCTCCCGCAGCGCGGCCTTGACACTCATGTTCTCTCCTGGAAGTGCTCAGTCGAGGTGGAAGACCTCGTCGAGTGTCCGCATGCGTTGGTCGGCCTTGGCGTCACCGAGGTCAACGAAGAACTCCGCCATCTCGGCCTGCCAGCGGGCGTTCACCTCGGTGCGCGCCATCTCGGCGAGCGCGCTGTCGAAGTCCTCGCATTCGAGGTAGCCGACCAGCAGGCCGTCCTCGCCGAGGAAGAGGGAGTAGTCGCGCCAGCCCGCCGCGCGCAGTGCGGCCAGCATCTCCGGCCAGACCTCGCGGTGCCGTTCCCGGTACTCCGCGATCCGGTCCGGCCGCACCCGCAAGGTGAAACAGACGCGCATGTCAGAAGTCGAACTGGTCGACGTTGTCCTTGGTGAACACCGTCGGCGGACCGAGCACCAGCTCGCCCTTGGCCCCGACGGTGTACTCACCCAGGTCGCCCGCGGTGAACTTCTCGCCCGGCGCGCCGGTGATCTGCCCGGAGGCCAGCGCGGCGGCGGCGTAGGTGGCGAGGTAGCCGAGCTTGTCCGGGTCCCACAGGGCGAAGGCGCGGATCGTGCCGTCGTGGGTGAACTTGCGCAGCTGGTTGGGCGTGCCCAGCCCGGTCAGCGCGACCTTGCCCTTGTACTCCGAGGAGCTGAGGTACCGCGCGGCCGCGGCGACGCCGACCGTGGTCGGGGAGATGATGCCCTTGAGGTTCGGGTGCGCCTGGAGCAGGCCCTGGGTCTTCTGGAACGAGGTCTGGTCGTCGTCGTTGCCGTAGGCGGTCTCCACCAGCTTCAGCCCGGCGCGCTCGGGCTTGGCCAGCTCGGCCTTCATCAGCTCGATCCAGGCGTTCTGGTTGGTGGCATTCGGCGTGGCGGACAGGATCGCGATCTCACCGGAGCCGCCGACGGCCTCGGAGATCAGCTTCACCTGGCCGGCCGCGATGTCCTGCGGGGAGGCCTGGTTGACGAAGACGTCCCGCGCGTCCTGCGCCGCGTCGGAGTCGAAGGTGACCACCTTCAGCCCTTGGCCGCGGGCGGACTTCAGGGCGGGCGCGACCGCGTTGGCGTCGTTGGCGGAGAGCACCAGCGCGTGCTGCCGTTGCTGTCCGGCGGTGTTGATGTAGGTGACCTGTGAGGAGGCGGCGGCGTCGGAGGGACCGGTCGCCTTCACCTCGGCCTTGACCGCCGCGCCTGCCCGCTCGGCGCCCTTCTGCGCGACGGTGAAGTACGGGTTGTTCACCTGCTTGGGCAGGAAAGTGATCTTCAGGCCTGCCCGCAGCGGCGCGCCCGGGTTCGCCGCGGCCGGGTTCGCCGCGCCCCCGGTCTGCTGGCCCGCGTTGTCCTTCGTGGTGCCACCACAGGCGGTGAGCGCGAGGGCCCCGGACACCACCAGGGCGAGCACAAGACGTGGGTTCATGGCGTTGCCTTTCCTGGGTTTCCGGCTCGTCGGCTGGATACGGCCCGGGTGATCGAGGGGGCGAGCACGCTCACCAGCAGCAGCAGGCCGGTGACGATGGTGAGCACCTCGGTGGAGGTGTCCTGCAGGATCAGCAGGTTGCGCAGACCGCCCAGCAGCAGCACGCCGGCGAGCACGCCGAACAGCGATCCCTTGCCGCCGAAGATGGACACGCCGCCGAGCAGGACCGCGGCCACCACGGCCAGTTCGAGCCCGGAGCCGTTGTCGGCGCGGGCGCTGGAGAAGCGGAAGGTGTAGACGATGCCGGCCACCGCGGCCACCGCGCCGGTGAGCACGAACAGGACCAGCTTGACCCGCTTGACCCGGATGCCGGAGAAGCGGGCCGCTTCCTCGTTGGCGCCGATGGCGAACACCGACCGCCCGAACGAGCTGGCGTGCAACGTGATCCCGAACAGCACGGCCAGCACCGCGGCCAGCGCGATGGGGTAGGGGATGTCCGTGCCGGGCACCGGCGTCGAACCGAAGGCGGTGTAGCTCGCCGGGAAGTCCGCGACCGCGGTGTCGCCCAGCACCACCAGCGCGAGGCCGCGGTAGAGCGCGAGGGTGCCGATGGTGACCGCGAGCGAGGGCAGCCCGAGCCGGGTGACGAGCAGGCCGTTGACCGCGCCGCACACCGCGCCCACCACGACCACGAACGGCAGGATCGTCTCCAGCGGCCAGCCCGCGTTCCACAGCGAACCCACCAGCGCGCTGGAGAGCCCGAGCACCGAGGCCACGGACAGGTCGATCTGGCCTGCCACCACGACCAGCGTCAGCGGCAGCGCGATCAGCGCGATCTCCCCGATGTCCAGCCCGAGGTAGAACAGGTTGCCACCGGAGAGGAACGAGCCGCCGGTGCTGAGCT
Source organism: Crossiella sp. NPDC003009 (assembly GCF_053591555.1). Taxonomy (NCBI): domain Bacteria; kingdom Bacillati; phylum Actinomycetota; class Actinomycetes; order Pseudonocardiales; family Pseudonocardiaceae; genus Crossiella; species Crossiella sp. NPDC003009. Next base: position 53,668 of record NZ_JBSFUA010000017.1, on the reverse strand, counting down.
GACCGGTGACCGCCACGACCAGCAGCAGCACCACCAGTGCCGTCTCCCAGCGCAGGAACTTACGCATGGCTGGTCCCTTCCGCGCGGCGCAACGCCTTCACCAGGCGGAGGGCCAGCAGGCGGTCCACGGTGATCGCGCTGAGCAGCAGCGCGCCCGCGATCGCCTGCTGCCAGAACGCGGGGATCTGCAGCACCACCAGGCAACTGGTGATCGTGGCCAGCAGCAGCGCGCCGAGCGCCGCGCCCGCCACCGTGCCCCAGCCACCGAAGATCGCCACGCCGCCGACCACCACGGCCGCGACCACCTGGAGCTCCAGCCCGGTGCCGGTGGCCGCGTCCACGGTGCCGTAGCGGGCCACCCACAGCGCGCCGGCCAGCCCGGCGATGAGTCCGGAGAGGGCGAAGGCGGTCAGCGTGCGCCTGGCCACTGGGATACCGGCCAGCACCGCGGCCGCCGGGTTCGAGCCGATCGCGTACAGCTCGCGGCCGGAGCGGTAAGAGCGCAGGTACACCGCGGCGACCGCGATGACCAGCACCGTGGCCAGCACCAGCACCGGGATGCCCAGGACCCGGCTGCTGCCGAGGCCGAGCAGTGCGTCCGGCAGGTTCGCCGCGTTGACCTGCCTGCCCTGGGCCAGCGCGTAGTCCAGGCCGCGGAAGACGTAGAGGGTGCCGAGGGTGACCACCAGGCTGGGCACGTTGCCGAGGGCGACCAGCGCGCCGTTGAGCAGACCGCAGGCCAGGCCGACCGCGACACCGAACCCGATGCCGGCCAGCAGTGGGGTGCCGGGGTGCTCGGCGAACTGCTGCGCGGTGAGGAAGGCGGACAGGCCCAGCACCGAGCCGACGGACAGGTCGACGTTGCGGGTCACCACCACCAGGGTCTGGCCGACCGCGAGCAGCGCCACGATCGAGGCGTTGAGCAGCAGGTCGCGGACGCTCTGCGCCTGCACGAACCTCGGGTTCGCCACGGCGGTCGGGATCACCACCAGCGCGAGCGCGACCAGGATGCCCAGCTCGCGCACCCGGCCGAGGCGGTCGCTGAGGCGGCGGGCCGCGGTGCGGCGCGGCGGCGCGGCCGTGGTCAGCGGCGTCATCGAGCCACCGTCCTGCCGGCCGCGGCCAGCGCCACCCGTTCCTCGGTGGCTTCGGCGCGAGAGAGCTCCTCGGCCAGGCGGCCCTCGTGCATCACCAGCACGCGGTCGGCCATGCCGAGCACCTCTGGCAGCTCCGAGGAGATCATCAGCACCGCCACGCCCCGGCCGGCCAGCTCGGCGAGCAGCCGGTGCACCTCGGCCTTGGTGCCCACGTCGATGCCGCGGGTGGGCTCGTCGACGATCAGCACCGACGGCGCTCTGGCCAGCCACTTGGCCAGCACCACCTTCTGCTGGTTGCCGCCGGAGAGCACACCCACCGGATCGCTCAGCCGGGCGAACTTCAGCCGCAGCCGGACCGCCCAGTCCTGGGCGAGCGCGCGTTCGCCGCGCCGCCGCAGCAACCCGAAGGTGGACAGCCGGGCCAGCGAGGCGAGCGCGGTGTTGCGTTCGATCGAGGCGTCCATCACCAGGCCCTGCTGACGGCGGTCCTCTGGCACGAACCCGATGCCCGCGGCCATCGCGGCGGCAGGGGAGCCGGGTTTCAACCGTCGGCCGCCCACCAGCACCTCGCCCGCGTCGGGCCGGTCGATGCCGAACACCGCCCGCGCGACCTCGCTGCGACCGGCGCCGACCAGACCGGACAGCGCGACGATCTCGCCCGCCCTGACGTCGAAGGAGACGTCGGTGAAGACGCCTTCGCGGGTGAGCCGCCGCACCGAGAGCAGCACCTCGCCCGCGGTGGTGTCCTGCTTGGGGAACAGCTGGGACAGCTCGCGGCCGACCATCCGGCGCACCAGGGAGTCGGGCGTCTCACCGTTGAGCTGGCCGGACCAGACCAGCTCGCCGTCGCGCAGCACGGTGGCCCGCTGGCACAGCGCGAACACCTCTTCCAGCCGGTGCGAGACGAACAGCACCGCGGCCTGCTGTTCGCGCAAGGCCTGGACCACGCCAAAAAGCCGCTGCACCTCGTGCGCGGACAGGGCCGCGGTCGGCTCGTCCATGACGATCACGCGGGCCTCGAAGGACAACGCCTTGGCGATCTCCACCAGCTGCTGGTCCGCGATGGAGAGCCCGCGCGCCGGCCGCGCCGGGTCCAGCCGCACACCGAGGCGGGCGAACAGCTCCTCCGTGCGGGCGTGCATCAGGGCCACGTCGACGCGCCTGCCGAACCGCAGTGGCTGACGGCCCATGAACACGTTCTCCGCCACCGACAGGTCACCGAAGAGCGTCGGCTCCTGGTAGATCACCGCGATGCCCGCGGCGAGCGCGCCCGCGGGTCCGGCGAACCGCTGCTGCTGCCCGTCGACCAGCACCCGCCCGGCGTCCGGCCGGTGCACCCCGGCCAGCGTCTTGATCAGCGTCGACTTGCCCGCGCCGTTCTCCCCGAGCAGCGCGTGCGCCTCACCGGGCGGCAGCTGGAGCGACACGCCGGAGAGCGCGCGCACCGCGCCGAAGGCCTTGCTCACCTCGTCCAGCGCCACCAGGGGAGGTCGGTCCACATCCGGCTCCTCGTTGAAACGTTTTAAAGGTCGGGCTAGGAGCAGCCTGGGTGCGGAGGGGGCTCAGTGTCAAGACGGCGGAGGTACGATTCGCTGTCACGTTTCAAGCGGAGGAGCTGCTCGTGAAACCTGCCGTCGGCATCCGCGAGGTCGCGCGGCGCGCCGGCGTGTCCAACGCGACCGTCTCCAACGTGCTGAACCGGCCGGAGGTGGTCGCGCCCGCCACCCGGCTGCGGGTGCTGGCCGCGATCTCCGAGCTCGGCTTCGTGCGCAACGAGTCCGCCCGCCAACTGCGCGCGGGCCGCAGCCGGGTCATCGCCTACGTGGTGCTGGACGCGGCGAACCCGTTCTTCACCGACGTGGCGCGCAGCGTGGAGGACACCGCGCGGGCGGCAGGCCTCGCGGTGTACCTGTGCAACAGCGCCTCCGACGCCGGCCGCGAACGCGAGTACCTGGAGCTGCTGCACGAACAGCGCGTCGAGGGCATCCTGATCACGCCGGTGGACGCGGACGCCGAGCGGTTCGCGGAGCTGCTGAGCCGGGGCACGCCGGTGGTGCTGGTCGACCGCGAGACGCAGGACGGCACGCGGTGTTCGGTGGCCGTGGACGACGTGCTCGGCGGCGAGCTCGCGATGACGCACCTGATCGAGACCGGCCACACCCGGATCGCGATGGTCGGCGGCCCGATGTCCATCCAGCAGGTGCGCGACCGCCACCAGGGCGCGCTGCGGGCGCTGGCGCAGGCCGGTCTGCCACCCGGCGCGCTGACCTTGTTGGAAACCAAGGGTTTGCGGGTGGCCGAAGGCCGCAGCGCGGGGGAGCGGCTGGTGGGCCTGCCGTCCGCGCGCCGGCCCACCGCCGCGTTCTGCGCCAACGACCTGCTCGCGCTCGGCCTGCTCCAGTCCATGACCCAGCAGGGCCTGGACGTCCCGGACGATCTCGCCGTGGTGGGCTACGACGACATCGAGTTCGCCGCCGCCGCGGCCGTCCCGCTCACCTCGGTCCGCCAGCCGCGCGAACAACTCGGCCGCACCGCCGCACAGCTCCTGCTGGAAGAGGCCGAGGGCGACCCGGACCACGTGCACCGGCACGTGAAGTTCCAGCCGGAGCTCGTGGTGCGCGCGTCGACCGCGGTGGGCCGGGGCCGTCGGCCGCGGCCCTGACGGCGTCGAACATTCCGGCGTTGTGGTCGAACCGAATCGAATCCAGCCCGCCTGGCGCATCCCTTGTTGACAGGGGCGAAACCGGCTGGTGAAAGTCATCGTGATGCTGGCCCGTGAGTCCCCCTGCCGTGGAGAGACAATGAGATTCTTCCCCAAGCGACTCCTGCTGCCCTTGGCAGTCCTCATCACCCAGTTCACCTTGACGGCAGGCGCGGGCGACGCCCTGGCCGCCCAAGCCGGACAAGACCGCGCGGCCGACTGCGCGCCCGCCGCCAGCACCGCCGCCGCGCCGAAGATCAAGGTCTGGCTGGCCGGTGACTCCACAATGGCCAACCCGAACGGCAACTGCCCGGCGGGCTGGGGCAGCCAGTTCGGCTCGTTGTTCACCGGCGATGCCACCGTGGTCAACAGCGCCGTCGGCGGGCGCAGTGTGCAGACCTGGCTGTACGAGTCCAATGTCAAGGACACCAAGGGCACGGACGGTGAGTGCGTGGTCTCCCCGAAGACCTTCGCCAAGCGCTGGCTGGACATGCTCAACCCGAGCACCGGCATGCGGGCGGGTGACTACCTGATCATCCAGTTCGGCATCAACGACGGCAGCTCGTCCTGTCCCCGGCACGTCGGATCGGCCCGCTACCAGGAGCTGCTGTCCATGATGGCCAAGGCGGCCAAGGACCGCGGCGCGCACCCGGTGCTGCTGACACCGGTCTCGGCACTCCGCTGCCAGGGCGGCACCGCGGTCGCCAGCCGTGGTTTCCTCCGGGAGACCGCGGACGCGGCCACCCGTTCCGGGGCACCGCTGATCGACCTGCACCGGCTGAGCTACACCCTCTACAACTCGCTGAAGTTCTGCCCGCACAACGGGAACTGGAACACCGGCCCGGTGGGCGCGTTCTTCTGCAACGACCACACCCACTTCGAGCGGGCCGGTGCGCTGCGGATCGCCGGCGTGGTGGCCAAGGCGTTGCGGGACCAGCGAATCGGGCTCGCCTCGTACCTGCGCTAGTGCCCTGAGTCGGAAGTTCGCCAGCGGTCTCGACGGCCCAGCTTCCCGCTGAGCGCACCGAGGGAAAGCCCACGTACAACCCGGTACGAGGGCTTCCCCTCGGCACGCCCAGCGGAAACCTGGACCGCCGATACCGCCACCGAACCTTCCGACTCAGGACACTGGTGCCTCGCGGCGTGTGGTCCCCCGACCCCGCGCGGGGGACCACACGCCCCAGGTCACCGTCCGGCCGTCAGCTCCGCGATCCGGAGGAAGCCACGGCCGGTGCCCGGCGCGCGGCTGGTCAGGTCCAGCCGGATGCGACTGGTGCGCACCGGACTGAAGGTGATCCTGGTCGGCCGCCCTGACGCCGTCGCCCACTCGATCCGGGCATTGCGCACCGGGACGAACGCACGTCCGTCCCAATAGGACACCGCGATGTTCGCGGGCAGGGCGTGCGTGGCGTCGGTGATGAACGAGGCCCGCACCGAGCCCGTCTGGCCGGTGTCCGATGTGGACATCGACACCCAGTCCCGCTGGTGCGCACGACTCACCTCGGGCAGCAGGGCAGTGGCACGCTTGAGGTAGTAGTTGGACCAGGCGGTGGCCGGGTTGCCGTCGAGCATCGCGGCCGGGAGCGTGTCCGCCCGGCCCGAGTAGCTCGCATCCGCCGGGGGCGTGGCCGTGACATCCGCTGGCGCGGCCGGGAGTTCGGGTTCGGCGGCTCCGGGGCCGGCACCGGTGGCCGCGACGATCGCGGTCCCGTCGCGCAGGCCCGGCGCGCTCGCTGTCGCTTGGATGACCGGAGAGCTCTGTCCTGATCGGATGATGGCCAGTGCCTTGCCGTTGAACGCGGTTCGCGAGCCCGCCTGGTAGTTCTCCGCGCTCTCCTGACGCCCGTTGTCCAGCCCCGCCAGGCTGCCGCCGTTGACCCGGAAGGACATCAGGTTGTCCGCCCCCGGCACGACCACCCCGGCCGCGTCGACGACCTCGGCGGTGACGAAGGTGTGTGCTTTGCCGTCGGCCTTGGTGGCCTTGCGGTCCGGGGTCAGCTTGATCGCGTGTGGTGCGCCCGCGGTGCGGACCTCATCCCTGGCGACCTCAGTACCGCCACGCTTGGCCACCGCGACCAGCCGACCGGGCTGGAAGGGTACCGACCACGTGAGGTGTAGCTTGCCCGCGCTGCCGTTCGGGCTGGTGTAGCTGCCCGGGAAACGGCCAGTGGTGACGGTCTTGTCGTCTCCGGTCGCTTCGGTGGTTTCCAGGTAGCGGGTGCCGCCGGTGGTGGTCTTGGTGTCGAACTTGCGTTCCCCCAACGATTTGCCGTTGAGGAACAGCTCGACGGTGTCGGCGTTGCTGTAGGCCCAGACCGAGACCTGGTCGCCGGGTTTGTGGTCGGTCCAGTTCATCGGCAGCAGGTGCACCATCGGTTCGGTGGTCCACTGGCTGCGGAACAGGTGGTAGAAGTCCTTGGCGAACCCGGCGGTGTCCACCGCGCCGAAGAACGAGGCCTTCACGGGGAACACGTTGTAGGGCGTGGGCTCGCCGAGGTAGTCGATGCCGGTCCACAGGAACTGCCCGGCGAACCACTTGCGGTCCCGGTCCTTCTTCAAACCGTACTCACCGCTGTAGGTCCAGGTCTCCAGGTTGTTGTCGTAGGAGGAGACGTTGCGACGCCCGGGCGTGAAGTTCTCGCCAGTGTTGAGCTGATCCGGGTCCTGGTAGTAGCCGCGGGTGGACGTGGAGGAGGAGGACTCGCTCTCGAAGAAGAACTTGGTCGGGTAGCGGGCGTGCAGCGCGTCGACCGAGGCCGCCGTGTTGTAGTTCAGGCCCATGCCGTCGAGCAGTTTCAGGATCTCGTCCTGCGGCGACCCGGCCGTCGGCACCCTGCGGTACTTGTCCGAGCCCATCACGATCGGCCGGGTGGGGTCCACCGCCCGCACGTCCGCAATGAGCCGCTTGGCGATCGGGACGCCGATCGCCAGCGTGGTGTCGTGGATCTCGTTGCCGATGGACCACATCACCACAGACGGGGAGTTCTTGGCCGCGTGCACCATCTCGCGGATGTCGGCGCTGCTGTGGGCGTCGAAGAAGCGGCCGTAGTCGAACTGGGTCTTCGGTGTGCGCCAGGTGTCGAATGCCTCGATCTGCAACAGCAGACCCAGCTCTTCACAGGCCTGGGTGAACTCCGGGGCGGGTGGGTTGTGCGAGGTGCGCACCGCGTTGACGCCCATGCTCTTCATGATCTGCAACTGCCGGACGATCGCGTCCTTGCTGGTCGCGGAGCCGAGAGCGCCCAGGTCGTGGTGCAGGTTGACGCCCTTGAGCTTGGTCTCCTTGCCGTTGAGGGAGAAGCCGTTGTCCGGGTGGAAGGCGAAGTACCGCACACCGGTGCGGGTGGACACCGCGTCCACGGTCTTCCCGCCCACCCGGACCTCGGTGTCCACTGTGTACAGATGCGGCTGCTCCACCGACCACAGCACCGGCTGCTCGATCCGCACATCAGTGGTCGCGGTGCGCGGCTGCGCGGCAAGCTCGGCGCGAGTGGTGCCCTGCCCGACGACCTTGCCCGTGGCGTCCTTGACCGTGGCGGTGATCTCGGCCTGAGCCGGGGAGTTCTCGCTCACGGCGCTGGTCTGCACGCGCATGGTGGCGAAACCGGACTTGATCGTGTTCGCCAGGTCAGGCGTGGTCACGGTCACGCCGTGGCGGGTGACGTGCACGGGGTCGGTGACGACGAGGCGGACGTCGCGGTAGATGCCGCTGCCGGAGTACCAGCGGCTGCTGGGGATCTGGTTGCGGGCCCGGACGCTGAGCACATCCGGGGTGCCGTTGGTGTGGGCGTGCGGGGTGAGATCGAGGGCAAAACCGGTGTAGCCGTAGGGGTGGCGGCCGATCAGCTTGCCGTTGAGGTAGACCTCGGCGTCCATGTAGACACCGTCGAACTCGATGGCCACCTTCTTGCCCGCGACCGTGGGTGGCAGGGTGAAGGTCTTGCGGTACCAGCCCAGGCCGCCGGGCAGGAACGCGGTGCCGGCGGTGGTGTGCGCGTTCTGCACCGGGTTGAGTCCGATGCTCCAGTCGTGCGGCAGCCGCACGTTCCGCCAGGACGGATCACCCGCACCCGGCTGAGGGGCCTCCGCCCCGGTGGTGTTGACCAAGGAGAACTGCCAGCCGTCGGTGAAGTCGACGGTCCTTCCGGTGGGCTTGACCTGTTCCGCCGCAACAGGTTCTGCCGCCGCGGGAGCGCTGAGCAGCCCGGCCAGCACCCCGCAGCCCAGGAGTAAGCTCCACCATCGTCGTGCCCGTGGTTTCAACAACATCGCACCATCCCATGGTGATCTCTGCACTGATATCGACATCCGTTCACCGCAGGTAGCCGGCCAGCGACAGGTTCAGCTCCCGGACTCCCTGCACGACGAGGTTCGCCGTCTCCGCCGCGCCGTGCGCGGAGAAGTGGGTGTTGTCGTTGGCTTCTTTGGTGAGGTACAGCCGCTGCGAGGCCGACTGCCCCAACGGCTCCACCAGCGCCTTGCTCTTCGCGGTCAGGTCGAGCACCGGCACGTTCGCGCTCCGGCCGAGCGCCCTGATCACCGCAGGCAGGTCCACGCCCTTGTTGTTGACGTGCAACGCCCACGAGCTGAGCTTGCTGCCCTCGAACAGCCTGCGCACCGGCGGTGTCATCAGCACCGGAATGCCGCCGCGCTCACGCACCCCGTTGACCAGCTTGGCCAGGTTGTCGCGGAAGACCTCGGCGGTGGTGTCCTTGTCGTTGTGCGCCAACTGGATGAACACCAGATCGCGGCTCTTGATCAGTGGCTTCATCCTCGGGAACAGCGCGCTGTTGGCCAGGAAGCTGCTGGAGCCCTCGCCGGAGTCCGCGTAGTTCGCGACCACCGCCCCGCCCCGCACCCGCGCGGGCAGGAACTGGCCCCAGCCGGCGAAGGGCGCGGTCGTCTGGTCGCAGACGGTCGAGTCACCGGCGAGGTAGACCACCAGCGGGGACTTGGCCGCGGTCACGGTCAGCGAGCCGATCGCGGGCGCGTTGCCGCCGAAGGTGAGCTGCAGACCTGGCGTGCCGTTCCCGCCCTCACCGGTGGGCTGCCCCTCCGGGTTGCGGACGTTGACCGTCGCCGTGGTGCGGACCAGCTGGCCCGCCTTGGTGGACACGGAGTTCAGCACCTGCCTGCGCGTCTCCACCGACATCGACGTGCTGGCCGCCTTTGCCGGGCTGCCGAGCTGCACGGTGACCTCGTAGTTGCCCGGTGGAACGGCGAAGCTGCACCGGATCGGCGCGGTGCCCGAGCACTGCGGTGGCAACGCCGTCGGCGCGGCCGCGGCGGGGACGGGAACCAGCACGACGGCGTGCACCGCTACGGTGAGGAACGCGAGGCGGGTGAGGGGCACTGGGTCTCCTGTCATACGTTGCGGAAGCCGTCCAGGGCCGCCGTGGGACGCCGGGTGCTGGTCCAGGCGGTCATGTCGTAGCCGGTGAACGGCGGGTAGCCCTCCGGCTCCCAGAAGAAGGTGCCCAGGCCGCCGAAACCCTTGAGGCCGGTGATGAACCGCCGCAGGGAACCGCGGGCCTGGATGGAGTTGTGCACCGGCCCGCCGTGCTCGACCTGCATGACCGGTCGACGCCAGTTGGCCTGAATCGTCCGCATGCTGTTCAGCGCGGCGGAGACCTCGCCGCCCTGGGCGTAGGAGGAAAGCCCGGTGACGTCCCACCTGCCGCCGTGGTCGCGGTAGGCGTTGAGGAAGTTCGAGACGCTGGCGAACTTCTGCGGCTGGGCGGCGTGCACCAGCACCGGGGTGTCCGGGAAGACCTGTTTGGACTCCCCGTAGGCGGCGTTGAGCAGTCCGGTCATCTGGTCCGGTCTGCGGAGGCTGCCGAGGGGGTGGCAGAGGCCGTTGTTGGTCTCGTTGCCGATCTTCACCCAGCCTGGCGCCACCCCCGCGGAGGCGAGCAGCCGCAACGAGCGGGACACGTATCCGCGCAGCGCATCGCGCATCCGCTGGTAGGACAAGCCCGTCCACGCCCTCGGCGGCTGCTGCACGCCGGCGGAGTTCCAGGTGTCGCCGAAGTGGAACCCGAGCAGGACCCGCAGGCCCGCCGCCTCGCAGCGGGCCGCCATCCGCACGGTCTCCTCGATACCGCAGTGCCCGTTGACGGGGTGGTCGACCGGGTCCACCCAGGTGCGCAGGCTCACCGCGGTGATGCCGTAGTCCTTGAGGATGGTGAACAGGTCCTGCCGCTGCCCGTTCCGGTTGTGCCAGTAGTAGCCGTTGGCCTCCATCTGCGGCATCCAGCTGATGTCCGCGCCCTTGACGAACGACGTGGCCGGTGTGTCGGCCATGGCAGTGCCCCTCCGGCTAGTCGCGGGCTCCGGGCGCCACGAGCGGGCAGGTGCTGCGGTAGGCGGTGACGCCGGTCCGGTCCTTCAGCGGGCACAGGAACTGGTGGTAGCGGGTGTCGTGGTCGGTGAAGCTCTTCAGCCACGGGATCACCAGCCGCATCTGCAGCGGGTTCGGGCGGGTCGGGAAGGCGTGCCCAGCCCCGGCGAACTCCAGGTAGGCCTTCTCCGTGCCCGCCGGGATCGCCCGGTACAGACCGTCCACATAGGACGGAGTGACGGTGCCGTCGTGCTCACCGGCGATGACCATCGTGGGCACCCGGTCAGCGCTCGGCGGGCCGGAGGGCTTGAACGGCGCCAGCCCGACCGCGGCCTTGAGCGACGGACGTTGCCGCGCCGCGACGAGTGCCCCGCCGCCGCCCATGGAGTGGCCCATCACCGCAAGGCGCTTGGCGTCGACCCGGCCGCGCACGGAGCTGCGCTGGGTCAGGTAGTCCAGCGCGGCCAGCAGCTGGGTGCCGCGTGCGGTGTCGAAGTCGTTGCGGCCGTTGGTGTCGATGCCGATGACCACAAAACCGAAGGAGGCCAGCCACGGGCCCATCCAGGCGCCTTCGGCGGCCCAGGTGGCGGTGTAGCCGGGCACGATGGCGACCGCGGCGAAGGTGCCCTGGCTGGTGTCGGCCGGGTAGTAGATCTTCCCGCCGCCGAAGCCGTGCCCGCGCGGCACGCTCAGCTCCGCGGTGGCGAAGGTGCCGCGGGAGGCGGCGACGCCGGCCGAGGTCGGGTTCGGGCCGCGCTGGTAAGGGTTGTCCGCGGCCGAGGCCGGGACCGCCGCCACGCCGGAGGTGATGACGCCCAGGACGGCGGCGAAGACGGTCGCTGCTCGTCGCAACAGCGGGAACCGGGTGCCGCTGCTGGCGGTCGCGCCGGTGTCGGATCGCTGGGGTTCCAGGCACGCTGGGGACACGGTGCGGTACCTCTTCCTGTGCGGAACGCGAAAGTGCGGAACAGGGGGCGGTGCCGGTCGAAGGCGGCGCGGCTCACCCAGCCGTCGCCGGGTACGGCGTGCCGGGCAGGTGCTGCGCGGCGGCGGTGATCTCCGGAAAGCGATCCGGCCCGTATCTGGAAAGCGCTTTCCGCAGGTTGGTGCCGTACGCAATCATCCGATCTCCTCTGACCGGCGGAGGGCGAAGCGGACTGTGAACGTGCACGGCCCCGCTCCGCAGGGTGAACCGCTCCGATGAAAGCGTATTCTTACGCGTGTTTCAAGGGCATGTCGGTTAGATTCTGTGAACGTGCACAGCCTGGCCCCGCACGCCTCAGGCCGACTCGCGGACGACGAGCTCGGTGGGCAGGATGACCGTGGCCGGTCCTTCGCCGTTGATCTCGGCCAGCAGCTGGCGGACCATCATCGCGCTGATGCGGTCCCATGGCTGCCGGATCGTGGTCAGCGGGGGCTGGGTGGTGACGGCGACCGAGGAGTCGTCGAAGCCGCCGACCGCGATGTCCTCGGGGACGCGCAGGCCGGCCCGCTCGATCGCGGCCAGCGCGCCCGCCGCCATCAGGTCCGAGGCGACGAAGACCGCGTCCAGATCCGGTGCCGTGGCCAGCAGTTCTCGCATGCAGGCCGCACCGCTGGCCCGGCTGTAGTCGCCGACCGCGACCAGCCGCTGGTCGTGGGCGATGCCGTGCTCGGCGAGCATCTCGCGGTAACCGTGCAGCCGGTCCAGGCCGCCGGGAGTGTCCTGGGGACCGGCGATGGTCGCGACGCGCTTGCGGCCGGTGTCGAGCAGGTGGCGCACCATGGTCTTGGCGCCTTCGCGGTCGTCGGAGGCGACGTAGGACAGCGCGCCGCGCTCGCCGAGTGGCTTGCCGCAGCAGACGAAGGGCAGGTTCGCCTGCCGGAGGTGGTCGATCATCGGGTTGCCGCGGTGCGAGGAGACCAGCAGCACGCCGTCGACGTGGTGCGCGGACAGGAAGGGCGCGATCCGGCGGCGCTCGTCCTCGGTGCCCGCGGTGATCAGGATGAGCGGCAGGTCGTGCTCGGCGAGTGCGGTGGTGCAGGCGCGCAGCAGGGTGGTGAAGTTGGGGTCCTCGAAGAACCGGTCCTGGGTCTCGGAGAGCAGGAAGGCCACCGAGCCGGCGCGCTGGGTGACCAGGCTGCGCGCGGCCCGGTTGACCACATAACCGAGTTTGCGGATCGCGGTGGTGACGGCTTCCTGAGCGGCCGGGCTGACGTTGTGGCCGCCTTGCAGGACGCGGGAGACGGTGCCGCGGGAGACGCCGGCATGCGCGGCGACGTCGTGGATGGTCGGCGGGCGTGCCGCTCGTGCTCGCCGTTGTGGCGCGGTGTCGGTCATCTGGCCTCATCCACTGTCGCTGCTGCCCATGATCGTACCGGCCCCGGTGACGGGACCTGCCTGCGACGAGGCCACAGCGAAGAGCTATCCCGCGCACAGCAAGTTCTTAGGAAACGGGGCCACGCTGGAGTCATGACCATGATGGAGAACCGCAGCCGCGTCCACTGGGAAACCGCCACCGACCCCGGCCACCGCAGGGTCAACGCCGACGCCGTGTCCGTGCGCCCTGGCTGGGAGGGCATGCAGCCCGTTCTCGCCCTGGCCGACGGCATCGGCGACACCGAGACCGCGGCCGACGCCGCCAGGGTCGCGGTCGCCGCCGCCACCGGCACCCTGCCCGCCCGCGGCCCCACCGAGGCCATCCTGGCCGCCCAGCGCGCGGTGCTCGAGCTGAGCCACACCGGCGACTGCGTGCTGGTGGTGGCCATGCCCTTCGCCGACCAGCTCGGCAGCGGCTACCGGATCGCCTGGGTCGGCGACGCCCGGGCCTACCGCTGGGACGGGCACACCCTGACCCGCCTGACCAGCGACCACACCGTGGCCGAGTACTTCCGGCGGCAGGGCATGGCCACCACGCCGAGGATGGAGCACATCGTGACCGCGAGCGTGCGCACCGGCCGGCCGAGGGACATCGGACTGGTGGAGACCCGCGAGGAGACCGGCCTGCTGCTGTGCAGCGACGGCGTCTACGGCGGTCTGGACCCGGCCACGATGACCGCGATCGTGGCCAGGCCATCCCGCTTCGGCCCCCGCGCCCAGGAACTGGTCGCGACCGCGATCGACCGGGGCGCCACCGACAACGCCACCGCCGTCCTGCTCACCCACTGACCCCACTTGGGGGCCATTGTGGACGGTGGGCGAGCTAACCCAGCGAGCCGTGCACGAAGCACCAGCGCCATTTCTCGCCCGGCTCGAAGCTGCGCATCACCGGGTGCTGGCTGTCGCGGAAGTGCCGGGTCGCGTGCTGGGCGGGGCTGGAGTCGCAGCAGGCGACGTGGCCGCAGGTCAGGCACAGGCGCAGGTGCACCCAGGTGGTGCCTTCGGCGAGGCAGTCCGGGCAGCCTTCCGCGGAGTCCGCTGGCACGTGGTAGGGCGCGGCCTTGAGGTGTTTGCAGGCCGCGGTGCTGGGCGGGGCCTTGAGCCAGCCGGCGGCGGGGTCGTTGACCAGCTGGGTTGATCTGTCCAACATGGACTCTTCGATGGCCAGCATGTCCAGCACCCTGCGCAGCACCACGTCGTCGGCCGCCTTCTGGTCGCGGGCCGCCAGCAGAGTGTCCATTTCGGACTCCAGCATGGCGCGGCGCAGGCGGCGGTAGGCGAAGCTCGGGGTTTCCAGGTCCTCGTCGGAGCGGCCGAGGGTCTCCCAGGCGGCGTTGACCCGGTTGCTCATCCGGGAGCGCAGGCGGTCCAGCACCTCCGGGGTGTCCTCGGGGCGGCGCTCCCGCTCCAGCCGCTCCAGGGCAGCGGTGGTCATGTTCTGCAGGAGCACCGCCTCCTGCAGGGCGTCCTGGGCCGGGTCGGGGGCGGGCAGCCGCAGCTTGCGGACCAGCCAGGGCAGGGTGCCGCCTTGCAGCAGCAGGGTGCCTGCCACCACCACGAACGCGGCCAGCACCAGCACCGGGCGCTGCGGGGTGTCCTCGGGCAGCACGAACACCGCGGCCAGGGTCACCACGCCGCGCATGCCGGCCCACGCGGTCACCGCGGAGTACCGCCAGCGCCAGGCCTTGCGGCCGAAAGCCTTGCGCAGCAACGTGATCCCGACCATCCAGAGGATCCGGCAGAGGATGGTCGCGAGCAGCACCATGGCGCAGGCCAGCACCAGGGTGCCCAGCGACAGGTCGGTGTCGCCGACCTCGGTGAGGATGCGGCGCAGCTGCAGGCCGATGAGCAGGAAGACCACGTTCTCCAGCAGGAACTGGATGGTCTGCCAGTTCACCGTGCCCGCGATCCGGGCCGCGCCGTTGAGCATCCTGGGCTCCCGGTGGCCCAGCATCAGCCCGGCGATCACCACCGCCAGCACGCCGGAACCGTGCACGGCCTCCGCGGCCAGGTAGGCGACGTAGGGCACCACCAGCGACATGCCGGTGTCGAAGACCGGGTCCTGCAACCGGGTGCGCAGCACACTGGCCACCTGGCCGACGAGGAGCCCGAGCAGCACGCCCGCGCCCGCCGCGAGCAGGAAGTTCCCGCCGACCTGCCAGAAGCTGACCGCGCCCGCCATGGCCGCGATCGCGGTGCGCAGCGCGACCAGCGCGGCCGCGTCGTTGACCAGGCTCTCGCCCTCCAGCACCCGGACGATGGTGCGCGGCAGGCCCACCTTGCGGGCCACCGCGGTGGCCGCCACCGCATCCGGCGGGGCCACCACCGCGCCGAGGGCGAAGGCCGCGGCCAGCGGCACGCCGGGGATGGCCAGCCAGGCCACCGCGCCGACGCCGAGGGTGGTGAACACGACCAGGCCGACCGACAGCAGTCCGATCGGGCCGCGGTTGGCCCGGAAGTCGATCAGCGAGGTGCGGATCGCGGTGGCGTAGAGCAGCGGCGGCAGCAGGCCGATGAGCACCACGTCCGGGTTGAGCGCGTAGTCAGGCACCCCCGGCAGGAAGGACAGCGCGACCCCGGCCACGATCAGGCACAGCGGGGCGGACAGGTTCAGCACCTTCGCCAGGAAGCTCACCGCGAGCACCGCGACGACCAGCCCGATGATCTCCAGCGCGATCTCCATGGGCAACAGCATGAACCACCGCTGTCAGGGTGGCGCGTTAGGTTCGCAGCCATGCTCCGCACCATCGCTGTCGAGAACTACCGGTCCCTGCGCGAGCTGGTGCTGCCCTTGCGTCAGCTGAACCTGGTCACCGGCGCCAACGGCAGCGGCAAGTCCAGCCTGTACCGGGCGCTGCGGCTGCTCGCCGACGCCGCGCGCAACGGCGCGGTGGCCGCACTGGCCAGGGAGGGCGGCCTGCAGTCCACCCTGTGGGCAGGGCCGGCGGTGATCGGCCGAGGAGTGCGCGAGGGCCGGTACGCGGTGCAGGGCACGGTGCGCAGGGAGCCGGTCGGGCTGCGGCTGGGCTTCGCCGGGGACGACTTCGGCTACGCGATCGACCTCGGCCTGCCCATCCCCGGCGAGACCGCGTTCGCGCTGGATCCGGAGATCAAGTCCGAGGCGGTCTGGCAGGGGCCGGTCTTCGCGCAGAAGAAGCTGTTCGCCCAGCGGCACAACGGGGCGGTGCTGCTGCGCGGGGCCACCGGGGCCTGGGGCGAGGACACCTTCCGGATCCGGCCCTATGACAGCCTGCTCAGCGAGTTCACCGACCCGAGGGTGGCGCCGGAGGTGGTGCTGCTGCGGGAGCGGATCCGGTCCTGGCGGTTCTACGACCACTTCCGCACCGACGCCGACGCCCCGGCCCGGCAGGCCCGGCTGGGCACCCGCACCCCGGTGCTCAGCCAGGACGGCGCCGACCTGGCCGCCGCGGTGCAGACCATCCTGGAGATCGGCGACCCGGACTCGCTCAGCCTGGCCGTCGAGGACGCCTTCCCCGGTTCGCAGCTCTCGGTGGGGCACGCCGACGGGCGGTTCGAGCTGTCCCTGCGCCAGCACGGGCTGCTGCGCCCGCTGCGCGCCGCCGAGCTCTCCGACGGCACGCTGCGCTACCTGCTGTGGGTGGCCGCGCTGCTCAGCCCGAGGGTGCCGGAGCTGTTCGTGCTCAACGAGCCGGAGACCAGCCTGCATCCGGACCTGCTGCCCTCGCTGGCCAGGCTGATCGTCACCGCGGCGAAGAACACCCAGGTCGTGGTGGTCTCGCACGCGCGGCCGCTGATCGCCGCGATCGAGGCGGGCGCCGAGGAGACCGGGGCCGACCTGGGCGCGGTGGAGCTGGTCAAGGAGCTGGGGGAGACCCGGATCGAGGGCCAGGGACGCCTCGACCGGCCCTCCTGGCACTGGCCGAAGCGCTAGTGTCCTGAGCCGGGCTCAGCCGGCCGGCCCGCGCGCGACCTGGATGGTCATGTCGATGAAGTCCAGGGTGACGTGGAAGGGCTTGTAGAAGCTGTGCGAGAGGTGGGCCAGCTGCTCGAACCCTTCGCGGCTGGGCCCGGACGGTGCGCCCGCGTAGCAGTAGGCGTCCCTGGCGACGGCGTTGCCGAGGCGGACCTCCTTCGGGTAGCAGGGGTAGACGGTGACCGCCTGGCCCCCGGCCGCGGTCTCCATCGGGCGGTCCTCGTCGACGCGGACGCCCAGCCGCTTGGCCGTCTCCTGGGGCATGGCCGCGACCGCCTCGCCGGTGCCGCCGATGTTCACCGCGACCACCCCGGGCCCGGAGCCCGCGACGCTGCCCCTGCTGAACAACAGGTGCTCCTGGGCCAGCCACAGCGGCAGGGGCTGGGCGCCGGCCCGTTCGGCCTCGGCGCGCGCCTTCCTGGCCGTCTCGGGGGTTCGGCGGCGCAGGATCAGCGACCGGCCCGCGTAGTCGATGGTGGCCAGGAAGTGGTACAGGATCCAGGTGCCGATCATGCCGTCGTCGGACTGCTCGCCGGAGTCCCCGTCCGACCAGCGCACCGGAATGTTGCGCAGCTCGATGCCGCCCAGTGCGAAGGAGTCCAGGATTCCGTAGTAGAACCAGAACGTCTTGCCGAGGTATTCGACCTTCTCCTTGGCCACGGCGCGCAGTCCGGCTTCCTCGGCCGCCTTCGCCGACACGCCCAGCGAGTCGACGCGGGTGTAGAAGGAGAACCGTTTCAGTGGTCCGCCGTTGAGTGAGGCTTCCACCTGCGGAATCGGGTCGAGCTGCACAAAGGGCGCCCGCCCGGTGTCGCCGTGGATCTGGTACGGCTCACCGCGGAAGGCCGCGAACAACGTGGCATAAGCCTGGTAGTCGGCTCCCTGCCAGTGCGGTGCGGCCAGGGCGAACTTGTCCTGCCTGGTGTGGCAGTCGGCCAGGAACCGGTGGGCTTCCCGGTCGCCCGGCGCCAGCGAGATGGCCGTCTTGAGGTATTTCTCGGCGTCGGGGAAATTGTTGGACAACAGCCCCACATAACCGCGTCGACGGGCGGCGTGCACGTTGCCGGGGTCCTTTCTCAGGATTTCCTCGTACGCCCGACCGGCCTGCTCGAAATGCCCGGCCTTGAACAGGGTGTCCGCGTCACCGCCGGGACTGGCCTGGGCTGTGGCGGGCTCGCCCAGCAGTGGCGCGGCCGTGGCGACGCCGGCCAGCGCGGCCATGGCCCGCAATGCCGTGCGCCGGTCCCATCTCCCGTGAGAGGTCATACCGCCAGTCAAGTCAGCGCGGTGTTGCCGGCCCGTATGCGGATTCCGATACACCCGCGATATGCCCCCGCCCGGCGGGTTGGCGAGAATGGGCGCATGTCGACTCTGTTCTCCCGGATCATCGCCGGTGAGCTGCCCGGCCGCTTCGTCTGGCGCGAGGCGGAGGTCTCCGCGTTCCTGAGCATCGCGCCGCTGCGGCCCGGCCACACCCTGGTCGTGCCGCACGCCGAGGTCGACCAGTGGACCGCGGCCGACCCGGAACTGCTCGGTCGCTGTATGGCAATCGCACAGGTCATCGGGCAGGGTGTGCAGCGTGCGTGGGCGGCGCCGAGGGCAGGGCTGATCGTGGCCGGGTTCGAGGTTCCGCACCTGCACGTGCACGTGTCGCCAGTCTGGGACATGGACGATTTCGACTTCAGCCGGGTAGAGATGGAATCGGACGGCGCGAAGCTCGACGACGCGATGCACCGGCTACGGGTGGCCCTGCGCGAGCTGGGTCACGAGGAACACGTGCCTGCCGACTAGGGGCAGGCGGATGAGGGGGAACCCGGTGCGGCGGATGTTCTGGAAGCTGCTGCGTGGGAAGGCCGAGCGGGCGCGGTCCCGGTCGGCCAAGCTGGTCGTGGCCTCGGGCGCGCACGCCGAGTGGGCGGCCGGGTTCACCGACGCCGAGCTCACCTCGGCCGCCGCCGAGCACGTGGACGACCTGCTCAGGTTCCTCCCCATCGCCCGTGAGGCCGCCGAACGCTCGATCGGCGAGCGGCCCTTCGACGAGCAGCTGCTGGGCGCGGCCCGGATGCTGGCCGGGGACGTGGTGGAGATGGCCACCGGCGAGGGCAAGACCCTGGCCGGCGCGATCGCCGCGGCCGCCTTCGCGCTGCGCGGGCGCTCGGTGCACGTGGTCTCGGTCAACGACTACCTGGCCCGCCGGGACGCGGAGTGGATGGCCCCGCTCTATGAGCTCCTCGGCGTCTCGGTCAGCTGGGTCGGCTCGGTGTCCACCAAGGCCGAGCGCCGCGCCGCCTACGCCGCCCAGGTCACCTACGCCCCGGTCAGCGAGATCGGCTTCGACCTGCTCCGCGACCGGCTGGCCACCTCGGTGGCGGCCCTGGTCGCGCCGGACAACGACGTGGCCATCGTGGACGAGGCCGACTCGGTGCTGGTCGACGAGGCCAGGGTGCCGCTGGTGCTGGCAGGCGCCGCCGAGGGCGTGGCGCCCTCCCGCTCGATCACCGAGCTGGTCCGCACGCTGCGGCCGGGCGTGGACTTCACCGCCGACCAGGAGGGCCGCAACGTGGCCCTCACCGACGTCGGCGCGGCCGTGGTGGAAGCCTCCCTGGAGATCGACCTCTACTCCGAGGAGCACATCTCCAGCACGCTCACCCTGGTCAACCTGGCCCTGCACGCCCGCGTGCTGCTGGTCAAGGACGTGCACTACCTGGTCAAGGACGGCCAGGTGCACCTGATCAACGAGTCCCGCGGCCGGGTGGCCAACCTGCAGCGCTGGCCGGACGGCCTGCAGGCCGCGGTGGAGGCCAAGGAGGGCCTGGCCCCCAGCGAGTCCGGCGAGGTGCTGGACACCATGACCGTGCAGGGCTTCATCCGCCGCTACCGCACCGTCTGCGGCATGACCGGCACCGCCGTGGTCGCCGCCGAGCAGCTCCAGACCTTCTACAACCTGGAGGTCGCCGAGATCCCGCCGCACCAGCCGTGCGTGCGGGTGGACGAGCCGGACCGCCTCTTCGACACCGTCGAGGAGAAGGAGACCGCGATCGTCGAGCACGTGCTGGAGGTGCACGCCACCGGCCAGCCGATCCTGCTCGGCACCCTGGACGTGGCCGAGTCCGAGCGCCTGGCCGAGCGGCTGCGCGCGGCCGGGGTCGAGTGCACGGTGCTCAACGCCAAGAACGACGCCAAGGAAGCCGCGATCATCGCCGAGGCCGGCACCTACGGCACGGTCACCGTGTCCACCCAGATGGCCGGGCGCGGCACCGACATCCGCCTGGGTGGCGCGGACCAGCGCGACGCCGAGCGGGTGCGGGAGACCGGCGGCCTCTACGTCATCGGCACCGGCCGCCAGCTCAGCCGCCGACTGGACGACCAGCTCCGCGGCCGCGCCGGACGGCAGGGCGACCCCGGCCGCTCGGTGTTCTTCGTCAGCCTCACCGACGAGCTGGTGCTGCGCTACGGCCCGGTGCGCAACGCGAAGATGATCGACCACCTGCAGCGGGTGGCCGACGCCGAGATGCTCACCATGCACAGCAACACCTGGCGCTACAACCAGCTGCTGGAGCACCAGCGCGACCAGCTGGCCAAGGAGCGCGAGGAGGTGCTGCGCACCGACCGGGCGCTCAAGGACCTGGAGGAGCCCTGCGCCGAGCGGCTCAAGGAGCTGCGCGCGCAGGACATCCCGGAGGAGGTCCTCATCGAGGCGGCCCGGCAGGTCACCCTGCACCACATGGACCGCTGCTGGGCCGACCACCTCGCGCTGCTGGCCGAACTCCGCGAGACCATCCACCTGCGGGCGCTGGCCAGGGAGAACCCGCTCGACGAGTTCCACCGGGTGGCCATCCCGGCCTTCCGCCAGGACCTGCCTGCCGAGCTGAAGACCAGGGTGGTGGAGACCTTCACCGCGGTGCCGATCACCGCCGAGGGCGCCGACCTGCCCGCGGCCGGGGTCATCCGGCCCACCTCCACCTGGACCTACATGGTGCAGGACAACCCCAGTGGCTCCGAGCTGGA
The DNA here is from genome assembly GCF_053591555.1 of Crossiella sp. NPDC003009. NCBI lineage: Bacteria > Bacillati > Actinomycetota > Actinomycetes > Pseudonocardiales > Pseudonocardiaceae > Crossiella > Crossiella sp. NPDC003009. The sequence continues at coordinate 33,208 of NZ_JBSFUA010000017.1, read as the reverse complement.
CCGCTCCATCGACGGCATCGCCAAGCTGATGCGCCGCCGCTCCGGCAAGGTCAGCGCACCGGCCGATACCTGAGCTGCACCACCCCGGAGGCGGCGAACTCGCGGCTGCCCAGAAACTCCAGCCGCTCCGGGCGCTCGGTGAACACCGGGCGCCCCGCGCCCAGCCGCAGCGGGTAGACCAGCAGCCGGTACTCGTCCACATAGGACGCCAGCGCGCGGGCCGTCTCGGCCCCGGCGAAGACCGCGATGTCCTTGCCCGGCTGGGCTTTCAGCTCGGTGATCTCGGCGTGCAGGTCCGCGCCGATCCGCCGGGCCGGGGTCCAGTGCAGCTCCGGCTCGCCCCTGGACAACACCAGCTTGGTGATCGAGTTCATCAGCCGGGTGTGCTCGCGGTCCACCGGCTTCTCGGTCGGTCCGTCGATCCAGTACTGGGCGAGCTCGCGGTAGGCGGTGTGGCCGAAGATCATCGCGTCGATGCCGCGCAGCTGCTCGGCCATCAGCTCCGACAGCTCCGGATCGTCCACCATGATCCAGTCCAGCTCGCCGTCCGGCCCGCACGCGAACCCGTCCAGGCTCATCGAGATCGACAGGTACAGCTTCCGCATGAGTCCTCCTCGCTCTGACGTCACTGTTGTGACTCCGGCGAGGGCGAAAACTCATCGGTCAGGCCGAGTCCCGGTGCACCAGGGTCGGCTCGAAGACCACCGCGGCCGGCGGCACCTCCGGGTTGTCCACCCTGGTCAGCACCTGTCTGGCCAGCTCTGCGGCCATGTCCTCCACCGGCTGGCGGACCGTGGTCAGCGGCGGCTCGCAGGCCAGCGCCGCGCTGCTGTCGTCGAAGCCGACCACGGCCACGTCCGCCGGCACCCGCAGCCCGTGCCGCCGCAGCACCGGCAGCGCGCCCTGCGCCATCAGGTCCGAGGCCACGAACACCGCGTCCAGCTCCGGCTCCGCCGCCAGCAGCCGACCCATCGCGTCGGCACCGCCGTCCCGGCTGAAGTCGCCCTCGGCGACCAGCGGCGCGGGCTGGCCCAGTGCGGTGAGGGTGTCCCGGAACCCGTGCAGGCGGCCCTGCCCGGCCGGCGCGTCCAGCGGTCCGGTGATGGTGGCGAAGCGGCGGCGGCCCAGCGCGTGCAGGTGCTGGGCGGCCAGCGCGCCGCCCGCGGCCTGGTCCACGTCCACGTGCGTGATCCGGGCCGGGGTCTGCGGTCTCCCGGCCAGCACCACCGGCAGGCGGGCCTTGACCAGCTGGCCGGGCAGCGGGTCCTGCGGGTAGGTGTGGATCAGGATCACCCCGTCCAGGCGGCCCTGGCGCAGGTCGGTGACCACCTGCTCCCTGGTGTCCCGGCCGGTCATCAGCAGCACCAGGTGCAGGCCGAGCGGGGTGAGCACACTGGTCACCCCGCTGACCACCCGGCCGAAGAACGGGTCGCCCAGGATCCGGCTCTCCTCGGGCAGCACCAGCGCGATCGCGTCCGCGCGCCGGGTGACCAGCGAGCGGGCCGCCAGGTTGGGCAGGTAGCCGGTCTCGGAGATGGCCCGCTCCACCGCCTGGCGCAGCGACTCGTCCACGCTGGCCTTGCCGTTGACCACCCTGGACACCGTCGCCCGCGACACCCCCGCGACCCGCGCCACGACCTCCAGGGTCACGCGGTCGGCCGAGGGACGGCGGGAGTCGGACACCTGATCTTTATACCGGCTCCCGCCGACCGCTCAGCCGCGTCCGAGCTGGTCCAACCGGGCGAGCTCGGCCTTGCGCCCCTCGCTCATCCGGCCCGCCGCCGCCTTGGTGGCCGAGTGGGTGAGCGAGCCCGCCGACCCGGCCACGGTGGCCGACTCGGTGAGGTGCGCGCGCAGCAGCCGGGCGAACTCTCGGTCGAAGTCCGGGGCCGCGGCCAGCGCGGTCAGCTCCGGCTCGGTCGGCATGCCGGGCATGTCGTGGCCCTCGTGGTTGTTCACGTAGGCCACCCTGGCCTGGCGCAGCAGCTCGTGCAGCGCGGCCAGCTCCGCCCGCCGGGCCGCGGCCAGATCCGTCGCCAGTTCCCGAAGCCCGGGCCCGGCCCGCCGCGCACCAGCGTCCAGCAGTTTCACCGCCTGGTCGTCGGTGGCGATGACCAGCTCGACGAAGGCGGTCTCAGCCGGCCCGAAGGCTCCCGCCGCCGTCGGCGAGGGCGTGGACGGCGGCGGGGCCTCCGCCCGCTGGGCACAGCCGGTCAGGCCGAGCACCAGCAGGACGGTCACCAGGACCCGCCTCATCCGGGCACGCCGGCGTGGTTGCACTTGACCACCGCGTGCAGGCAGGCCCGCACCCGGCGGTCCAACTCGGCGGCGGGCCAGACGTTGCAGAAGAGGCTCACGTGCCCGGCGTGCAGGCAGGACCAGCGCGCGATGTTGTGGTTCGGGCCGGTGGCCTTGGCGTTGCCCGCCACCACCTTCAGCTCGGCACCGCGACGTTGTCCTGGTACAACGTCGGCACCCAGTAGGAGCGAACAGGGCAGGGCGTCTCTTCGTCGTTGAAGAAGCCATTGCGGAACTCCCTCTCACTTGGCATCGGGCCCGACGCAAACGTGGGGAGAGAGCGCTCTCAATCCAGCACTATGGCGCTGGGTGGCGAAACCGGACAACCGCCGTTCGTATGAGAGGACAACAATCGGTAAGCGCTCTCCCCAGCCGCACTTGTCACCCCTTAGGTGCCGTTTGCCCGTGTCTCCTTGCCGCGCATTTCCGCTGCTACCTAGGATGTTGATCAACAGCAACGACTGGCCGAAGGGCGATTTCCCCGGTCAGCGGGGGGTTTCTGGCCGTCAGTGCGGACGGCACACAGTCGGGGTGCGAGGGAAGGAAGGGACCACGCATGGACGTGGACCGCTGGGCCGTGGAGGAGGCAGCCACACGGCTGGTCCGCACAGCGGGCAGATCGGCCTTACCCGGTGGCGGCGACGGCGCGCGCCCAGGTTGAGGGCGCGCGCCGTCGCCGCCATCGTCATCGGTCCCTCAGCTGAGGGAGCATTCAAGCCCGTTCGGTAGGAACTTTTCCAAGATGCCTTGGTCGCTGATTATCGTGCTCGTCATCCTCGTTGCGGGAGGTGCGCTGGTCCTCGTGCTGGGCCGGTTGCTGATCGCGGCCGATCAGGCCCTCGACCGGGCCCACCAGAAGATGCTCACCGGTGGACCCACCCGGTGGCACCGCATGGCGCATCATCCGCGCCGCTGGTTCGTGGTGCGTTGCCACCACTGTCTCACCGAGTTGATGGAGCAGCGGCGAATCCTGCGCGAGCAGCGGAAACTGGTCCCCGAGCCAGTGGACTGAGTCAGCCGCACTGCATGGTGCACCGAGCCGCCTCGAACCGGCCCGCGGCCAGGTCCTCGGCCCGGATCACCCAGTAGAGCATTCCGGCGTCACCCCAGCACATGTCGGCTTCCTCGCAACTGTCGATCTGGGCGAGCAGCACCCAGCGCGCCGCTTCCCCGGCGAAACCCGGGTCCTGCCAGGAGCCCGCGAGTTCCAGGGCGGCCAGCTCGTTCTCCACCGGACCCTGGACCGGCGCGGCGAAACCGCCGACCTGGTGGAACGGCCCGTTGTCCACCTCCCAGCGCAGCTCGCCGAACACGTCGGCGCCCGACCGCCCCGGACCCCAGGACCGTCCGCACGGCCTCGGCCAGCGTGGCTCCGCTCGCCGTCCGGGTCTGCTCCAGCAGGAGGTGCTCGCGCTCCGGGGCGGTCGCCACGACCTCGGCGACGAGGTCAACGCCCGGGTAGGGGTCGATGCCGGGCGGCGCCGTCCGTTCGGTGACCGCCGTGCCCGCCGGCACGAAGATCACCCGGCTGCCCTCGACGTCCTCGACCAGGGCCGGGTCGGGACAACCCGGCTGGCGTTCGCCGTCGAAGTAGAAGAACAGCAGCGTGCCCGTGGTCGGCAGCGGAATGCGCAGGAACTCGCGCGGTAGTACCGCGCAGTCCACCGAGGCGATGAAGTTGAGCGGCCCGTGGTCCGGCCAGCTCGGCCAGTCCACCTCGGGCGGCAGAGCCGGGTTCCCACCCAGCCGCGCCACCCGCGGCCCCGCTCCGGCGGCGGCGAGCCGGATGCCGGGCCGGAACAGCTCGATCCACGCCTCCGCCGCCTCAGCGGGCAGGCGGTCCCTGGCGAGTGCGCTGAGGCGGTCTTTCCACGTCGTCACGGCGCACAACGTATCCACGCGCACCGACAACCGCCGCGATCTCCCACTTGACGCATAGTTTCTGCCCTGCCGGCACGGGCACTGTCCTGGCCAGCGTCGGCGTCGGCGTGGCCTTACCCGGCGCCGCGGCCGCGGCCCCGGCCCAGGACAGGCCGCGCCCCCGCGCGCCGACCTGGCCAGGGGCCGGCCGATGAAGGCTTCCTCCACCGCCTACGCGGCCGCGCCGCCGGAGCTCGCGGTGGACACGCCGTGAGGCCGGACGGTGAACAGCTGGACCGGCCACCGGACGGCACTCTGCCCCTGGTGGAACAGGGCCACCCGGTCCAGCTGCGGCACCGGCAGCCAGATCCGCCCGCCCGGCTCGAGGAACGGCGCGTCCGTCCAATGCAGACGATCGTCCTGGACGACGGTGCTGATCCGGCCGTCCGGGGCGCGGCGCTTGAGCGCGTGCGCCACCAGGTCGGTGAAGTAGAGGTTCCCGTCGCCGTCCATGGCCGTGCCGCCCACCGCGGGCAGCTCCGCCCACGGCTCGACCGCGGCCGCGAGCCGCCCGGCGGAGACACCGGGATCGTCCAGCAGACGGGTCGGCACCCGGGACCACGGCCCGTGCAATGTGCCGTAGTAGAGCCACTTCCGGTCCGGGGACAGCTCCAGCGGATCGGCGTGCACCCGCAGCGGGTTGCCATCCGGCGCGCGCAACACCGCGCCGTCCAGCACCAGCGGCCGGTCGGTGGGCGCGACGGTGGAGGGGTGGTTGTCCAGCACCCGGCGGGCGAGACCCGTGGCGAGGTCCAGCACCACCAGGCCGGGGCGGCCCGCGTCGGTCAGGTAGGCGTGGCGGCCGTGGAACCGGACGTCGTCAAGGTAGCTGCCGGGCAGGGCGACCGAGCCGTCGAAGTGGTGGATCCAGCTGACCTCGTTGGTGGCCAAGGTGATCCGGACCAGCTTCGCGCCGCGGGGGAGTGGGTCACCGCCGAAGTCGGGCGAGCCGGTGTCCACCACCCACAGCGAACCCCGCCCGTCGTGGTGGATGGCGTTGACATTGACGAACTTCCGTCCGGGATCCTGCCCGGCCCGCCAGGAGTTCCACTCCGGGCTGGGATAGGGCCGGGGCGAGCCGTCCCGGTCCAGCCTGCCCAGCGCCGGACCGCGCGAGCCACTCCAGCGGGGACCGGAGACGAACACCCGCCCACGGTCGACGGCCACCGCGTTCCAGATCATCTCCGGGCTCTGCGCGGCGATGCGGAGAGCGGGCCGGGTGGTTGCCCCGGCGGTCGTGGCGGCCAGTGGGAGGGCCAGCGCGACCGCCAGCAGTACGGCGAGAAATCTCATGTGCCGCAAGATAAAGGGCAGGTGGTGGTTACCTGCAAGGACGGCAGGTCACCACGGGGTGACCAGGTCACCGGTCGGTGCCCGGCCAGTTGGGGAGGCAGCGCCACCGCCGCCACACCCGGCCGCTACCGCACGGTGCTGGTGCCCGCGGTTCCTCCCGGCCGGAATGGCTGCCCGGGGACCGATGAGTTTCTGCCGCGGCCCTGGTCCAACCCTGCGAAGACCTCGAACAGACAGGAGCAGGACCATGGCGAAGGTGATCGTCGGCGCGAGCATGTCCCTGGACGGCTACGTCTCCGGGCCGGACAACTCCGGCTTCGACCAGCTGTTCCGGTGGTGCCACACCGGTGACATCGAGATCACCACCACCAACCCCGAGCTGTCCTTCAAGCTCACCGAGACCAGCGCCGCCCACGTGCGCGGCCAGATCGAGGGCTACGGGTCGATTGTGTGCGGCCGTGGCGTGTTCGACCAGACCGGCGGCTGGGGCGGCCTGCACCCGATGGGCTGCCCGGTGGTGGTGCTCACCCACCAGGTGCCCGAGGGCTGGCAGCGGGAAGGGGAGAACTTCCTCTTCGTCACCGAGGGCATCGAGGCCGCCATCGCCAAGGCCAGGGAACTTGCCGGTGACAAGATCGTGGGTGTGGCCGCGGGCACCATCGGCAGCCAGGCCCTGGCCGCGGGGCTGGTGGACGAGCTGTGGGTGGAGCTGGTGCCGGTGGTGCTCGGCGGCGGCACCCCGTACTTCCAGTCGCTGGGCACCACGCCGGTGGACGGGCCGTTCTCGGTGGCGCAGGGCATCGGCGTGACCCACCTGAAGTACCGGGTGGTGAAGTAGCCGCCTCAGAGCCAGCCGCGCCGCGCCGCCTGCACCCCGGCCTGGAACCGGGTGGTCGCGCCGAGCCGCTCCTGCAGGACGGCCACCCGGCGGACCACCGTGCGGCGAGACAGGTTCAGCCTGCGCGCGATCGCGTCGTCGGTGGCGCCGATGGCCATCAGGGTGAGGATCTGGCGGTCCCGGGGATCCTCGGGGGCGTCCACCCCGGCCGCGGAGACCGGGACCGCCAGCTTCCACAGCGTCTCGAAGGTGTTGGACAGCGCGGTGAACAGGCTGGAGGTCCGCACCAGCAGCGCGACCACGCCGGGACCGCTGTCCGCCTCCAGGGTCACCACGGCCAGCTCGTCGTCGCCGATCACCAGCTTCATCGGCAGGTCCTCCATGGTGCGGGCCTGCTCACCCGCGGTCACCATGTCCGAGATGTCCGGCACGGTGGTGTCGCTGAAGGCCGCCTCGTAGTAGATCGTGCGGTAGGCGACCCCGGCGGCCATCCGCTCGTACTGCAGCTTCTCCTGGGCGACGTAGTAGGAGGGCGGGGCGAAGTACGGCGGCCGGTCGATCACCCGCACCTCGCGCCGCGCGGCCCGTTGCAGCTGCTGCATGGTGGCCAGGATCTGGTCGGTGTCGCTGATCACTTCCAGCGGGCCGTAGTTGCCGTTCTCCTTGCGGGCGAAGCGAAACAGCCGCTCCAGCTCGGTGCCGGTGCGCCGCAGCTCGGCCCGGCGCACCGCATCGCGCTGCAGGAAGGACTCGGTGATCTCGGTGGGGGAGTTGGCCTCCCACGCGGTGCCCTCCAGGTTGAGCGCCACCGCGATGCGCAGCCCGGCCAGCTCGTGCAGCACCTGGCGCACCCGCTCGGCCTCGATGCCGGTCTCGGCGGCCAGCGCGCCGACCGTGGTGCGTGGCAGCGCGACCAGCGCGCGGTAGACCTGGCCGTGTTCGGTGGCGGGGTCCAGCGCCTCCAACACCGTCCACCCCCGTCGCGTCCCCGAGCCCCGGACCGGACCATAGGAGCCGGGGACGCCGACGGTCAACCTGGGTAGCTCAGGCACACAGAGTCGCGGCCATGGTGTCGTCGTTGAGCTTGAGACCGCCGTTGCTCATCGGGGTCACACTGCTCAGCACCACCGACTGCTTGCCGCTCTCGGTGGCGAAGCCGAACGTGGTGTAGCCGGCCATCGCGCCGTTGTGCCCGTAGGCGCTGACCCCGCAGGGCAGATCGATCTTGGCCAGGCCGAGCCCGTAGAACCCGCCGGGGAACGGCTTCTTCATCTCCTCCAGCTGCGCGGGCGGCAGCAGCTTGCCCTTGAGCAGCAGGTCGAGGAACTTCGCCACGTCCACCGCGGTGGAGTACATCGCGCCGGCCGCCCAGGCCAGGGTCGGGTCCTGCGAACGGCTGTCGATGCGCACCGGCACCAGCGGCACCGCCACGTAACCGGTCACGTACGGCGCCGGCATCAGCTGCTGGCCCGCGGTCTGCAAACCGGTGTTGGCCAGCCCGTGCGGAAGCAGGATGCGCTCGGCGATCTCCTGGTTCACCGTGCGCCCGGTGACCCGCTCGATGAGCAGGCCGAGCAGGATGTAGTTGGTGTTGGAGTAGCTGTACTTGCTGCCGGGCGGGAACAGCGAGTTCTGGGACAGCCCCGACTTGGCGTGGTCGAGCACGTTCCAGGTGCGCCACCAGTTCGTCGGCAGCGCCACGATGGTGTTGAGGTACTCGCCGATGCCGCTGGTGTGCTGCAACAGGTTCCGCACGGTGATCTTGGTGTCGTCGTGCGTGGTGCCGGTGGCCAGACCGGGCAGGTAGGCGCCGAAACCGGTGTCCAGCCCGACCTTGCCCTCGGCGACCAGCTGCAGGACCACGGTGGAGACGAACATCTTGGTCAGGCTGCCGACGCGGAAGTGGTCCTGCTCGGTGATCGGCCGGTTCTCCTGCCCGGAGACCTTGCCCGCGTGCACCGACCAGTGTTCGCCGGTGCCGAGCTTGAACGCCGAGGAGCCCATCGCGCGGTGCTGGCCGACCAGCGCGTTGACCGCGGCCTGCGCGACGTCCTTGGCTGAGGTGGGCGCGGCGGTGGCGGCGCCGGTGGTGGTGGCGGCCACCGCGACGGTCAGCAGGACCGCGCCGCGCCGCAGCAGAGTGGGGAGAGACATGTGCGGTATTCCTTCTGTCGCAGGGAGGTTCAGCGGTCGCAGAGCGCGGTCTTCACGGCTTCGACCAGCTGGCTGGCCGGGGTGCCGGAGGAGGAGGCGCCGGCCAGCTCGGCCGGGTCCAGGTTGTTGACCGTGGCGAACGCGGCGCGGCCGCCGGTGGTGGCCGCGGCCATGGAGTGGTAGCCCGGCCAGACGCCGTCGTGGCCCCAGGCCTCGCCGCCGCAGGGCAGCGGGATGCGCATGATGCCCATGCCGTACTCGGGGGCGTTCGGGCCGGTGTACGGGGTGAGCATCTCGGCCAGCCGCGCCGGTGAGACGATCTTGCCGCCGAGCAGGCTCTGGTAGAACTTCGTCGCGTCCGCGCCGCTGGTCACGATGCCGCCGCTGGACCCGCCGAGGCTCGGCTCGAACACCTGGGTGACGTCGACGTAGAGGCCGCGGCCGATGTAGCCGCGCACGTGCCCTGGCGGCAGCGCCTTGGTGCCAGCCGGGACGAAGGTGTTGGTCAGGCCGAGCGGGGTGACGATGCGGGTGGCCAGCTCCTCGGGGTAGGTCCGCTTGGTCACCGCCTCGATGATCATGCCGAGCAGGATGTAGTTGGTGCCGGAGTAGCGCCAGCCCTGGCCAGGCGCGAAGTAGGGCGGGTTGGCCAGGCCGAGCGCGGCCACCTGGGCCAGGGTGAACTGGCGCAGCTGGAGCTGCGGGTTGGTCAGCGCCACGGTGACGTAGTCGTAGATGCCGCTGGTGTGGTTGAGCAGCTGGCGCAGGCTGATGGTGTTGCCGTCGTAACCGTTGCCCTGCACCACACCCGGCAGGTACTGCTCCACCTTGGCGTCCAGGCTGAGCTTGCCCTCATCGACCAGCTGCAAGATCATCGCGGCGGTGAAGGTCTTGGCCAGGCTGCCGGTGCGCACCTTGTGCTCCGCGCCGACTGGCAGGTTCTGCCCCAGCATCCGGGTGCCACTGGTGACGCTCCACATGGTCTCGCCATCACGCACGGTCGCACCGCCGCCGATCGCGGCCCGGCTCAGCCGGTGCTGGTCCACCGCGGCCTGGGTGGCCGCGTGCGGCTCGGCGGCCACCGCGGCCGGCGCGGTCAGCCCGCCCACCGCGGCCAGCACGACCACCCCCACGCCGAACCGGCGCAGCTTCGTCCTCGACATATCCCTGTCCTGTCTGTAGTCAGCGGTGGCCGGACGGCCCGGCCCCCTTGCGAGGCCGTCCGGCAAGGCAGATTCTGGCCAGGGAACCGGGGTCAGCGGGGTGGTTCTGCCTGTCGCAGGTGGGCAATGGCCCAACTACGCCAGTAGTCTCGCCGCCACCTCGGTGGCAGGAGGTTCCCGTGGAACTAGTCGACGTGTACGTGCCGACCGTGCTCGGCCGCCTGCGGATCCGCCAGGCAGGCGCCGGTCCGGCCATGCTGTGCTGGCCCAGCCTGCTGATGGACAGTGCACTGTGGACAGCCCAGGCGGAGTACTTCGCCGGCACCCGCCAGGTCGTGCTCATCGACCCGCCCGGCCACGGCGCCAGCCAGCCACTGACCCGCGAGTTCACCTTCGAGGAGTGCGCCACCTGCGTAGTGCAGATCCTGGACCACCTGGGCCTGGCGCGGGCCGACTTCGTGGGCAACTCCTGGGGCGGCATGATCGGCGGCACCTTCGCCGCCCGGCACCCGGACCGCATCGGCGCCGCGGTGCTGATGAACTGCACCGCCTCCCCGGCGGGCCTCCGCCAGCGACTGGAGTACGCCCTGCTCACCAGGATCGCCAGACTGATGGGCGGCATCCGCGCCCCACTGGTCCCCTCGGTGATCGGCGCCTTCCTCGGCCCCACCTCCCGCCGCACCAGACCACACGCCGTCGCCGCCATCCGCGCCGCCCTGACCAGGGCGAACGTCAGCTCGGTGACCTGGGCGGTGACCAGCGTGGTGCCGCGCCGCCCGGACCAGCGCGGCCTGTTCGGCCTGATCCGCACCCCGGTGCTGGTGGTCGCGGGAGTGGAGGATCCGACCTTCCCGGTGGCCGAGACCCGGGCCATGGCCGATGCGATTCCCGGCGCGCGTTTCGTGGTGCTGGACAACGCCGCGCACCTGGCCGCGCTGGAGGTGCCGGAAACGGTGAACTCGCTCATCGACGGGTTCCTGCGGGCGCAAGACTGAGCAGGAGCGCGAGCGCGCCGATCCCGGCCGCGGCGGTGAAGATCAGGCCGAAGTCCTCGCCGAGCGCGGTCAGTCCGGCCAGGCCGAGCGCGCCACCGACCTGGCGGGTGGTGTTGATCAGCCCGCTGGCCAGGCCGGTGTCGGTGGCGGGGACGTTCGCGCTGGCCAGGGCGGTGAGCTGAACGAAGGCGAAGCCCAGGCCGAGGCCGGTGAGCAGGGAGGGGCCGAGCAGATCGGCGAGGAACTCGCCGTTGGCCGGGGCGCGGCCGAACCAGAGCAGCCCGGCGGTGACCAGGGCGAGCGCTGCCGGAAGGAGGGCCGGTGCCGCCCAGGCACGCAACCCGCCCCGCGCCCCCCTGCCGCTTCGGGCCCCGCTGTCGCCACCCGCCCCGCTTCCGCCACCCGCCCCGCTTCCGCCACCCGCCCCGCTTCCGCCACCCGCCCCGCTTCCGCCACCCGCCCCGTCTCGGCTCCGCGCCCCGCTTCCGTCGCTCCCGGCCAGCGCTGTCCGCCCGCCGCTCCCGGCCTGCTCGCTCCGCCCGGCCCGCCCCACCCAACCCGCCACCGCCGAGCCCAGGATGATCGCCCCCGCCAGCGGCAGCTGCGTCAGCCCGGCCACCAGCGCCGAGTACCCCAGCACCTGCTGCTGGTACAGCGGCAGGAAGAAGAACAGGCCCACCCACAACCCGCCCAGCACCAGCATCACCAGGTTCGCCAGTCGGACCGACCGGATCCGCACCACCCTGGGCGCGACCAACGGTTCCGCCACCCGCCGCTGTGCCAGCACGAACACCGCCAGCAACCCTGCCCCGACCGCCAGTCCTACCCAGCGTGCCACCCCCGAGGCAGCCAGACCGTAGGTCAGTGCCACCAGCCCACCGGTCACGCTGACTGTGCCGAGCACGTCCAGCCGCCCGCCGTTGCCTGGCTGGTCCACCGGCACCACCCTCGGCACCGCCAGCACCGTCACCACCCCGGCGGCCCCGATCAACACGAAGATCGACCGCCAGCCGCCCAGCTCGGTCAGCACTCCGCTGAGCAGCACCCCGGCCGCGCCGCCCGCCCCGGACACCGCGCCCCACACGCCGAGCGCCCGCCCGCGTGCCGCCGGTCGCGGGTAGTGGGTGAGCACCAGGGCCAGCGCGGCCGGGGCCAGCAGGGCCGCGCCGACGCCCTGGGCCGCCCGTGCGCCGATCAGCACCGCCGGTGACCAGGCCAGTGCCGCGACCAGCGCTGATGCGGTGAAGATCGCCAGTCCGGCTTGCAGCACTCGGCGTCTGCCTGCCAGGTCGGCGAGGCGTCCGCCGGGGAGCAGCAACGCGCCGAAGGCCAGGCCGTAGGCGTTGACCACCCAGGACAGCCCGGCCGGGTCCAGGCCCAGTCCGGTGCGGATCGCGGGCAGGGCCACGTTCACGATCGAGGTGCTCAGCACGACCAGGAACTGCGCGGTCGCGAGCACGACCAGGGGACCAGTTCTGCTGGTCATGACCACCTCCGGGAAAGTGTGAGTAATTAATCACTCACACTTTGCGGAGTCAAGCCGACTGGTACAGGGAATCGGTCGTCAACCGGTACAGCGGACAGGGGCTGACCGGGCCTAGCGTGGGGCTCGTGACCGAACGAATCGCGCTCAACACCGGAATCCCCGCCGCCTACAAGTCCCTGCTGGAAACCGCCGGACACGTCGCCAAGGCCGCCCGCGAGGCCGGTCTGGACGCCAAGGTCCTGGAACTGGTCAAGATCCGCGGCTCGCAGCTCAACGGCTGCGCCTTCTGCATCGACCTGCACACCAAGGAGGCGCTCAAGCAGGGGGAGAGCGAACGCCGGATCTTCCTGCTCAACGCCTGGCGGGAGACCGAGCTGTTCACCGAGCAGGAGCGCGCCGCGCTGGAGCTGACCGAGCAGGTCACCCGGCTGGCCGAGACCAGGGAGGTGCCCGAGGAGATGTACCGGCGCGCCACCGCGGTGTTCACCGAGGAGGAGTACCAGGCGGTGATGTGGATGATCGTGGTGATCAACGCCTACAACCGGCTCGCGGTGCCCAGCGGCCGGAAGCTCCCGGATGCGTGATCCCGGCCTGGACCTGCACCTGGGCGGTATCCGCCGCGGCCAGGGCGGGGTCGGTCGCTCACTGGAGGAAGCGCTGCGCGAGGCGGTCCGCTCCGGCCGCCTCGCGCCCGGCGCGCGCCTGCCCGGCAGCCGCAGGCTCGCCGCGGACCTGGGACTCGCCAGGGGCACGGTGGTGCAGGTCTACACCCAGCTCATCGCCGAGGGCTGGCTGACGGGCAGCGGCGGCTCCAGCACCCGCGTAGCGCCTGGGACTGACGCCGCCGCCGTCCCGCCCACCACGCCAGTACCGTCCACTTTGGACCTGAGGCCTGGCCGCCCGGACATCAGCGCCTTCCCGCGTACCGCGTGGGCCGCCAGCATCCGGCGCGCGCTGAGCACCGCGGGCCGGACGGACTTCGACTACGGCGCTCCCGGCGGCCTGCCCGGGTTGCGCGCGGCTCTCGCCGACTACGTGGCCCGCACCCGCGGCGTGCGCGCCGACCCGGACGCCGTCGTGGTCACCTGCGGCTTCAGCCACGGACTTGCCGTGCTGGCCAGGGTGTTGCGGGAGCTGGGCATCGGCACCATCGCCACCGAGAACCCCAGCCTGCCCTGGCACCGCCAGTGGCTGACCGCGGCCGGTCTGGCCACCGCCCCGCTCACCGTGGACGCCCACGGCGCGGACCCCGCTGACCTGTCGAGCGAAGCCCGCGCCGCGCTGCTCACGCCCAACCACCAGTTCCCCAAGGGCTGTGTGCTCACCCCGGCCCGCCGCAAGTCCTTTGTGGACTGGGCGAACCGGGTCGACGGCTACCTGATCGAGGACGACTACGACGGCGAGTTCCGCTACGACCAGCGCCCGGTCGGCGCACTCCAGGCGCTGGCCCCGGACCGGGTGGTCTTCGCGGGCAGCACCAGCAAGACCATGGCCCCTGGCGTGCGGATCGGCTGGCTGGTGCTGCCACCGGCGCTGCGCCAACCCGTCCGCGACCAGCTGTTCGCACTGGGCGCGGCCGTCCCCTCGGTGGACCAGCTGGCCCTGGCCGACCTGATCGAGCAAGGCGACTACGACCGCCACATCCGCCGCGCCCGCCTGGCCTACCGCAGGCGCCGCACCGAGCTGGTCACCGCGATCGAGGCCGCGACACAGTCCACAGTGGACGGAGTCCCGGCGGGCCTGCAAACCCTGCTGCCACTGGAGTCCGCCGAACGCGAAGCCGAACTGGTCGCGGCCGCTCGCGCCAACGGCCTGCTCCTGCAAGGGATGCACGCCTTCGGCTACTGGCACGACCAGCCCGGAACCCCACCCGCCGCCCTGGTGTTCGGCTTCGCCACCCCCGCCCCGCACACCTGGCGCCGCACCCTGCAAGCCCTGCTGCACACCCTCCGCTAGACCGGCGATTGTGCTTGCCGCGCCTGAACTTCGTCGTAGCGGCGCTGGTTGTCGCCGATCTCGTGCCGGTGCGCGTCGGCCCATTCGCCAAGGCCCTCGGCCGCGTCCAGCAGGGTGCGGCCCAGTGGTGTGAGGGTGTACTCGACGCGGGGCGGAACGCTGGGGTGCGCGGTGCGGGTCAGCAGGCCGTCGCGTTCGAGCTGCCGCAGGGTGAGGGTGAGCATTCGCTGTGAGATGCCGGTGACCGCGCGGTGCAGCTCGCTGAAGCGCAGCGTCCGGTCGCGGAGCTGCCCGATGACTGGGATGGTCCACTTGTCGCCGACCAGGCCGAGGATCCGCAGCACCTGACGGCACGCCTGCTCATCCGTCGCGGCGGGTTCGCCCGGGTCGGGCTGATCGCCAGGAACGCCGGCACGCTCGACGGCCTGGTCGGCGAGCTGACCGGGCTCGGCGTGACCGCCGCGGCCTTTCCCGCCGACATCCGGGACCGTGCCGCGCTGACCGACGCGCTCGCCCAGGCCGGGCGAGCGCTGGGGCCGGTCGACGTGCTGGAGTTCAGCCCCAGCCCGACCGGTGCGATCACCGGCGCGGTGCGGACCACGGTCGCCTCCGCCACCGAGCAGTTCGAGCTGCACGTGCTCGGCGCGGTGACGGCGGTGGCGGCGGTGTTGCCGGACATGCGGGCGCGCGGCGCGGGCACCCTGCTGCTCACCACCGGCGTCTCCGCCACGGTCCCCGCCCCGTTCCTGGCCAACGTGGGCCTGGCCATGGCCGGACTGCGCAACTGGGCGCGCGCCCTGCACGCCGAGCTGCGGCCCGAGGGCATCCACGTGGCGACGGTGACGATCGCCTCCGGGGTCATCCCCGGCGACCCGGTCGCCGACCCGCGAGCTCCGGGTCAGGCCTCCGGGGTGTCGATGATGGCGACCGCCCGGGTCCAGCCGGCTGAGGCGCGGTGGACCTTGTGCGGGAAGCAGGAGATCTGGAAACCGGTGGCGGGCAGGGCTTCCAGGTTGTGCAGCTTCTCCAGGTGGCAGTAGCCGATGTCTCGGCCTGCTTTGTGGCCCTCCCAGATCACCGACGGGTCGCCCTCGGCGGCGTAGCGCTTGGCGGTGTGCACGAACGGGGCGTCCCAGCTCCAGGCGTCGGTGCCGGTGAGGCGGACGCCTTGCTCCAGCAGGTGCAGGGTGGCGGCGCGGCCGACGCCGCAGCCGGTGGAGACGTAGTCCGGCTGGCCGTAGCGGGTGCCCGCGCTGGTGTTGACCACCACGATCTCCAGCGGGCTCAGGGTGTGGCCGATCCTGGCCAGTTCGGCGTCGATGTCGGCCGGGGTCACCACGTAGCCGTCCGGGAAGTGCCGGAAGTCCAGTTTCACCCCGGGTTGCAGGCACCACTCCAGCGGGACCTCGTCGATGGTGATCGCCCGCTGCCCGCCGTCCATTGTGGACGCGAAGTGGTAGGGCGCGTCCAGGTGGGTGCCGCAGTGGGTGGTCATCCGCACCCACTCGATCGCCCAGCCCTCGCCGTCGGGCAGGTCCTCCTTCTTCGCACCGGGGAAGAAGGAGATGACGTCGCCCGCGGTCTCCTGGTGGTCCAGGTAGCTGATCTCCGGGGTGAAGCCGGGCGGGTCGGAGGCGATACCGCTCATCAGCGGGACCGAGATGTCGACGAAGGTGCGCATGCCGACATCATGGTCCAGCCGGGTGGTCACCACCGGTTGAGGTGCAGCACCTGCTCCAGTGGCTGGCGCGGCGCGGGTTTGAAGCCCTCGCCGGTGTAGTGCGCGGTCGGGATCAGCGCGGCCTGGTGCACGGTGGGCGGCAGGCCGAGCAGGTCGGCGACCTCGCGCTCGTACTTCAGGTGCAGGGTGGTCCACGCGGTGGCCAGGCCGAGGCTGCGCGCGGCCAGCATGTAGCTCCAGGCCGCGGGCAGGATTGATCCCCACAGGCCGGACTGGTTGCCGGCGGGCAGTTCGGTGCGGTCCGGGGTCTCGATGGCCGGGATGACCAGCACCGGCACCCGGCCCATGTTCTGCGCCAGGTGTTCGGAGCTGGTGCGGACCCGCTGCTGGGTGCGCTGGCGGTCCGGGTCGGGGTCCGGCTGGTTGCCCGCGGACTCCGGGGTGTCGAAGTAGGCCTCGGCCGCGCGCCGGTAGTACTCGCCGACGGCCGCGCGCTGGTCGGCGTCGGTGATCACCAGGAAGTGCCAGCGCTGGGCGTTCGAACCGCTGGGGGCTTGCAGCGCGGTGGTCAGGGCCTGGCGGATGAGGTCGAGGTCGACCGGGCGTTCCAGGTCGAGGCGGCGGCGGACGGTGCGGGTGGTGGTGAGCACCTCGTGCGCGGTGAGGTCGGTCATGGGGCCAGTATCCGGGTGCGGGTTGCCCCGGCAGCGTGCTCCCGGAGTGTGGAACGGCGGGAATAGATCATGGGGCACTAGGCTCGGCGACAGGTGTTTCCGGGGCAGGGGAGGGCATTGTGGCAACCTGGGACGAGCTGGTCAGCTACGTCCGGTCGGCCTACAAGGTGGTCGAGGAGCGGCCCGACGAGCTGCGGCTGCTGGTGCGGTTCGAGGACGACCGCAGCCAGACCGTGCTGATCGGCCGGGAGATGCTCGACCGGAAACACGAGTGGGTGCAGATCGCCTCACCGTGCGGGCAGGTTGGGCATGTGGACCTGCGGGCGCTGCTGGTGCAGGTCGGGCACAACACGGTCGCCGGCGGGGTGGTGATCATGGGGGAGCACGTGGTGCTGCGGCACACGCTGCCGCTGGAGAACCTGGACCTCAACGAGTTCACCGAGCCGCTGAGCCTGCTGGCCGCCACCGCGGACGAGCTGGAGGAGCAGTTCTCCGGCGAGGACGACGACTACTGAACCTGCCCCCACTCGATGTGGTGCTCGGTCAGCCAGGCCGAGGAGTTGCGCGGGCGCTTGGCCAGCAGGCGGGGCAGCATCAGGTCGCGGAGCAGGCGTTTCACCGGTCCCGGCGCGGCCCGGCCGCCCATCCGCGCGCTGGTCGCCACCAGGCGTTCCACCCTGGGCCGCCGGATCTCCTCGAAGCGGGCGAAGGCGGCGCGCACCGGATGGTCGCGCAGGCACTGGGCCAGCACCACCGCGTCCTCCATCGCCATGGACGCGCCGTGGCCGGCGTTGGGCGCGGCGGTGTGTGCCGCGTCGCCGATGACGATCATCGGTCCGGCCGACCAGCGGGGCAGGCTGGCCAGGTCGTAGGAGTTGCTCGGGGTGATCCGGCCGGTGGTGGCCCTGATCAGCTCGGCGATCCCGGCGCGGTCGCGGGCGTAGAACCCGGCCGTGTAGTCCTGCCAGTGCGCGGCGGAGGTCTCCCGCAGCTCGGCCCGGGTGAGCTCGGGGCCAGGCACGTTGGCGAACCACCAGGTCTCGCCGTCCGGGCTGGCCGTGCAGCCGAAGAAAGCCTTGCGGCCGTAGGTCATCCGGTACACGCCCGGCTCGGCTGGCACCGGCGCGTAGCCGCAGATGGTGCGCAGGCCGAGGAACCGTGGCGACGGTGCGGCCGGGTCGATGAGGGTGCGCGCCCTGGAGTGCACGCCGTCCGCGCCGATCAGCACGTCGCCGGTGGCGCTGCGGCCGTCGGCGAAGTGCGCGGTGACCCGGCTGTCGGGCTCGATGCTCGCCCCGGTCAGCCGGGCGCCGTGCTCGATCCGGATGTCCCGCCGGGCCGCCTCGGCGTGCAGGGCGCGGAACAACGCCGTGCGGGTGATGGTCTGCGGGCCGGGGACCAGCGGCATCGCGGCGAGGCGCTTTCCGTTGCCGTTGAAGAACTCCAGGCCGCTGGCCGGGAAGGCGTGGTCCAGCACCGCGTGCTCGGCGCCGATCGCGGCCAGCGCGTCCACCCCGTTGGGGAAGATGGACATGAACGCGCCGATGTCCGCCGCGCCGCTGGGATAGGCCTCGTAGACGGTCGCGCCGATCCCGGCCCGCCGCAACGCCATCGCCGCCACCGGACCGGCGATCCCGCCGCCGATGATGATCGCCTCGATCATCGCGCCCCCCTACGCCAACGTCAGTCAGTCACCGCTCCACGCTAGCGCCCTCCGGTGCGCAGCGCGTCCGACAGCGCGACCAACTCCCGCACATCCGCCTCCAGGCCCTCCGCACTGGGAATGGCCAGCGGGACCGCGTGCTCGGCGGCCGGGATGCCCGCCGCGTGCGCGCGCAGCGCGGCCAGCAGCTGCTCGGCCAGCGGCACCCCCTGCCGCCGCACGCCGCTGAGGTACGGGCTGATCCGCACCAGCCCGTCCCGGCACTCGATCACCCGCCGGTAGTAGCGGCGGTGGACCCCACGCAGCCCGTACAGCTCGCGCAGAGTGTTGGCGGGCAAGGAGTCCAGCGTGTCCTGCGGGAACCGCTCGTGCATGATCGTCCACAGTGGATGGAGCCGCCGGTACAGCAGCAGGTGCTGCCACCACACGCCGAGCCCGGCCAGCCGCATGCCCGCCGCCGGGTAGCACACCCCGGCCAGGAACAGCAGGATGCCCAGCAGCACCAGGGTGATCCCGGTGTCGACGAACCAGCGCGGCACGCTCCCGCCTGACCAGCGGATCAGCACCGTCGGCAGGAACACCAGGTCCGCGGCCACGATCCCGGCCAGCCCGACCGCGGCCAGCCGCAGGCCAATGGCCAGCCGGGGCTCCGCGCCGCGGGCGTAGCGCAGGGTCCAGAAGCAGGCCACGCTGAAACCGAAGACCACGTAGGCCAGCGACATCACGAAGAACACCGCGACCGAGGTCACCGACTGGTCGTTGGTGTCCACCTCGGGCGGGGTCAGCACGGCGGCCACCGCCAGCACGGTGATCCCGATGCCCAGCGGCACCAGGCACCAGCGGGCCCTGCGCCGGGCGACCTCCTCATCCAGCGCGGAGTGCAGGAAGAACGCGATCAGGCAGTTGACCGCGATCAGCAGCAGCGCGTGCTGGACGAACCGGGAGCCCATCGGCGACAGCCCGGCGAAGGTGGCGTGCGCGTTGGCCAGCTTGAGGAACGGGTAGGCCAGCGCCCAGCAGGCGACCACGCCGACGATCGCGCGCAGCCGGATGTCGTGCGGGCGGCGGGCCAGCAGGAACAGCACCCAGCCCAGCGTGAGGTAGGTGGCGACCGGGTAGATCGCGCTCACAACCAGCCTGCCCGCTCACCGGAGAGGCTGCGGCTGATCCGCTGGGCGGGCAGGCTGCTGGACTCGCCCGCGCTGATCCGCGCGGCCACCGCGGACCACTCCAGGATGATGGTGGCCACCGCCTCGGCCTCGTACTCCTGCGCGGTGTCGTAGTGGGTGCGCCGGAACAGCGCCTCCTCCGGGGTCGGCTCGTGCCCGGCCAGCAGGTGGCTCAGCTCGTGCAGGATGATGTGGTCCTGGTGCACCGTGGAGGTCTGCGCCTGGTAGTAGATGTGGTCGGCCTCGGCGCCCGCGGTCCACGCGCCGAACGGGCCGGGCACCGGGAACCGGTGCGGCGTCAGGTGAATCGGCCGCCCGCGCCGCCTGCCGACCAGGCGGCACAGCTCCCGCACGTCCAGTGGCGGCCGGATGCCCAGCTCCTCCAGCAACCGGCGACACTCCTGGCGCAACCTGCGTTCGTTCACCAGCCGTGGCACGGACGCCATGGTGCCAGCAACATCCGGCGGAGTGGAGGGCACGCCAGCATGTCTGATGTGGCGCTGCGTGACTGCCACCCGGTTGGCGGCGGCCCGGTGGTGGTCCACATGGGACGGTCACCGGCGCTGACCCTCAGCGGCCCGCGATGGCCGAGCCGGCCAGCCAGCCCCAGGTGAGCGCGGAGCCGATGGTCGCGCCCGCGGACACCGTGCCGGGGCCGATCACCGCGGCCATCGCGTTGCCCGCGGCGTACAGGCCGGGGATCGGCGCGTTGTCCCAGTCCAGCACCTGACCGTGCGCGTCGACCCTGGCGCCGCCCTTGGTGCCGACCAGGCCGGGCAGCACCGGCATGGCCACGAACGGGGGTTCGGTGAGCGGGCCGAGGTTGGGGTGCTCGGCGGTGGGGTCGCCGCCGTGGCGGTCGTAGGCGGTCTCGCCGCGGCCGAACTCCGGGTCCCGGCCCTGGCCCGCGTGCGCGTTGAAGTCCGAGACGGTGGCGGCCAGCGCGTCGGGGGAGATGCCGAGCTGCTCGGCGAGGTCGGGCAGGGTGTCGGCCTGGGCCACGTAGTCGGGCAGCGGCTGCGCCGGGTAGGCCCCGGCGAAGGGGTAGCGGGCGCGGTAGGCGGCGTCCGCGATGGCCCAGGCGGGCTGGTTGGCAGGCAGGCCGGTGGCCGGGTCGGTGCCGGCGAAGGCGAGTGCGGCGTTGTGGCTGGACTCGTTGACGAACCGCCGCCCGGCCCGGTTGACCCAGATGACGTGCGGCAGCATCCGCTCGGCCATCACCAGCTCCGGCCGCGGCGTGCCGTCCGGCCAGGCCGAGCCCTGGCTGACCGGCCAGCTCCACGCCTCGCCCAGGTGTGCCAGCGCGGCCCCGGCCTGCGCCGCCAGCCGCACCGCCGCGCCCCGGTTGACCGGCGGCGACACCGGGTGCGTGAACGGCCCGTGCAGCAGCCCGGCGGCCATGTCCGCATCGTGTTCGAACCCACCGCAGGCCAGCACCACCGCGCCCGCACCGACCTCGCCGTACGGGGTGCGCACGCCGGTGACCCCCTGCTCGGAGCGCAGCAGACCGGTGACCGGCTGACCCTTGCGCAGCCGCACACCCGCCGCCCGGCAGCCGTGCAGCAGCCCGCTGACCAGGCCCTGCCCGAGGGTGACCTGCCCGTTGGCCAGCCGGTACTCCATCAGCCCCGAGGGCAGCTCGCCGCCGCTGACCAGGCCCAGCCCGATCACCTCCTCGTTGGTCAGCACCATCGGATACGGCGGCGACCAGAACAGCTCCTCCGCCCGGCCCAGCTCACCCAGCGCCACCGGCGCGACCTCGATGTTCCGCCCGGCCGGGCGACCGCCGGGGGCCTCGGCGAAGGAGTCCGGCACGCTCATCGCGGTGAACCGGATCGGGCTGTGCTCCTCCACGAACCGGGCCATCCGCGGCGCGCCGTCCACGAACGCGGCGGCCAGCCCCGGCTCGCGTCCGGCGGTGCGGCCCAGCAGGTAGGTCAGCGCCTCGGCCCGGTCGTCGGCCATGCCCAGCTCGGCCATCCGGTGGTTGTCCGGCACCCACGCCTGCCCGCCGGAGACCGCGGTGGTGCCGCCCCAGCACGCGCTGCCCTCCAGCAGCAGCACCGAGGCCCCGCCCACGGCCGCGGCCAGCGCCGCGGAAAGCCCGGCCGCGCCGGAGCCCGCCACCACCACATCCGCCTGGTCGATCATGGCCTGCACCTGCCTGGAATCGGTTAACCCCGTCGGAACGTTGTAGGAGCCATGGAACTCGGTATCTACAGCTTCGGCGACCGCAGCCCCGACCCGGTGACGGGCGAGCAGGTCTCCGTGGCGCGCGCACTGGCCAACCAGCTGGAGCGGATCAAGCTGGCCGACGAGCTCGGCCTGTCCTTCTACGGCCTCGGCGAGCACCACCTGGACCAGTACGCGATCTCCAACCCGGCCACCGTGCTGGCCGCCGCGGCCAGCATCACCGAGCACATCACACTCAGCTCCGCGGTCACCGTGCTCAGCACCGAGGACCCGGTGCGGCTCTACCAGCAGTTCACCACCCTGGACCAGCTCAGCCAGGGCCGGGCCGAGCTGCTGGCCGGGCGCGGCTCCTTCACCGAGTCCTTCCCGCTCTTCGGCGCCGACCTCGGCGACTACGACGACCTGTTCGAGGAGAAGCTCGCGCTGCTGCTGCGCATCGACCGCGAGGACCCGCTGACCTGGTCCGGCAAGTACCGCGCGCCGCTGGAGAAGGTGCGCGTGCTGCCCCGCCCGTACCGGCGGCGGCTGCGCATCTCCATCGGCACCGGCGGCCACCCGGAGTCCTCGATCCGCGCCGGGGTGCTCGGCCTGCCCGTGGTGTACGCGGTGATCGGCGGCCAGCCGGAACGCTTCGCCCCGCTGGTGGACCTCTACCGCCAGGCAGGCGAAGCCGGCGAGCACGCGCCGGAGGACCTGCACGTCACCATGAGCGCGATCGGGTTCGTCGCGCCGCGTTCCCAGGACGCCAAGGAGATCTTCTACCCGTACTGGTTGCAGACCATGAAGTACGGGGCGCGGGCGCGCGGCTGGCCGGTGCCGACCAGGGCCGACTACGACGGCTACACCGACAACGCGAACGCGCTGTTCACCGGCAGCCCGGAAGAGGTGGCCGACCGGCTGATCAGCGTGGGCAAGCTGGTCGGGGCGAACCGGTACGCGATGCAGATGGACTGGTCGGGCGTGCCGCACCACCAGGTGATGAAGGCGATCGAGCTGCTCGGCACCGAGGTGCTGCCCCGGGTTCGGAAGGAGTTCACGAACTAGGGAATTTCCGCCCCATTGGAACTTATAGTGCAGTGGGGGACTTGTGGCAAGGCCCCGGTCCTGGTCCATGATTTCGCGCTGTGCGTGCCACTGCGCGCATTCACCTTTACCGAGGGGGCTTTGTCATGCGTGTGCTGCTGTCGACAATCGGGTCGAGGGGTGATGTCCAGCCGGTGGTGGCGCTGGCCGTGCGACTGCGCGAACTGGGTCAGGAGGTCCGGATCGCCGCGCCGCCGGACTACCGCGAGTGGATCGACTCCCTCGGGTTCCCGTTCTTCCCGGTCGAGCTCGGTCTTCACGTGCGGCCGCAGGTCAAGGCCGAGCCCGAGGCCAAGCCCGCGCCATCCACCGCTGAGCAGTGGCGGCAGATGATCGCGGCCACGGTGGCCGCCCAGTTCGAGGCGCTGCCCGATGCGGCGGCGGGCTGTGATGTCATCGTGGCCTGGTCGGCGTTGCAGATCGCGGCCCGCTCGGTGGCCGAACACCTGGGAATGCGCTACGTCTACATCGCCTACGGTCCGACCACACTGCCTTCTCCGCACCACGGTCCCGCGCCATTCGACAGCCTCGGCCAGCACCCGCCGGCCGAAGGGGCGGATTTCGGGGCACTGTGGGCGGAGAATGCGGAATTGGTCAACCAGCTCTGGCGGGAACCGTTGAACACCCACCGTGCCCGGCTCGGCCTGCCGCCGGTCACCGAGGTCCGCGACCACGTGTTCACCGACGAACCCTGGCTGGCCGCGGACCCGGTGCTGGCCCCCTGGCCGCAGCCGTCGGAGCTGAAGGTGGTGCAGACCGGAGCCTGGACCATGGCCGACGACCGGCCGCTCTCGGCCGAGGTCGAGGAGTTCCTGGCCGTTGGGGAGCCGCCGGTGTTCTTCGGCTTCGGCAGCATGGCCGCGCCGCCCGACCTGGGCCACGCCCTGCTCAAGGCAGCCAGGGCGCTCGGCCGCCGGGCGGTCATCTCCCGTGGCTGGGCCGACCTGGCCCTGACCGGCGAGCCGGACTGCCTGACCGTGGACGAGGTCAACTACCAGGCGCTGTTCCCCCGGCTGGCCGCGGTGGTGCACCACGGCGGCTCCGGCACCACCACCGCGGTCACCCAGGCCGGCACGCCGCAGGTGATCGTGCCGCAGATGTACGACCAGCACTACTTCGCCGAACGGATCCAGACCCTGGGCATCGGTTTCGCGCACGCCAGGGGAGTGCCGACCGCGGACTCTCTGATCGAGGCGCTCGGCCAGGTGCTGCGGCCGGAGGTGGCCGCGCGGGCCAAGGAGGTCGCCGGTCAAGTGCGCGCCGACGGCACCCTGGTCGCGGCTCGGCTGTTGATCGGCTAGGTCGTGTTTCCGGTGTCGCGTCGGCGAGAGTCGTGATCGGTTCGGCCGCTGGCGGCGCGGCCGGGACGGCCTCATACCGGGTGTATTCGGGCGTTCCGGGCGTGCCGCCAGCGGCCGAACTGGCGCGGCTATCGCTGGCGGGACACCGGAAACACGACCTAGCAGCCCCGGCCGATCATCTGCCGCATGATCAGGCAGACGTCGACCAGCGGCTTCTGCTCGGTGGTCGTGGTGGTCGGCGCGGGTTTGCTGGTGGTGGGCTTCTTCTTCACCGGGGCCGCCTTGCTCGCCGGGCGCGGCGGCGGGGCGGACGGCGGCGGGGCGATCACCGTGGTCACCACGATCACGGTGGTCTCCACCGAGTGCGTGGCCGGGGTGGCCGGGGCGAGCTGCGCGGCCGCCATCGCCGGTTCCTCCCGCTCCGGAGGCGGCGCGAAGGCCACGATGTAGGCGAAGGCGGCCAGCGCGGAGCCGAGGCCGACCAGCACCGGCACGTACCGCCGGACCGGCGTCACCGGTTCCGCGCGGTGCCTGGCCAGCGGCACCGGCAGCGGGGTGCGGGAGTCCTCGGCCAGCCGGATCCGGTCCCGTCCCGCCTGCTTGGCCACCTGGAGCGCGGCGTCGGCGGCCACCACGAACGCGGTCAGGTCCTCCTCCGGAGCTGGCACCCTGGCGCACACGCCGATCGAGGTGGTCACCTTGTCCAGCCGGATGATGCCGCCATCGGTGCTGGGCGCGTCCACCGCGATCGCGCGCACGCCGGTGCGGATGCGGTGCGCCACCGAGAGCGCCTCGGCCGCGTCGGTCTGGCGCAGCAGCACCAGGAACTCATCGCCGCCGTGCCCGCCGTAGCGGCCGAGCACGTCGGTCTCCCTGGTGGAGCGGCGCACCGTGTCGGCCACCGCCTTGATCACCGCGTCCCCGGCGATGTGCCCGAACCGGTCGTTGAACCGCTTGAAGTGGTCGATGTCGATCACCAGCAGGGCCAGCGAGTCCTGTTGCGCGGCGGCCTGCGCGAGTTCGGCCGGGGCCCGTTCGTCCCAGCCCCAGCGGTCCAGCAGACCGGTCAGGCGGTCAGTGGCGGCGTGGCCGCAGGAGTGGCAGGCCGGGTCCACGGGATCGGCGTTCGAACCGGGCGCGGTCATGACTGGGCCAGCCCTCCGTTTGGTGATCAGCACTCGGTGGGGTGTTTGTACCAGCTCCGGTGGGCGAGGAGATCATGCGTGAGCGGGTGAAATCACGTTCAACCGGGTGATCACTCGACTGGGTGATAGCCAGGGTGCGGATCGCGTCAGCATTGGTTGTCAGGTGCGTGTGATAGTTCTGGGCACGTGGTGGAGTTGAGCTTTCGCGGGCGCCGGGTCGCCAGGAACGGCGCCATGATCATGGCGATCATCAACCGCACCCCCGACTCCTTCTACGACGGTGGCGCCAACTTCGCCGACGAGGCCGCGATGGCCTCGGTGGCCAAGGCGGTGGCCGAGGGCGCGGACATCATCGACATCGGCGGCGTGAAGGCCGGGCCCGGCGTCGAGGTGGGGGTGGCCGAGGAGATCGCCAGGACGGTGCCGTTCGTGGTCGCGGTGCGCTCCCGGTTCCCCGAGGTGGTGATCAGCATCGACACCTGGCGGGCCGAGGTGGCCAGGGTGGCCTGCGCCGAGGGCGCGGACCTGATCAACGACACCTGGGCGGCGGCCGACCCCGCGCTGATCGAGGTGGCCGCGGAGTTCGGCGCCGGGTTCGTCTGCTCGCACACCGGCGGGCTGACGCCCCGGCACCGCCCGTTCCGGGTGCGCTTCGCCGACCTGGTCGGTGAGGTGGTCGCCGAGACCACGCAGCGGGCGGAAAGCCTGGTGCGCCAAGGCGTGCCGCGGGCGGGCATCCTGATCGACCCGACCCACGACTTCGGCAAGAACACCTGGCACGGGCTGGAGCTGTTGCGCAGGGCGGACGAGCTGGTGGGCACGGGGTGGCCGGTGCTGATGGCCCTGTCCAACAAGGACTTCGTCGGCGAGACCCTCGGTGTGCCGCTGGCCGAGCGGGTGGACGGCACGCTGGCCGCCACCGCGATCGCCGCGCACGCCGGGGCCGCGGTGTTCCGGGCGCACCAGGTCGCCCGCACCCGGACGGTGCTCGACACCGTCGCTACGCTGCTGGCGTGTCCACCCTCGACCTGACCCCAGACGAGCTGCTGACCACCACCCGCTCGGTCCGCAAACGCCTCGACCTGCACCGCCCGGTGCCGCGCGAGCTGATCGAGGAGTGCCTGGAGATCGCGTTGCAGGCGCCCTCGGGCAGCAACCGGCAGAGCTGGCACTGGCTGGTGGTCACCGACCGGGCACAGCGGACCGCGATCGGCGAGTTCTACCGGCGCGCGGTGGCCGAGTACCTGGACTCCAGCGGCGCGGCGGGCAAGCTGTTCGCCGAGGATCCGGCGCGGGCCAAGGTGCAGTCCAAGGTGGGCAGCAGCGTGGCCTACCTGGGCGAGAAGATGGGCGAGGTGCCGGTGCTGGTCATCCCGTGCCTGCGCGCGCCGAAGCTGCCGGAGGGCAACCAGGCCGGGCTGTGGGGCTCGATCCTGCCCGCGGCCTGGAGCTACATGCTGGCCGCCCGCGCCAGGGGCCTGGGCACCGCGTGGACCACCCTGCACCTGGCGTTCGAAACCGACATCGCCGGGCTGCTCGGGCTGCCGGCGGACGTCCGTCAGGCCGCCCTTATTCCCACCGCCTACGCTGTCGGCACGGACTTCCGGCGCGCCGCGCGCCAGCCGTTGTCCGACGTGCTGCATTTCGACCGTTGGTGAGCGATTTCTTCCAAGAGTTCGGGGACCAAGACGTGGCAAGTGAGTTCGAGACGAACATCCACCAGCGGGTGGCGCAGGCCCAGGAGGCGGTCCGCGCGGCCCGTGCCGAGGGCGACGAGCACCGCGCCGACCTGCATGAAGCCGATCTGAACAACCTCAAGCGGCTGGCCGGTGAGCACGGGGTCGACCTGACCAAGGACGCCTGACCGGCGCGGTGGCGGACCAGGGACTGCTGCTCGGGATCGACATCGGGACCGCCAGCAGCAAGGGTGTGCTGACCCGGCGGGACGGCACCGTGCTGGCCACCGCGACCAGGGCGCACCAGACCTCCACCCCACGGCCGGGCTGGTTCGAGCACGATGCGGACGCGGTGTGGTGGGCCGATTTCCGGGCGCTGGCCAGGGAACTGGCCCAAGCCGGGCCGGTGACCGCGGTCGCGGTCAGCGGGATCGGCCCCTGCTACCTGCCGGCCGACGGCGCGGGCAGGCCGCTGCGCCCGGCGATCCTCTACGGCGTGGACACCAGGGCGACCGAGCAGATCAGCGCGCTCACCGCCGAGCTGGGCGCGGCGCCGATCCTGGCCCGCGGCGGCACCGCGCTGTCCAGCCAGGCGGTCGGACCCAAGATCCGCTGGGTGGCCGAGCAGGAGCCGGAGACGCACCGCCGGACCGAGCTGTGGTTCATGGCCAGCTCCTACCTGGTGCACCGGCTCACCGGCCGGTTCGTGCTCGACCACCACTCGGCCAGCCAGTGCGATCCGCTCTACGACCTGCACGCCGCGGACTGGGCGCGGGACTGGGCGGAGCGGGTCGCGCCCGGCCTGTCACTGCCGGAGCTGTTGTGGCCCACCGAGATCGCCGGTGTGATCACTGAAGCGGCGGCGCGGGAGACCGGGCTGCCACCGGGGATCCCGGTCACCGCGGGCACGGTGGACGCCTGGGCCGAGGCGACCAGTGCCGGCGTCAGCGCGCCCGGCGACACCATGATCATGTACGGCAGCACCATGTTCCTGATCCAGGTGCCGGCCGATCCCGTGCCCGCGCCGGAGCTGTGGACCACCAGGGGCGTGTTCCCCGGCACCTACAGCCTGGCCGCCGGGATGGCCACCGCCGGCTCGATCACCGACTGGCTTCGCGGCCTGCTCGGCGGCGAGGTCAGCACCCTGCTCGATGAGGCGGCGCGGGTGCCCGCGGGCAGCAACGGCTTGCTGGTGCTGCCCTACTTCGCCGGGGAACGCACGCCGATCTTCGACCCGGACGCCCGCGGCATCATCGCCGGGCTCACCCTGCGGCACGGCCGCGCCGAGCTGTACCGGGCCGCGCTGGAAGGCGTGGCGCACGGCGTCCGGCACAACCTGGAAGCCATGGCCGCCGCGGGTGGGCGGGCGGAGCGGCTGGTCGCGGTGGGCGGCGGCGCGCAGGGGTCGCTGTGGACCCAGATCGTCAGCGACGTCACCGGGCGCGCGCAGGAAGTCCCCCGGCACACCATGGGCGCCTGCCTCGGCAACGCCATGCTGGCCGCCGGGGCGCTCGGCGAGCCGGTGGACGCGCGGCGGTGGAACCCGGTGGCCGCCACGGTCGAGCCCGACCCAGCGCGGGTTGAGGTGTACGCGGACAGCCACCGGCACTACCGCGCGCTGTATCCGTCCACTGTGGACACAGCGCACTTCCTGGCGCGGCAGCAGCGTCAGTCCGGCGGTTCCTGAGTCGGTCCCTTGCCGAACTGCTGCCGGTACTCGTCCACCTGCTGCGGGGTCGGGTCCGGGCCGACGGCCTCGGCGAAGTCCTCCGGATCCTCGAAGTCGGCGGCGTGCGGATCGTCGGGATCGGGTTCCCGCTCCGGCGGTAGCTCGGCGAAGGCCTGCGGTTCGGTCATGGGTGCCGGATTCCCGGGACCAACGGGTATTACACCGCGCCGCCGGATGCGGAAAGGTGTCTGGAGACGGTGACGAGGAAGGGGCGGACGATGAGACGGTTCCTGCTGGTGGCGCTCGTGCTGGTCAGTGTCGGCGCTGGTCTGACGCCCGCGACGGCCGCGCCCGCGCTCGACGTGCACCGCATCCCCGGCGTCAAGGGGCCGGTGCGGGTGGTCACCGACACCTGGGGCGTGCCGCACGTCTTCGCCACCCATCAGGATGACGCTTTCCTGGCCCAGGGCTTCCTGGCCGCCAGGGACCGGCTGTTCCAGATCGACCTGTGGCGGCGGCGCGGCCTCGGGCAGCTCGCCGAGGTGCTCGGCCCGGACTACGTCGAACAGGACCGCGCCACCCGGCTGTTCCTCTACCGCGGCGACCTGGACCGGGAGTGGGCGGCCTACGGCGAGCGGGCCCGCGGCATCGCCACCCGGTTCACCCAGGGCATCAACGCCTACCTGGACCACCTGGCCCGCACCCCGGCCGCGCTGCCGGAGGAGTTCCGCCGCCTCGGCTACCGGCCGGCCAGGTGGTCGCCGGAGGATGTGGTGCGCATCCGCAGCCACGGCCTGACCGGCAACCTCACCGACGAGGTGACCAGGGCCAAGATCGCCTGCGCGGCCGGTGCGGAGACCGACAAGCTGCGGCAGCGGTTGCAGCCCGACCGGCCGATCCAGTCCCCCGGCGGGCTGGACCCGTGCGTGGTCCCGGCCGACGTGCTGCGGGTGTTCACCCTGGCCACCCAGCAGGTCAGCTTCACCGGCGGCGCGGTGGTCGCCACGCCGAGGGAGGAGGTCAGCGAGGGCAGCAACAACTGGGCGGTCGCACCCAGCCGCACCGGCACCGGCCGCGCCCAGCTGGCCAACGACCCGCACCGCGCCTACGCCGCGCCCTCGCTGCGCTACCTCAGCCACCTGTCCGCGCCCGGCCTCGACGTGATCGGCGCGAACGAGCCCGCGCTGCCCGGCGTCTCCATCGGGCACAACGGCCGGATCGCCTTCGGACTGACCATCTTCCGGATGGACCAGGAGGACCTCTACGTCTACCAGCTCGACCCGGCCGATCCCGGCCGCTACCGGTACCGGGATGGCTGGGAGCCGATCAAGGTGCTGCGCGAGAAGATCGCGGTGGCCGGCCGGGAACCGGTGGCGGTGGAGCTGCCGTTCACCCGGCACGGACCGGTGCTGGCCAGCGGGAACGGGCACGCCTTCGCGGTCCGCTCGGCCTGGCTGGAACCCGGCATGGCGCCCTACTTCGGCAGCGTGCGGTACATGTACGAGCAGGACTTCGCCGGGTTCAAGGCGGCCATGCGCAACTGGGGCGCGCCAACGGAGAACCAGGTCTACGCCGACACCAGCGGCAACATCGGCTGGGTGCCGGGCGGGCTGTCGCCCAAGCGCTCCGGCTACGACGGCCTGCTGCCCGCGCCCGGCGACGGCCGGTTCGAGTGGACCGGTTTCCACACCGGCGACGACCTGCCGCACGCCTACAACCCGGCTCAGGGCTACGTGGCCACGGCCAACCAGTACAACCTGCCGCCGGGCTTCCCGCACCCGATCGGGTTCGAGTGGGGCCTGCCGTACCGGCACGACCGGATCACCGAGGTGCTCAACGCGGACCAGCGGTTCACCGCGACCGACGCCCAGCGCCTGCAGAACGACCAGCTGTCCATCCCGGCCCGCGAGCTGACCAAGGTGCTGGCCACCGTGCCGGCCGCGGATCCGTTGTCCGGCAAGGCGTTGGCGCTGCTGCGCGGCTGGGACGCGGTGCTGGCGGCGGAGTCCGGGAGGGCCGCGCTGTTCGAGCTGTGGCTGACCCGGCACCTCAGCCCGGCCTTCGTCCAGACCGTGGCCCCCGCCGCCGCGCCGCTGATCGCCGTCCCCGACACCCGCAACCTGCTGGAAGCCATGGCCCGCCCGGAGAAGTGGTTCGGCGCGGACCCGGTGGCCAAGCGGGACAAGCTCATCACCGGCACCCTGGCCGCCGCATGGCGCGAGCTGGAGACGTTGCTCGGCCCGGACCCGGCCGCCTGGCAGTGGGGCCGGTTGCAGCACACGCTGTTCCAGCACCCGCTGAGCCCCACGCTGTCCCCGGCGGAGCGGGCCCGCTTCGACGTCGGCCCGTTCCCGCGCGGCGGCTCCAAGGACACGGTGAACCAGTCCTCCTACCGCCGCACCGACTTCCGCCAGACCAGCGGCGCCTCGTTCCGGATGGTCCTGGACGTGGGCAACTGGGACGCCGCCCGCGCGATCAACACTCCCGGCCAGTCCGGCGTGCAGGCGAACCGGCACTACCGGGACCTGGCCGGGAAGTGGCGGGACGGCGAGTACTTCCCGCTGCTCTACAGCCGTGCCGCGGTGGAGCGGCACGCCGACCGGATCACCCTGCTGCTGCCCTGACCACCGGCACGCCCAGCGCGGCGAAACACTCGTCCACCAGCGTCACCAGCTCCGGCTCGCCGTCCCGGGCGACCCAGGCGGTGACCGCGGTGGTCAGCGCGGCCACCGCGGCCGCGGCCTGGGCCCTGGTGGCCAGGTCGGGCTCGGCCAGTCCGGCGCGGGTGGCCAGGGTGGTGGCGAACAGGTCGGTGGTGGCCTCTACGTTGAGGTAGTTGCGGGCGCGCAGGGCCGGGGTGGCCATGACCAGCTTGGTGCGGATCAGCACGGTCTCCCGGTCCTGCGGCAGTATCCGGGCCAGTCCGGCGCGCACCGCCCGGTGCACCGCGGTCAGCGGCGGCTCCTCGGGCGGGCGCTCGGTGAGCAGCGTGGTCAGCATCGGGTCGTAGTCGTCGACCTCGACCACGTCCTCCTTGCGCGGGAAGTGCCGGAAGAAGGTCATGTGCGAGACCCCGGCGGCGGCCGCGATCTCTTCGACGGTGGTCGCCTCGAAGCCCTTGGCCATGATCAGCCGCAGCGCGTGTTCCTGGATCGCGCGCCGGGTGTCCGCCTTCTTCCGGGCCCGCCAGTCGGTCTCGCTCACCGGCCCAGTATCGGCGCTGTTGCGACCACCCGCCCCAGGACCCTGGTCAGCCAGCGCCGCAGCCCTTCGAGGTGGCGGCCGTGCCAGGCGAGGTGGCCGTCCGGGCGGACCAGTGCCAGCTCGGTGCGCGGCCAGCGCAGGTCGGTCACGCTCTCGCCCAGCCAGGGGCGGATGAGCGGGGACTGGTTGGCGAAGGCGGACAGCAGCGCCCAGTGGCCGCCGAGCTCGGCATGCAGCCGGGTGGGGGACCCGTCGGCGCGGTGGCAGGCCAGGTCCGGCACCCGGTCGCCGGCGCGGCCAAGCGCGCCGCCGGTGCCGGAGCGCGACCCGGCCAGCGGGCCGCGCCGGTAGGACACCGGCCCCGGTCCGGCCAGCAGCCGCCGCGGCCTGGCCGCCAGCCGCCGTTCGGCCTCGTAGGTCTCCAGCAGCTGCTCGGCCGCGCGCCCGAGCACCACGGCGGCCAGCTTCCAGCCCAGGTTCTCCGCGTCCCCGATCCCGGCCCCGGCCTGGCCGTGCGCCGCGCTCCCGGCCAGCAGCACCCGCCCGCACCGGTAGGCCGGCCGCCGGACCGCCGTGCGCACGGTGCCGTGCGCGCCGTCGCACCCGGCCACCCAGCCCGCGCGCAGGACCTCCGCGCCCGCCCGCACCACCACGATGTCCCCGTCCGGCGCGACCTCGGTGACCTGCCGGCCCCACTCGACCGCGACGCCAAGGTCGGCCAGCCGCTCGGTCAGCGCGTGCACACCGCTCGCCGGTCCGGGCGCGGCGTCCACCACCCGCACGCCCACCCCGGCCGCGCGCAACGCGCAAGCCAGCGTCAGGCCCGTCGGTCCGGCCCCCACCACCAGCACAGAGGTGAATGCCACCACGCCTCCCAGTGTTAGCCACTAACACGTTAGCAGCTAACACTGGGCGGAGTGGATCAGTGGTGGGCCGCCAGGATGAGCTCGGCGGCGTCCTGGGGGAGCGGGAAGCCCTCGGCGACCGTCGCCGGAGTGCAGCAGCTCCGCGTGGCCCGAACTTGCCCCCGGTGATCGGTCCGCGTACTTCCGGACCCGCTTCCGCCGCGCGGCAATTTGGCAAGACTCCCCGCGCAACTCCGACTACCTTGGTCCGGATGACGGCTACGCGGCACCTGACCGGACAGTTCCCGCTCCCGCTGCCCCCGGCCGCGGCCTTCCCGCTGTTCACCGCGCGCGGTGAGGAACGCTGGGTGCCCGGCTGGCAGCCCCGGTTCCCGGTGTCCACAGTGGATGACACCGAGCCCGGCACCGTGTTCGAGACCACTGTGGACGGTGAGACCACCACCTGGATCGTGCTGGACCGGCAGCCGGACCGCCGGATCAGCTACGCCAGGGTCACGCCTGGCTCGCGGGCGGGCACGGTCACGGTTGAGGTCGAGCCGAACGGCACCGGCTCCATGGTCACGGTCAGCTACCGGCTCACTCCGCTGAGTCCGGAGGGCGAGCGGGCACTGGCCGAGTTCGCGGCGGAGTACCCAGAGTTCCTGCGTTCCTGGGAGACGCTCATCAAGGCCATGAGTTAGTGAGGCCCGCGTCCTGTGGATCTCGCGCGCGATCGCCGGGCCCAGCCCGTCCCTGGCGGTGCCGCCGCAACGGCCACGTACAACCCGGTACGAGGCCGTTG
>NZ_JBSFUA010000016.1:0-150604 GCF_053591555.1 Crossiella sp. NPDC003009 | reverse complement strand
CCGACCGGGGGGGGCCGCCCCGGGGGCGCGCCCCCCCCCCGCGCCGGTGCGGGCGGCTGCCAGGACGGTCGCCGCGGTGTCGGCGGTCTCCTTGAGCAGCCCGCCGAGCTCGCCTGCCAGCGGGAAGCTGGCGGCCAGCCGGTCCAGCTCCGCGAACGCCCCGCCGAGCTCGCCCACCGGCGCTGCCGGGCGTGCCGGGGTGACCGCGGCCTTGATCGCGCCGGGCAGGTCGCCGCCGAGCCGGACCGTGGTCGCGGATAGATCCAGGGGGATTTCCTTGCCGCTGCGGGTCTTCCGCGGGGCCGGGTCGAGCCGGTCGGGGTGGGTGGGCGCGCCTTCGGCCCACAGTCCGGTGAGCACCCGGCGCAGCTGGCCCAGGCCGCTGACCTTGGGGCTGTTCGCGGAGATGGACAGATGTTCCTGCCCGGCAAGGGAATCCGAGACCAGGGTGCTCAGCGCGCCGGTGCCGACCTGGATGAAGGCCCGGACTCCCGCGGCGTGCATGGCCTGCACCAGCGGGCGGAACCGGACCGGTTCCAGCAGGTGCCGGATGAACAGTTCCCGTTTGGCCTGCTCGCCTTCGGGGAAGGGCGCGGCGGTGGTGGCCGACCACATCGGGATGCTCGGCTCGTGCAGGCGGAACCCGGCCGCGGCCTCCCGGATCGGGTCCAGGTACGGGGCGAGCATGGGGGTGTGGAAGCCGGAGCGGAAGGGCAGCACCTGGCCGAGCACGTTCTTCGCACGCAGTTCCAGCACCAGCGCCTGCACCACGGGTTCCAGGCCGCAGACGATGGACTGGTTGGGCGCGTTGTCGTGGGAGAGCACCACACCGTGGCGTCCGGCCATCACCTCGGTGACCCGGTCCGCGCCGCAGCCGAAGGCGGCGAAGACCACGCCGGGCACGCGCAGCGAGTCCGGATCGAACTTCGCCAGGAACTCGTCGATCTGGGTCTGCTCGTAGATGCCGCTGGTGATCATCGCGGTCCACTCGCCGACGCTGTGCCCGGCGATGTGGTCGGGCTGGACGCCGAGCTTGCGCAGCACGGTGTCGAGTAACCGGCCGACGCCGACCACGCCCGCGCCGTGTGCGCCCACGTTGCCGGTGTCCAGGCCGGGCACGGTGAGGCCGAAGTGCGCGGCCACGTCGTCCACCCTGGGCTCGAAGTCGGCTTCCAGGCCGGGGTAGACGAAGGCGACCTTGCCGCCGTTGGCCAGTAAGGGTTCCGGGCTGAACCAGACGTCGTTGCGGCCGCGCCAGGCGACCTGTTTGCCGACCACCTTGCGCGCGATGCCGAGCCGTTTCGCGGTGGGCGCGACGATGCCCAGCCTGCATCCGTCCTCAGTGGACGGTGCGGTGGAGCGGATCTCGGCATCGGGCAGGTCGAGCAGCTCGGCCAGTCGGGCCGGGTTGGGCGCGCTGATGGTGAGCACCCGCTCCGGCTCGGTGACCTTGATCGCCGGACGGTCCACTGTGGAGGGTGCTTCTTCCAGGACCACGTGGGCGTTGATGCCGCCGAAGCCGAAGGCGTTGACCGCGGCCCGCCGCACCTCCTGGCCCTCGAACAGCTCCCAGGGCTGCGCGGTGTCCAGCGGGCGGAACCGGGTCTGGGCCAGGTCGGCGTGCGGCTGCTCGCAGTGCAGGGTGGGCAGCAGCACCTGCCGGTGCAGCGCCAGCGCGGCCTTGACCAGGCTGGCCACTCCGGCGGCCGGCATGGTGTGGCCGATCATCGACTTGACCGAGCCGATCACCGCACTTGGACCCTCGGAGCCGAAAACCCGTTGCAGGGTGGCCAGTTCCGCGCCGTCCCCGGCCGGGGTGGCGGTGCCGTGGGCCTCCAGCAGACCGACCGAGCCCGGTGCGGCGGGGTCGAGTCCGGCCGCCGCCCAGGCGCGTTGCAGGGCGAGGACCTGGCCCTCTGGCTCGGGGTTGAACAGGCTGGCGCTGCGGCCGTCGCTGGCCACGCCGGTGCCGCGGATCACCGCGTACACCCGGTCGCCGTCCCGCTGGGCGTCGGCAAGTCGTTTCAGCACAACGACTCCGGTGCCCTCACCGATCAGGATGCCGTCGGCGCGGCGGTCGAACGGCCGGATCTGCTGGTCCTTGGACAGCGCGCGCAGCTGGGAGAACACGCTCCAGAAGGTGACGTCGTGGCAGTGGTGCACGCCACCGGCCAGCATCACGTCGCAGCGCCCGGCGGCCAGTTCGGTGACCGCCTGGTCGACCGCGACCAGGCTGGAGGCGCAGGCGGCGTCCACGGTGTAGGCGGGGCCGCGCAGGTCGAGGCGGTTGGCGATGCGGGAGGCGGCCAGGTTGGGCACCAGGCCGATCGCGGACTCCGGGGAGGCCGGGCCGAGCTGGTCGACGAAGGCCTGCCGGACCGCGGCGAGCGCCTCCACGCCCAGGTCGGGCAGCAGGTCGCCGAGGGTCTTGGCCAGCTGGTGGGCGGTGCGCACCCGCTGGTCCAGCCGCACCAGGCCGGGGGTGAGGTAGCCGCCGCGGCCGAGCACCACGCCGATCCGGTCTGGCGCGGGCAGTTTCTCCTGCCCGCCTGCGTCGGCGATGGCGGCCGCGGCCACCCGCAGCGCGATCAGCTGGTCGGGTTCGGCGCCGGAGACCGAGTTCGGCATGATGCCGAAGCTCACCGGGTCGAAGCTGGCCTCGACGAACCCGCCGCGGCGGCAGTAGACCTCCTCCGCCTTGGCCGGCCCGGCGGCCGAGTCCGGGTGGTAGAAGTCGGCGTCCCAGCGGTCGGCAGGCACCTCGGTGATGGCGTCGACGCCGTTGACCAGGTTGTGCCAGTAGGACTCCAGGTCGCGAGCGCCGGGCAGCAGCACGGCCATCCCGACGATCGCGACCGGGGTGGTCTGGGTCATGGTCACCAGCCCGAGGCGGAGTAGACGACCGAGCGGACCGCGTCGCCGCCCCAGGCGAGCTCCCGCAGCAGCGCCAGGGTGCCCTCCTCGGGGTCGATCAGCTCGATGCCGCGCCGGGTGTAGGACTGCATCAGCTCGGGGGTGACCATGCCGCCGTGCTTGGCCGAGGGCGCCCACGGTCCCCAGTGGACGGTCAGGCCGCGGCCGCCGGTGCGCTCCGACCAGGTGATGCCGAGGGACTCCAGGGCGTCGTTGGCCGCGGCGTAGTCGACCTGGCCGCGGTTGCCCAGCGCGGCGGCGATGCTGCCGAACAGGACCGCGAACCGGGGGCCGGTCTCGCCGAGGTCGGAGACGGCCTCCAGGAGCTGGCGGGCGCCGTCGACCTTGGTGCCGAAGACCCGGCGGAAGCTCTCGATGTCCTTCTCCGCCAGCAGTTTGTCCTCGATCACGCCGGCGGCGTAGACCACGCCGTCCAGGCGGCCGTGCTCGGCGTGGATCTCCTTGACCAGCTGGCGCAGCGCGTCGTGGGCGCGCACGTCCACCGAGTGGTAGCGGGTCTGGCTGCCCAGTGCGGTGAGTTCGTCCACAGTGGACTGGACCTCGCGCTGGGCCAGGATGCGGCTGGCGGTGCGCTCGATCTCGGCCGGGTTGCGCAGGCCCTGCTGGATCAGCGCGGCCCGCAGCTGGGTCTTGTCGGTGGCCGCCTTGGTGGCGGGGTGTTCGTCCTCGGTGGCGGGTGCGGTGCGGCCGACCAGCTCGATCCGGCAGCCGCTGGCCGCGGCGACGGTGGCGGCGAACTGGGCGGTGATGCCCCTGGCGCCGCCGACCAGCAGCACCACCGAGTCGCGGTCCAGGCCGATCGCGCTCGCCTCGGTGGAGCCGTCCCCGGCGGGTCCCGCGCCCAGGCCGAGCGAGCCGAGCGGGGTGGCCACCATCTCCAGCGCGTGCCGCCCGCCTGCGCGGCGCAGCACCACCGGGTGCCGGTCGGCGGCGAGGATCTCGGCGAAGAGCGCGGCGGCCGGGTCGGTGTCGATCTCCACCAGGCTGGCGTGGGTGTCCGGGTACTCGCGGGCGATGGTGCGGAACAGCCCGCGCAGCCCGGCGGCCCGGCCGAGCTGGCTGGGCGCGGCGGCGAGCAGCCAGCTGACGCCGCGCACCAGCGCGGACTGGAAGGCGGGGAAGGTCTCCGGCAGGACAGGCAGGTCGCCGTCGGCCAGCGCGTCCAGGAAGACCACGCCGTCGATCCGGCCGTCGGCCTCGGTGAGCACGCGGGCGGTGGACTCGATCCGGGCCTGCGCGCCGTTCTCCAGCAGCAGCGCGGAAAGCTCGTTCGCGCCGGTGCCGCCGAAGAGGATGAACCGCTTGCCAGCCAGGGTTTCCACGCCGACAGGGGCGGCGGCGGAGATGTCGACCGGGGTGAGCAGGAACCGCTTGGGCGCGATGCCGCCGGAGGCCGCGGGTGCCGTAGTGACCGGTGCCGCCGGGGCCGGGATGGCGGCCACGGGTTCCGGCGTCGCGGCGGGAGCGCCGGACTTGGCGGCCAGCCAGCCCGCGATCGAGGCCGCGGTGCGGGCCTTGGCCAGGTCTTCCAGCTCAGCGTCGCCGAGGCTGGCCGCGTCCATCCCGTCGCCGAGCTTGGCGGCCAGCTCGCCCGCGATCTCGGTGCGCTTGATGGAGTCGATCGAGAGGTCGGCTTCCAGGTCGAGGTCCGGTTCGATCATGTCGATCGGGTAGCCGGTGCGGTCGCTGATGATCTGGAGCACGGTGTCGAGCAGCTCGGCCTCGCTCGGCCCGCTGGCCGCGACCGGCGCGGGAGCCGCCGCCGGGGCTGGTGCCGGGGCGACCTTTCCGCCCAGCCAGGCCGAGATCGCCGCCGCAGTGCGGGCCTTGGCCAGGTCCTCCAGCTCGGCGTCGGACAGGCTGGCCGCGTCCATCCCGCCACCCAGCTTGGCGGCCAGCTCACCGGCGATCTCGGTGCGCTTGATGGAGTCGATGGACAGGTCGGCTTCCAGGTCGAGGTCGGGTTCGATCATGTCGATCGGGTAGCCGGTGCGGTCGCTGATGATCTGCAGCACGGTGCCCAGCACGTCCACAGTGGACGGAGCGGGCGCGGGAGCCGGTGCGGCGACGGGCGCGGGTGCGGCGACCGGGGCGGGTGCGGCCACCGGCTGGGCCACCGGGGCCTGCGCGAGGGCGGGCAGCTGCTGGATCACCTGCGGCACCACGTGCTGGGTGCCGGGGGCGGTGCCGAAGTAGGTGAGCAGCACATCGCGCTGGGCGGCCAGGATCTCCCGGCTGGTGCGCAGGAACTCGCTGACCAGGGCGTCGTGCTGACCAGCTGGCTGGGGCTGCGGCTGGCTCATGGTGGTGGTCTCCAGGTGGACGCGGCGGGCCGGGGCCAGGCCGCCGGTGAGGTAGCCGCCGTCGGCGGTGCGCACGACGTGGCCGTCGATGGTCCAGCCGGCGCGCTTGGGCAGGGGGGTGGCCGAGACGTCGCGGGCGTCGCGGCCCTGGAACAGCCAGCCGGTGCGCAGGGACACCCCGGCGGTGGCCAGTGCGGCCAGTGCGGAGAGGAAGCCGCGCAGACCGCTGTCCGCGGTGGGCTCCACGGTGACCGTGGTGTGCGGCCGGTCGCCGAGGATGTCCTTGACCAGGCGGGAGAGCACCTTGCCCGGCCCGGCCTCGACGAAGACCCTGGCGCCGTCGGCGTACATGGCCTCGACCTGGTCGACGAAGCGCACCGGGGAGCCGATCTGCGCGGCCAGTTCGGCGCGTACGTCGTCGGCGTAAGGGGCGGCGGTGCGGTTGGCCCACACCGGGATCTCCGGAGTGTGGATGTCCACAGTGGACAAGACCTGCGCGAACCGGTCACCGCCCGCGGCGACCAGGGGGCTGTGGAAGGCGCAGGCCACCGGGATCGGCTTGGCGCTCAGGCCGGCCGCCTTCAGCTCGACGACCGCCTTGCCGACGCCCTCGGTGGTGCCGGAGATGACGACCTGCTTGGGCGAGTTGTGGTTGGCCAGCACCACTTCGCCGCGCAGCCTTGCCTTGTCCAGGACCTCGAGGACCGCGGGGGCCTGGCCGGAGACCGCGGCCATGGTGCCGGGGTCGCCACCGGCGGCCTCGGCGGCGGCCAGGATCGACTCGGCGCGGGCCGCGGAGATCGCCAGCAGCGTGTCCGCGTCGATCGAGCCCGCCGCGGCCAGCGCGACGAGCTCGCCGTAGCTGTGCCCTGCCACCAGGTCGGCCCGCACGCCGAGCTTGCCGAGCAGCTGGTGCACGGCGAGTCCGGCGATGCCCAGCGCGGGCTGGGCGGTCCTGGTGTCGCGCAGCCGGGCCTCGTTGTCCTTGGCCACCGCGGAGTCGAAGGCCGCCGGCGGGAACAGCAGGTCGGCGTACTTGTGCCCGCGCTGCAACAGGTGCTGCACCTCGGGGAAGGCCACGAACAGCTCGGCCAGCATCCCGGTGCGCTGGCTGCCCTGTCCGGGGAAGAGCAGGGCCAGCTTGCCGGACTCGGTGTGCCCGGCCAGGTACACGCCCGCGGCCGGGTCGTGTTCCCCGGCGACCGCGCGGCGCAGCTGGCCGACCAGGCCGTCCAGGCTGTCCGCGACCACGGCCACCTGCACCGGTTCGGTGCGGGCGTCGGCGGTGCGGGCGGCGGTGCGCGCCAGGTCCCGCAGTCGCCAGGGGCGGCCGCCGGTGTCGTTGGCCGCGGCCAGTTCCAGGAGCTTCTCGATGGACTTGGCAGCCGCGCGCAGGTCGGCGCCGCGGAAGGTGAACAGCTCGGCGGGCCAGGCGTCCACGCTGTGCCGGGGGGCGGGCTGGTCGACAGCGGCGAGCACGGTGTGGAAGTTGGTGCCGCCAAAGCCGAACGCGCTCACCCCGGCGACCCGCTTGGCCGGTTCGGTGGCCCAGGGACGGGCCGCGGTGTGGAAGACGAACGGGCTGGAGTCCTTGTCCCAGGCCGAGTTCGGCGTCTGCACGTGCAGGGTGGGCGGTTTGACGCCGGTGTGCAGCGCGAGCGCGGCCTTGATCAGCCCGGCCAGTCCCGCGGCGCACTTGGTGTGCCCGATCTGGGACTTCACCGAGCCGATCGCGCAGGTCCCCGGCTGGGCCCCGGCCTCGGTGAACATCGTGGTCAGGGTGGCCAGCTCGGTGCGGTCGCCGACCACGGTGCCGGTGCCGTGCGCCTCCACCAGGCCGACCTCGGCGGGGGAGAGGTGCGCGTTGGCGTAGGCTCGTTCCAGCGCCGCGCGCTGGCCCTCGGGGCGCGGGGCGGTGAGGCCGAGGGACTTGCCGTCGCTGGCCGAGCCGAGGCCCTTGACCACCGCGTAGATCTTGTCGCCGTCGCGCTGGGCGTCGGACAGTCGTTTCAGGGCAACGCAGGCCACGCCTTCACCGAGGGCGATGCCATCGGCGGTGGCGTCGAAGGTGCGGCTGCGGCCGGTGGCCGAGAGCGCGTGCACCGAGGCGAAGAGCAGGTAGTCGTTGATGCCGTTGTGCAGGTCCGCGCCGCCGCAGAGCACCAGGTCGCTGGTGCCGTTGACCAGTTCCTTGCAGGCCACGTCGAGCGCGGCCAGCGAGGAGGCGCAGGCGGCGTCCACGGTGTAGTTGGCGCCGCCGAGGTCCAGGCGGTTGGCGATGCGGCCGGAGATGACGTTGGCCAGCATGCCGGGGAAGGAGTCCTCGGTCAGCGGCGGCAGCTGGTCCACCAGCTCCTGGGGCAGGCTGTCCAGGTAGGCGGGCAGCACCGCGCGCAGGGTGGTGGCGTTGGACAGGTCGGAACCGGCCTCGGCGCCGAAGACCACCGAGGCGCGGGAGCGGTCGAACTCGCGGTCGCCGTCGTACCCGGCGTCCCGCAGCGCCCGGCGGGCGACCTCGAGTGCGAGCAGCTGCACCGGTTCGATGCTGGCCAGCGAGGTGGGCGGGATGCCGTAGCTGAGCGGGTCGAACGGGATCCGCGGCAGGAACCCGCCCCAGCGCGAAGGGGTGCGGTCGTTGATGTTCTTGCCGGTGGCCTCGGGGGAGTAGTAGGTGGCGGCGTCCCAGCGTTCGGCCGGGACCTCGGTGACCGCGTCCACGCCGCCGACGATGTTGGCCCAGAAGGTGGCCAGGTCAGGGGAGTCGGGGAAGACGCAGGCCATGCCGACGATGGCCACGTCCAGCGGCGGCGGCGGCGCCACCGGCTGGGTGCGCGCGGCGGCCAGGCCGAGCCGCCGGCCGAGTAGTTCCCGTTGCGCGGCAAGGAACTCCGCCGCGTCGCCGGTGACCGACTCGTGCAGCGCGGCCACCGTGGTGACCTCATCGCGCAGCACCGCGACCTGACCGGCCATGAACAGGCCGTCGGCGAGCTGCTCGGTCTCATCGGCGGCGATGAGGTCGTTGCCCTCGCGGCGGATGCCCTTGCTGGCGATGCGCAGCCTGCCGACGTTGAGGCTTTCCAGGTGCTCCCAGACCTCCCGGTCCGGCACGCCCTTGGCGGTCAGCTCGGCCTTGATCGCCTGGAAGCTGTCGGCGAACGGGCTGGTGACGCAGCGGGTGGCGTGGCCGGGCGCGGTCTCCAGCAGCTCGGTGCCCTCGGCGGCCAGAACCTGCTGCTGGAACAGGGGTTGCACCGCGCCGGCGCTGACCGCCTCCTGGGTGAACAGGTAGGCGGTGCCCATCAGCACGCCGATGCCGACGCCCTTGGCGGCCAGCGGAGCGGCCATCGCGGCGACCATGGCGGCCGAGCGCGCGTCGTGCACACCCCCGGCGAAGAGCACCTGGAGGTCGCTGCCGGTCTTGTTGCCCAGGTGGTCCAGCAGCACGGAGATCTGGGCTTCCCACAGGGCGAAGCTGGCGCGCGGGCCGACGTGCCCGCCGCATTCGCTGCCCTCGAAGATGAACCGGCGCGCACCGGCCTCCACGAACTGCTTGAGCAGGCCGGGGGAGGGCACGTGCAGGAAGGTCGTGATGCCGACCTCCTCCAGCGCGGCGGCCTGCGAGGGGCGGCCACCGGCGATGATCGCGTGCGTGGGCCGCAGCTCGCGGATGACCTCCAGCTGCGCGGCCCTGGTGTCCTCCGGCGCGAACCCGAGCACGCCGACGCCCCACGGGCGCTCGCCCAGCGCGGCGGCGGTCTCGGTCATCATCCGCCGGGTCTGCTCCTGGCCGGCCAGGGCGAGCGCGACGAACGGCAGGCCGCCACCGGTGGCCACCTCGGCGGCGAAGGCGGCCTGGTCGCTGACCCTGG
Source organism: Crossiella sp. NPDC003009 (assembly GCF_053591555.1). Classification (NCBI taxonomy): domain Bacteria; kingdom Bacillati; phylum Actinomycetota; class Actinomycetes; order Pseudonocardiales; family Pseudonocardiaceae; genus Crossiella; species Crossiella sp. NPDC003009. The sequence continues at coordinate 141,498 of NZ_JBSFUA010000016.1, read as the reverse complement.
TCATCGGGCCCTGCGCGATGGGCAGTGGCACGCCGATGGCCTCGGCGAAGGCCGAGCCGGGGCGCAGCACCGCCTCCAGGGCGTCCTGGGTGAGCGCGGCGGTGATCGCGTCGCGGACGGCGTGCACCACCCGGCCGGTGGTGCGATAGCGCTCGGCGAAGCGGGCGGCCAGGAAGATGTCCTGGCCGAGCTCCAGCAGCTGCGCGGGGGTGTTGGGAGTGACACGGCCCTTGCGGGCGAGCACCCGGCGACCCTGCACCACGGCGGTCTCGGAGCCGTCCAGGGTGCGCAGCAGGGCCGCGGTGGTCTCCGGCAGCTCGGACTCCTCCAGCAGCGCGAGCTGGGTGTCCAGCACCACGCCGGTGGCGCCGCCGAGCACGGCCGCGGCGGCGGTGTGCGTGCCGATGCCGCCGGCCAGCCAGATCGGCAGGTCCAGGCCGGGGGTGGCGATGAGCTTCTGCAGCAGCACGAAGGAGCTGAGCTCGCCGACCAGGCCACCGGCCTCGTTGCCGCGGGCGATCAGCCCGGCGGCCCCGGCGGCGGCCGCGGCGCGGGCCTGCTCCACGGAGGTGATCTCCGCCAGCACCCGGTAGCGGGCGGCGATGTCAGCGAGTTGCCAAGAGCTGTCCCCGGTCAACACGACCGTGTCAACCTCGGTGGGGAGGTCGGCAGGGGTCAGCGCGCAGCCCGAGGGCACGCGCACGCCGAAGGGGCCGGACACCCAGCGCTGGGCGAGGGCGAGTGCTTCCCGAGTCGACCGGGCGCCGGTGCCGAGGTCGAGAACTCCGAGTCCGCCTGCTTGGCGGACCGCTGCGACGAGACGTGCGTTGGCCTCGCCGAAGGGGGTTACCCCGAGGACGAGCTCACGCCGTTCCGACTGCGCGGCCATGGAGCCTCCGTTGATCAACAACAACCTGTGGACGGGCAGGATCCAGCTAGTGACCCGATTGGCTGAATCGAAACGGGAAGCTAGCGGTGCAGGCAGTAATTCATCAACGGTTGAAATGTGGTCTTGAGTGGCCCTCAAGGGAAAATTGAGTGGCTCTCAAGTATTCGGCGCTCCCGCTTTGGCTCTCGGGTCCCGGTGCCTTCTTCAGCAATTCGGCACAAATGCCGTGTGCCTGAAGTCACTCAACCGGGCAAAACCGCTGGCCGGGGCGTCACCCACTGTGTGCAGCGTGGGCGCCCGACCTGGGGTACGAGTGGTCGCGCTCCCGCTGTTCACCGGCTGGATACGTCCGCTGCACGTGGTGGTAATCGCCGCAACGTGGGGGTTTGTTACCACCCTTGAGCGGCGATCCGGGCGGGTGCGGTAGCGCTCGGCGATCATGGGTCCCCCGCGCGGGTGGCCCTGGAGGCGATCATGAACTCAGCGTGCTGTCGATCACCGAAAAAATGCCGGGTGATCTTTCGGCGTGTTAACCCGAGAAGCGCGAGCGGCCGAGGTACATTCTGCCCCGCCATTCCTCGGGAGGGCTGCCTTTAATGCTGCCGAAATCGGCCATCGACGTTTGCAGAGAACTGGAACTGCTTCAACAAGGCTGTTCTGGCACGGTTCAGACGCGAAGCTACCCAGGTAGCAGTGGATCTCCATACCTGGTAGTGCTCCGCCGCCGCCGCGTTGACCGCCTTGGCACACGCCGACGGCCTAGTTGTCAGCACCGCCCCGCCGAAATCTCCGGTTAACACTGACAGGTAACTTGCCTGTACGGCATGCGGTCGTCCCGGCGAACGAAGGAGAGCCATGTCAGCTCATGAGGTCGACGTCGTGGTGATCGGGCTCGGCCCCGGCGGCGAGCAGGTGGCCAGTCAGCTCGCGGGAGCCGGACTGAGCGTACTGGGCGTGGAGCGCAGGCTGGTCGGCGGGGAGTGCCCGTACTACGGGTGCATCCCGACCAAGATGATGGTGCGCGCCGCCGAGGTGGTGGCCGAGGCGCGCCGGGTGCCGGAGCTGGCCGGGACCGCCACGGTGCTGCCGGACTGGTCCGCGGTCGCCGAGCGCATCCGCCGCGAGGCCACCGACAACTGGGACGACACGGTCGCGGTCCGCAGGCTGACCGACGCGGGCGCCGCCTTCCTGCGCGGCACCGGCAAGATCACCGGCCCCGGCCGGGTCGAGGTCGTGGACGAGGACAACCAGACCCACCAGGTCACCGCCACCAAGGCCATCGTGCTCAACCCCGGCACCGAACCGCTGGTCCCGCCGATCCCCGGCCTGGCGGGCACCCCGTTCTGGACCAATCGCGAGGCCGTGCGCACCGAGTTCGTCCCCGACACCCTGGTGGTCCTCGGCGGCGGCGCCATCGGCCTGGAGTTCGCCCAGCTGTTCGCCCGCTTCGGCGCCGAGGTCAACATCATCGAACCCCAGGACCACCTGGCCGCGGTGGAGGAACCCGAGGCAGCGGTCCTGCTGGCGGAGATCTTCGCCGACGAGGGCATCACCGTGCACACCGGCGCAGGCGCCGCCGCGGTCACCCACCAGAACAACGAGTTCCAGCTCGAACTGACCAACGGCACCACCGTCACCGGCGCCCACCTCCTGGTCGCCACCGGCCGCCGCACTGATCTTGAGGCCCTCGGCCTGGGCAACCTGGGCCTGGACACCACCGCCCGCACCATCCCCACCGACGACCGCCTCAAGGTCACCGACGGTGTGTGGGCGGTCGGCGACGTGGTCGGCCACGGCGCCTTCACTCACATGTCCATGTACCAGGCCGACATCGTCATCCGCGAGATCCTGGGCCGCCCCGGCCCCGCCGCCCGGTACCACGCCATCCCGAGGGTCACCTTCACCAACCCGGAGCTGGGTTCGGTCGGCCTGACCGAGAAGCAGGCGCGGGAACAGGGCCGCGACATCCGCACCGGCATCACCAAGCTGGAGCAGAGCTCCCGCGGTTTCGTGCACAAGGTCGGCAACCGGGGCCTGATCAAGGTCATCCTGGACACCAGCCAGAACACCCTCATCGGCGCCACCGCCATGGGCCCCGCCGGCGGCGAGATCCTGGGCGCCCTGGCCATGGCCGTACACGCCCAGATCCCCCTGGAGACGCTGCAGCAGTTCATCGGCGCCTACCCGACGTTCCACCGAGCCATCAGCGAAGCCATCAAAGACCTCGGCTAACCGAGCCGCGCCAACCCGCTGACCTGCACTTTGTGGATAACGTCAGTCGGGGCGGCACCCTGTGGATACGCTGGGAACCAAACCAGCGCTTCCCGCGTTGCGTGAACAATCGGAACGCGCGCCGCCCAGCCCCCACCACAGGAGCCGCCCCACCGACCGAACCGAAGCCACCACCAGGGCACCGCGCCACGACGAGCAGCAGAGCCCGCTCCAAGCAGAGAGCCCGCTCCTGAGCAGCAGAGTCCGCCCACCCCGGCCAACCACGACGACAGGGCCGCGAGGGCAGCGGACCGCGATGGCAAGGAACCGCGAGGCTAGGGACCGCGAGGGCTAGGGGTACGCCCCGGCGTGGCCCGTGTGCTGGAGCCCTGGCGTGGCCGGTGCGCCGGAGCCCCCGCGTGGCCGGTGCGCCGGAGCCCCCGCGTGGCCTGGCGTGCTGGACCCCCGCGTGGCCTGGCGTGCTGGAGGCGTCCGAGCGGCCTAGCCGCAGACCGCCCCGGTGCTCGCCGACCCGACCAGCTTGGCGTACTTGGCCAGCACACCCCGCGCGTACCCGTGCCGCCGCGGCTGCCACCCCACCCGCCGGGCGGCCAGCTCCTCCTCGGTCACCGACAGGTCCAGGCGGCCCTCGGCCACGTCCAGGCGGATCCGGTCGCCGTCGTGGATGAACGCGATCGGGCCGCCGTCGACCGCTTCCGGCGCCACGTGGCCGACGCACAGGCCCGTGGTGCCGCCGGAGAAGCGGCCGTCGGTCAGCAACAGCACGTCCTTGCCCAGGCCCGCGCCCTTGATCGCGCCGGTGATGGCCAGCATCTCGCGCATGCCGGGGCCGCCCTTGGGGCCCTCGTACCTGATCACCACCACGTCGCCCGCGGTGATGGTGCCGTTTTCCAGGGCGTCCATGGCTGCGCGTTCGCCTTCGAAGACGCGGGCGGTGCCCTCGAAGACGGTTTCGTCGAAGCCCGCGGACTTCACGACCGCGCCGTCCGGGGCCAGGGTGCCGCGCAGGATGGTGATGCCGCCGGTGGGGTGGATGGGGTTGGCCAGGGCGCGGATGACCTGGCCGTCGGGGGCGGGGGCGTTGAGCTCGGCGAGGTTCTCGGCCATGGTGCGGCCGGTGACGGTGAGCGTGTCGCCGTTCAGCAGGCCGGCTTCCAGCAGGAGTTTCAGCACCACCGGGATGCCGCCGATGCGGTCCACGTCGTACATCACGTGTCGCCCGAACGGCTTGAGGTCGCCCAGGTGGGGAACTTTCGCGCCGATGCGGCTGAAGTCGTCCAGGGTCAGCTCGACCTCGGCCTCGTGCGCGATGGCCAGCAGGTGCAGCACCGCGTTGGTGGAGCCGCCGAGGGCCATCACCACCGCGATGGCGTTCTCGAACGCGGGCTTGGTCAGGATGTCGCGGGCGGTGATGCCCCGCCGGAGCAGCTCCACCACCGCCTCGCCGGAGCGGCGGGCGTAGCCGTCGCGCCGGCGGTCCACCGCGGGGGGCGCGGCCGAGCCGGGCAGCGACATGCCCAGGGCCTCGGCCGCGCTGGCCATGGTGTTCGCGGTGTACATGCCGCCGCAGGCGCCCTCGGTCGGGCACACCGCGCGTTCGATCGCGTCCACGTCCGCGCGGCTCATCAGCCCGCGCGCGCACGCCCCGACCGCCTCGAAGGCGTCGATCAGGGTCACCTCGCGCTCGGTGCCGTCCGACATGGTGGCCCGGCCCGGCATGATCGAGCCCGCGTACAGGAACACCGCGGCCAGGTCCAGCCGCGCCGCGGCCATCAGCATCCCCGGCAGCGACTTGTCGCACCCGGCCAGCAGCACCGAGCCGTCCAGCCGCTCGGCGCCCATCACCGTCTCCACCGAGTCCGCGATCACCTCCCGGGACACCAGCGAGAAGTGCATGCCCTCGTGGCCCATGGAGATCCCGTCGGAGACCGAGATCGTGCCGAACTGCATCGGGAAACCCTCGGCCGCGTGCACGCCCTCCTTGACCGCCGCGGCCAATCTGTCCAGTGACAAGTTGCACGGGGTGATCTCGTTCCAGGAGGAGGCGACCCCGATCTGCGGCTTCTCCCAGTCCGCGTCGGAGAAGCCCACGGCGCGCAGCATGCCGCGCGCCGCCGCGCGTTCCAGACCATCGGTGACATCCCGGCTGCGCGGTTTCAGATCGGCCATGTCCGCCGACGCTACTCGCCGTCACCCCGCCTCGCGCGTCCTCACGCCAGCTGTTCCACGCGGAACTCCTCGCGCTCCGCCTCGCCCTCGCGCCAGGCCCGCCAGCGCCGCCCTTCCTCCTCGAACCGGACGAACCCGGCGGAGAGCACGTCGAAGGCGAAGCAGTGGTACGGCTCCGGCGGACGCCACTCGAGCCGGGCGAAGATCGCCTCCTCGTAGACCGCCTTCGACCGGCCGGTCAGCTCGACCGCCCGTCCGTAGATCTTCACATCGCCCAGCGGGTTCTCCTTGCCCGGCGGCAGCGAGTGCGCCGTGACCCGCGGATCCCGCAGCAGGTCGGAGGCCTTGGTCGACGGGATCATCATGCCGACGCAGAAGTCGGTCCCGGTGAAGTCGCACTCCACCGCGCTGATCCGCGGCGACCCGTCCCGCCGCACCGTGCCCAGCAACACCAGCTGGTCCTGCTCGAACCGTTGCCTGGCCAGCCCCGCCAGCACCGGGGCCGCCTTCTCGAAGTCCTGCCATCGCATGCACGCCATGCTGCCGCCGATACCTGACAGAACACGGCAGGAATGTGGTGCAGACTTCAGTGGTGCGCGCCTCTCGACTGCTCTCGCTGCTCCTGCTGCTCCAGACCAGGGGCCGGCTCACCGCGCAGGAGCTGGCCGAGGAGCTGGACGTCTCGGTCCGCACCGTCTACCGCGACGTCGACTCGCTGAGCAGCGCGGGCGTCCCGGTCTACGCCGACCGCGGCCCGGCGGGCGGCTACCAGCTGCTGGACGGCTACCGCACCCGCCTCACCGGCCTGACCAGCACCGAAGCCGGCGCGCTCGCCCTGGCCGGGCTGCCGGACCAGGCCGCCGAACTGGGCCTGGGCACCGTGCTGGCCGCCGCCCGCCTCAAGCTCGACGCCGCCCTGCCGCCCAGCCTGCGCGAGGGCGCCCATCACGTCCGCGACCGCTTCCACCTGGACGCCCCCGGCTGGTTCGCCGACGCCGACCGCCCGCCGCACCTGCAGGCGCTGGCCACCGCGGTCTGGGAACAACGCCCGGTCAAGATCACCTACCGCCGCTACCGCCAGCCGGACCGCGAGTCGGTGGTGCACCCGCTCGGCCTGGTGCTCAAGGCGGGCACCTGGTACCTGGTCGCCGAGGCCGACCGGGTGCGCACCTACCGCGCCAACCGGATCAGCGCCGCCGAGGTCCAGGACACCCCGTTCACCCGCCCGCCCGAGTTCGACCTCAGCGCCTACTGGCAGCAGTGGTCAGCCGAGTTCCAGTCCACTGTGTACAAAGGCGAGGCCCGGATCCGGGTGTCCCCCAAGGCGATGCGCGGGATCTTCACCGCAGGCCCGGTGGTGGCCGCGAAGGTCCGCGGCACCGAACCGGGCCCGGACGGCTGGCGCGAGGTGGTGGTCCCGATCGAGACCCACGAGATCGCCCAGTCCGACTTCCTGCGCTACGGCCCGGAAATCGAGGTCCTGGAACCCCCGGAGCTCCGCGAGTCCATCGCCAGGGCCGCCGAGGAGATGGTCACGCGGTACCGGGGCGGCGGGCGATGAGCTCGATCTCCACCGCGGCCCCCAGCGGCAGTCCCGCCACGCCGATGGTGGTGCGCGCCGGGAACGGCTCGGCGAACTGCTCGGCGTAGACCGCGTTCATCTCGGCAAAATTGGCCATGTCGGTCAGGAACACGGTGCACTTCACCACATCGTCCGGAGTCAGCCCGGCGGCGGCCAGCACCGCGAACAGGTTCGCGAAACACTGCCGGGTCTGCTCGCCGACCGAGCCTTCGACGAGCTTTCCGTCCGGCCCGATCGGGGTCTGGCCGGAGAGGTGCACGAACGGATCGGCGTCCACGGCATGCGAATACGGCCCGACGGCCACGGCGCCTGGAGCGTTGACAGCTTTCCTCATGGCGCCAGCCTGTCACTGTCTCCCGTGTGCCCGAAGCGATTTCGCCAGCAGCTGCTGAGTCGCGTCGTCCTCTCGGATGCCGGCGACCCACATCAGGTCGAGCAGGTAGCGCAGGCTCAGCTCGTCGCGGTACCGGTCGAACGGCATGAGCCCGAGTTGCGTCAGCAGGTCACAGCCACCCGGCAGCAACATCGCGAGCACGTGCTTGGCCTCGGCCAGGCGGTAGTTCTCCCGTACCGCCCTGAGCACCACACCTGCGCTCCGGCACGGGTGCTGCCCTCGGATGTCAGCGAGCTGAATCGAGGACATATAACGAAAAACCAGTTCGGTGACGCCGTGGTGCGGGCCGGTGATCCGGGCGATCTGGGCCAAGCGCGGCAACGGTTCCCTGCCGTTGGCGATCAGCGCGCGCAACGGCGTGACCTCGTTGGCGAGCTGGTTCGCGATGGTGACTCGGACCTTGGCCAGCTCACGACGGTTGTGGCCGACTACTAGCCGGGCGAGTTCGTCGATCGTGCCTTGCGGCAGGGAGAACAGTGGCCCCGGCAGGTCGGTCAACGCCCATCGGCACAGCCGCCACGCGTCGGTCGCACTGGCGAAGCTGGCCAGCGCCACGGCGGTTTCGGTGTCCAGCGCCCGATCATGGTAGGTCGACAGGGTGGTGAGGCGGTTCAGCAGTTCGACGCGTTCCCGCGTGGTTCCCGGCACGGCCAAGGCGTTGAGCACCGGCGCGGCCCAGGGTGCGCCGGCCAGGATGGACCGGGCGATGCTGTCGACACCGTGGTGCTGGAGCAACCAGTCCAGTGCGACCGGTTCAGCCCGGGTGCAGAACTCGACGATGGCGGTGGCCTCGGCGCGACTGACCGCGGTGACGCAGGCGGCCATGCGGAGCACGTTCCGCTTGGGCAGGGCGTGCAGGGAGTCGCGCAGCAGCGGCAGTGCGGCGTAGACGTGTTCCGGCGGGCGGGAATCGTGGACCAGTTCCCTGGCAGGCCAGTCCGAGTCGGTCAGCAGGCTCGGCTCGGCGCGGGCGCGCAGTACGGTGAACCGGCCACTGAGGTCGATGCCTTCCTGCCGCAGGCTCTGCTCGATGTAGTCGAGCATCCGGCGTTCCGGATCGGCTTCCACCGTGGGAATCCCGGCCAGGCCCAGGGTCACGTGGTCGGCGAGTGCGCTGGCCGCGTTGAACACGGTGTGCAGGCGGCCGGTGGCCTGCGGGGTGCGGAACTCCTGCTGCAACCGCAAGGTGATCGTCGTACCTTCCCGGGTGGCGATCTGGATGCCGGCGATCGCGCTGAGCGTCTCCCAGGAGAACCAGGTCCGCCACAGGTGGGTCAGCTGGTCCCAGGGGCGCTGGGCTTCGGGGCCGATCAGGGTTTCGGGTAGCGCGTACTCGCCGTCGGAGAGGGCGGCGCGCAGCAGCACCAGGTTGAGGCTGTACAGCGCGAGGCGCTCCAGCAGTGGCTTGCGGGCCAGCGGGGAGTCGCCGGGGGTGGGCAGGAAGGCGTCCGTGCTGTAGAGGACGCCGTGCAGCTGGTGGTGGGTGAGGGCGTCCAGCGCCTCGATGTCGGCGGGGGTGATGCGGTGCCGGGCCCACTCGCGCAGCAGTTGCAGCAGCATGGGGCGGGTGTGCAGCGGGGCGTGGGTGAGGCAGGCGAACCAGTCGCCGGACAGGCGGGCGCGGTCCGGGTCGCCGCCCAGGGAGCGGACGGTCGCGGTTTCGCGGATCACCTGGCGCAGTAGGAAGTCGGCGGCCAGGAACTCGCCGAAGGTGTTGTGCAGGAACTCATACGCCTTGGCGTCCTCGACCTGGCCCCTGGACTCGTGGATGAAGAAGAAGCTGCCCACCAGCAGCTCGGCCTGGGACAGGCGCCTGCCGCCGCCGTCGGGAACAGTCCTGGACCGGTTGAAGTAGGCCAGGTCCGCGTTCAGGTCCTGGGCGAGGATGTGCACCGCGTGCCGGTTGAACATGCCGATCGCGGCCACGCCAAGGCGTTCCACGTCCGACTCGACCATTGTGCACAGATCATCGGCGCAGCGGTCGGCCGGGTCCTTGGCGCGTTCGCGGCGGACGAACTCGGTGATGAGGCTGTGGTACAGCTGGGTCCGGTCCAGCTCGGTGGCGGCGGCAAGTGGTCGCACGGTGGCGTCGTAGATGGCCAGCATGAGCAGCAGCAGCGGTTGCTCGGCCAGTTCGACGAGGGCGGGGGAGTCGGGCACCTGGAACCGGCGGGCGTTGTGCTCGTTCCAGATCCGGGCCCAGGTTTGCCGGCGCGGCGCGTCGAACTCCAGCAGGCGCAGGACGGTGCTGCCCTGGGGCACCGCGGCCTTGTCGATCAGGGCGATCCGGCTGGTCACCAGGACCCGCAGCGGGCGGCCGTGCCGGGCCTCGCGGACCTGGAAGCCGTGCACGCGGGAGAGGTAGTCGGCGAAGACCTTTCCGTTGGCCTGCAACAGTTCGTCGTAACCGTCCAGGATCACCAGCGGCGGACTGTCCACTCTGGACTCAGCGAACTCAGTCCATGGCTGGGTCAGGCCGGTGTCGCGCTTGAGCTGGAGCTCCAGCTGGTCCTGCAGGTCTTGTTCCGGGTCGATGTCGCGCAGCTCCACCCGCACCACGGTGAACGCAGGCGCGGCCAGCCGGGCGGCGAGCACCTCGGTCAGCAGGGACTTGCCGGAGCCGGGGTGGCCGAGCACGAGCAGCGGGTGCTCGGTGCTGTGCGGGGAACCCAGGTAGCGCAACAGGAAGTCGCCGAGATCGGACCGCGCCGGGGCCGCCGCCCAGGACGGCTCGTGTTCGAGCCGGTCGCCGTTGCCGCAGCGGAGCACCTTGAACGCCTGCGGCACAAAGGCATCCGCCTTGGCCGGGTAGGTCAGCCCGTCGTGCGCGCCGTCGCCGAAGACCGGCGCGGCCAGCTTGCTCGCGTACTCCGCGGACAGTGCCGTGGCCACCCGGTCCGCGCGGGCCGCCGGGGTCATCGCCTCGACGGTGGCCGCCAGTGCGCGCAACCCCAGGTCGATGCCCTCGGCGCGGGCATGGTCCCGCCACATCGTCCACGCGCAGAACTCCGGACTGCTGGCCATCAGGCGCAGCAGCTGCGCCTGGTAGACCTCCTCGGCCGCCTCGGTGGCTCGCCGGATCCCCTCGGACAGCTCCCGCTGCCGCGCTCCCGGCACCCGTTCGCGCACCGCCAGGCCCTGGGCGAAGACCATGAACTGGGTGCTCAGCAGCTGGTGGTAGGCCTGGCGCTGGGCGGTGGAGAGCGCTGGATCGACCGGGTGCGGCAGGGACAGCGTGACCCGGTCGCCGGCACTGGCGCCGGCAAGCTGGAGCCGGTCTGCCTCAGTCAGCGCCACCTCGGCCAGGAACTCGGGCAGCTCGGCCTCCAGCGCGTCGAAGAAGGCGGTGAAGGTGATCAGGTAGTTCGCCGCGGCCATCCGCCGCGCCCGCGCCAGGAAGTTCCCCTCGCCCCGCCCGAGCAGCTTGCGCGCCACCGCCTGCCCCAGCTTGCTGACCTCGTTCTTCGCCCCGAGCAGCGACAACGCCCCCGGCGTCACCGCCACCCCGAGCGCCAGCAGCCCGACCGCGGCCAGCCGGTCCACCGCTTCTACCGCCTTGCTGTCGCCTGCTTGCCGGACCAGCTTCTGGACCTGGGCGAAGGTGATCGCGGTAGCACTGTCCGACCCCATGGCAGGGGTGTCGCGGAACGTGTCCGATTGGTTACCGGTTGGTCCCGGACGGCGCAGCGTGCGGGCGGTGCGGAACACCGGAAGAAGTACCGTGGTGGTGGAGCTGATGCACTCTGCCGGTGCATGGACCCGGGCGGACCCCCTCATTACGGTGGCTCCCGACCAGGCGCAACATGGATACAAAGGGGTCAGGATGGCTGTCGTGCGCAGGATCGTCGAGCTCGTCGATCCGGACGGGAACACGATCGGGGAGACCTCGGTCGAAGAGGCGCACACGCCGCCCGGCCGGTTGCACCGGGCGTTCTCGGTGATGCTGTTCGACGAGGACGACCGGGTGCTGCTGCAGCAGCGGGCGCTGACCAAGAACCGGTTCCCCGGGCTGTGGGCCAACACCTGCTGCTCGCACCCGCTGGCCGGGGAGGACATCGCGCTCTCGGCGATCAAGCGGGTGGACGAGGAGCTGCACCTGCGGATCGAGGAGCTGCGAGAGGTGGGCACGTTCACCTACCAGGCGCTGGACGGGCACGGGGCCGCCGAGCACGAGTTCGACCACGTGCTGATCGGCAAGATCGGCGCCGACGCGCACCTCACGGCCAAGCCGGAGGCGGATGAGATCGAGCAGCTCAAGTGGGTGCAGTACAGCGAGCTGGTCGCCGACCACGAGGCGAACCCGGAGCGTTACGCGCCGTGGGTTCCCGGTGTCGTCCGGCTGATCGAGGCGGCTCGCGCCACCAGCTGACGCGGACCGGACAGCACGCGGTACGGCAACGGCCGGCACGCCGGGAGAGGGCAACCTCCCGGCGTGCCGGCCGTTGCCGGTCAGGTGCGGAGTTGTTCGTGCATGAGCAGGAAGGCGCCCAGGCCGTGTAGGTCGTTGGTGTTGCGTTTGCGCGCGTAGTAGTAGTTGAGGTCGCCGACGTTGGTGCCCTCGGAGATGTCGTGGATGTTGGTCAGGCCGTCGGCGCCGGTCTTGACCTTGGCCAGGACGCCTTGGTAGCCGCGGTCGGCGACGCGCTGGTAGGCGCGCGGAATGTAGCCGCGCTGGACGGCCGCGTCGATCATCAGGGTGTACATGGACGAGGCCGAGGTCTCGGTCCAGTTGTCCGGGTCGTCACCCCGGTCGACCACCTGGAACCAGCGGCCGGTGCGGCGGTCCTGGTAGCGGGCCAGGCCCTTGGCCAGGTGCTGCACGAAACCGATGATCTGCTGCCGGCGCGGGTGGTCCTTGGGCAGCATGTCCAGGATCTCGATGTAGGTGATGGCCGACCAGCCGAAGGCGCGGGCCCAGAAGAAGCTCGAGGTTCCGGTGTCCGGCTTGGGTTTCGGATCCCACGGGGCGTCCCGGTCGCCGTCGTAGGCATGCCACATCAGCCCGTTGTCGGCCTTGAGCCGGGTGAAGTAGGTGACCAGGTTCCTGGTGACCTCCTCGGTGGCGTACTGCTCGTCGCCGTAGGCCTGGCCGTAGCGCATCAGGAACGGCTGGGCCATGAACACCCCGTCCGCCCACAGCTCGTTGGTCTTGCTGGTGGCGTGCCACATGCCGCCGTCGGGGGTGCGCGGGTAGGTGGTGATGCGGGTGCGGATCTGGTCGGCCGCGGCCTTGTAACGCGGGTCGCCGGTCTCCTTGTGCAAGAAGATCAGGATGTTGCCCGGCTGCATCGCGTCCAGGTTGTTGAAGCTGTGGTTGACGTGCCCGTTGGCGTCGACGTGGTAGTCGGCCCACTTCTTGATGTAGGCCAGGTACTTCGGGTCCTTCAACCGCTGGTACACCTTGTACATCCCGTAGAGGAACAGGCCTCGGGTGTAGCCCCAGCCGCCGATGGCCTGCGGGTCCGGGTTGCGCGCGATGGTCGAGTCGAGGACCGCCTTGGACCAGTCGGTGGCGGGTGGGGCGGCTTGGGCCATGGGCGTGGTCACCGACAGGGTGAGGGCGCCCGCGGTGGCCACGGCGGTGGCCACCCGCGTCAGCAGGTTCACACATCCTCCTACGTGCGTTGGGACAACTGCTCGTGCATGACCACGAACGCGGCGAGTCCGTGCAGGCCAGCGTCACCGCCAGTGCCGCGCCGCGCACGATCGGTCGCCGGAGACTCCGCCGTTTCGATGCCATCGAAGCTCCTCAACGCACGACGCCGTGCTGCTCGATCGGAAAGCGATTCCCTCCTAATGGCGGTCCGGGGCGGTGTGGGGGCGCACACACTTTATCCTCCGATGTCTGGCGGTCAAGACGGCCAGAAGTAGGCCCTGGACGATCGATGTGGGCCGTTCGGCGGGCAAGTGACCCGATGTTTTCATGTGGGTGAACCAGCGGGCGTCATTCGTTCGTGCGGGTAGATAAAGATCACCGGCAAACCGATGCAACCTCCGTGCAGTCTCATGCGCCCTTACGGGTAGACAGTGCACTGAACGGGTGAGCAGGCTGTGGAGAGGGGAGTGCGTTCCGTGTTGGTCGCACGAGCGACGGGGATACTGAAACTCATTGGGCTGTGCGTGGTGGCCGGTTTGGTGGTCGCCGCGATCGCCTTCCCCGTCGTCGGTGGGGCGGGGCTGTTGTCGAACCGGGCCAGTGAGACGGTCGACCAGTACTCCGCCGAGCTGGCCCAGGCCGACCCGCCGCTGCTCACCACGATCACCGACAGCAAGAACAAGCCGATCGCCTACCTCTACGACCAGGACCGGGAACTGGTCGACAGCGCGGGCATCTCGCAGAACATGAAGGCGGCCATGGTCGCCATCGAGGACCACCGCTTCGAAGAGCACAACGGCGTGGACTGGAAGGGCACCCTGCGCGCCATGGTCAAGGGCGTGCTCGGCCAGCGGGTCGAGGGCGGCTCCTCGATCACCCAGCAGTACGTGAAGAACTACCTGGCCTACGTGGTCGCCAAGACCGACATCGAGCGGGAGAAGGCCAGCGAGGTCACCGCGGCCCGCAAGCTGCGCGAGGTGCGCATCGCGCTGCAGCTGGAGCGCACGCTGAGCAAGGACGAGATCCTCACCCGCTACCTCAACGTGGTGCCCTTCGGCGGCCAGATCTACGGCATCAAGTCCGCCTCCCGGCACTACTTCGACAAGCTGCCCAAGGACCTCACCGTGCCCGAGGCCGCCTACCTGGCCGGTCTGGTGAACAAGCCCTCCCGGCTCGGCTCGGAGAACCCGGAGGAGGCCAAGAAGCGGCGCGACCACGTGCTCAAGCGGATGGCCGACACCGGCGCGCTGTCCAAGGACCAGGCGCAGGCGCAGGAGCTCTACCGCAAGTTCCAGGAGGAGCCGCTCAACTTCGCGCTGGTCAAGCGCCGCCCGAACGACTGCGTGAGCGCGGACCACGGGCAGACCAACGGCTACTTCTGCGACTACGTGGTCGACTACCTGGCCAAGCACGGCATCAACAAGGACAAGCTCAAGCGCGGCGGCTACACCATCCAGACCACCCTGGACCAGGGCGCCAACGACGCGGTCAAGGCCGCGGCCGAGGGCGAGGTCAGCAAGAACACCGACGGCGTGGCCAACGCGATGGCCGTGGTCGAGCCGGGCAAGGACAAGCACCGGGTGCGCGCGCTGGGCGCCAACCGGGACTACGGCAACGACAAGGGCAAGAACCAGACCTCGTTCAACCTGCCCGCCGACGTCAGCCGGTTCGGCGCCGGGTCGATCTTCAAGATCTTCACCGCGGCCGCGGCCATGGAGGAGGGCAAGACCGGGGTCAACCGCACGGTCAACGTGCCCAACACCTACACCTCGCCGATCTACAAGAACGGCGGCAAGGCGTACACGGTGAAGAACGCCAGCGAGGGCGGCGACACCCAGATGACCCTGCAGAGCGCGCTCGCGCACTCGCCGAACACCGGGTTCGTCATCCTGGAGGAGCAGGCCGGGCTGGACAGCGTGGTGGACATGTCGGTGCGGATGGGCCTGCGGGACAGCATGAAGTCGGTCAACCGCGGCGGATCCAAGATCAACCCGGACGCCAAGGACGCCTCGCTGCGCATCCCGCAGGACAAGTGGGTCAAGGACAACAAGGTCGGCTCCTTCACCCTGGGCGTGACCGTGGTCAGCGTGCTGGAGCTGGCCAACGTCGGCGCGACCATCACCAGCGGCGGCACCTGGTGCCCGCCCACCCCGATCGAGAAGGTCCTCGACCGCAACGGCAAGCCGGTGGACATCAAGGAAGCCTCCTGCGAGCAGGCCATCGACCCCGGTCTGGCCGGGGCGCTGGCGCAGGGGCTGAGCAAGGACACCACCGAGGGCACCGCGGCCAAGGCCGCCAGGGACTCCGGCTGGAACCGGCCGATGATCGGCAAGACCGGCACCACGCAGAACCACCAGTCCGCCGGGTTCGTCGGCGCCACCCCGAACTTCTCCGGCGCGGTGCTCACCTTCTCTGACAGCCCCACCCCGAAGCCGATCTGCGACGGCGCCCAGCCCCGGCTGTGCTCCAGCGGCAACATCTACGGCGGCAAGGTGCCGGCCCGCACCTGGTTCGAGGCGATGAAGACCATTCACCAGGGTCAGGAGACCAGGCAGCTCCCGCAGGGGGACGGCCAGTACATGTGATCGGACTTACCATCGGCGAACTCGCGGTGCCAGTGCCGAATGGCCGTATTTTTCGCCGGTTGGGGACAGCGGAGTAAATAACTCGATAAGTCGTCGCGGCCCGTATTCAGCGCAGTACTGCGGGTCGCGACTACTTGCCTGTCCAGCGGTTTTGTCTCACCCGAACGTCGCAACACAAACCAACTTCTGTCGGGTGATGAATTAGTAAACCGTCGTTACTGTCCGCATCACGGCTCGGATCACGCATGTCCGAGGTCACCCCTGCATTTCGCTGGAGGTAGTCGATGCGGCGAAGGAGTCGCGTTTTCCTGGTGGCCATCACCGCCAGTTCACTGGTCTTGAGCGCGGGCGCGATGAGCGCGAGCGGCGCGGCCGAGGACGAGCAGGTCCGCCTGGTCGGCGCGGACAAGTTCACCATCAGCCTGGACGGCGGCCGCACCTGGAGCAGGGAGCTGCCGCAGGCCAGCCAGATCCGCCTGGCCAACCGCAGCTTCGACCCGATCACCCAGGCCGAGACCGCGACGCCGGAGGACCTGCGGGCCCGCCAGGGCGGGGCCTACCTGGTGCAGTTCAAGGCCGCGCCGCTGGACGCCCAGCGCCGTGAGCTGGCCAGGCTCGGCGCGCGCGTCGGCGCGTTCATCCCCGACTACGCCTACGTGGTGCGGATGAGCCCGGCCACCAAGGAGCGGGTGGCCAAGCTCGGCTACGTCCGCTGGGTCGGCGCCTACCAGCCCGGTGACAAGCTGGCCCCGGCCGCCATCGCCGAGACCAAGACCGCGCGCTACGTGGTGACCCTGGTCGAGGCCGACGCCGCCGGGCAGCGGGCCGCCGCCGAGGCGATCACCCGCGCCGGTGGGCAGGTGCACGTGGTCTCGCAGAGCGCCCAGCACCTGGAGGCCACCCTCAGCCCGCAGCAGCTGCGCGCCACCGCGCACCTGGACCAGGTCCTCGCGGTCGACGCGGCCTCCGCGCCGGAGACCGACATGGACAACGCGCGCATCGACGGCGGCGCGAACACCATCGAGGCCGCGGGCGGCTACAAGGGCCAGGGCGTGGTCGGCGAGGTGATGGACTCCGGCCTGCGCACCACGCACCAGGAGTTCCGGGCCAAGCCGCCGATCATCCACGGCGCCGCGGGCACCAGCCCCAGTCACGGCACCGCCACCTACGGCCAGATCTTCGCCACCGGCGTCAGCCCCAAGCACCGCGGGCTGCTGCCCGAGGGCCAGGGCATCCACGCCGGTTACGGCGTCGCCGACCGGTACGCCCACTCCAAGGAGCTGGTCGACCCCAACGGCAAGTACAAGGCGGTGTTCCAGACCAACAGCTGGGGCAACGCGCTGACCACCTCCTACACCACGATCTCCGCGGCCATGGACAAGATCGTCTTCGATCTGGACCTGTTCATCTGCCAGTCGCAGAGCAACGCCGGCTCGCGCCAGTCGCGGCCGGAGGCGTGGGCGAAGAACGTGCTCTCGGTGGGCGCGCAGTACCACAAGAACACGCTCAGCCGCACCGATGACACCTGGAACCGCGGCGCCAGCATCGGCCCGGCGGCCGACGGCCGGATCAAGCCGGAGATCTCCAACTACTACGACGCCATCGACACCACCACCTCCACCAGCGACACCGCCTACACGCCCAGCTTCGGCGGTACCAGCGGTGCCACCCCGATCACCTGCGGCAACGCCGGTCTGGTGTTCCAGATGTGGGCCGACGGCGTCTTCGACGGCGCGCCTGGCAAGAAGCGGGACGTCTTCGCCAGCAGGCCGCACGCGGCCACGGTCAAGGCGCTGCTGGTCAACACCGCGAACCAGTACGCCTTCAGCGGTGAGAACCACGACCTGACCAGGGTGCACCAGGGCTGGGGCACCGCGAGCGTTGGCAACCTGTACAACCAGGCCAAGGGCAACAGTTGGAAGCTGCCGGTGCTGGTGAACGAGACCGACCTGCTCAAGGCCGGCGCGTCCAAGGCTTACCCGGTCGAGGCGGACGGCTCCACGCCGTTCAAGGCGACCCTGGCCTACACCGACCCGGCCGGTTCGCCGACCGCGGCGGTGTCCCGGGTCAACGACCTGACGCTGAAGGTCACCGCGCCCGACGGCACCGTGTACTGGGGCAATAACGGCCTCACCGCGGGCAACTACTCCACCCCCGGCGGCTCCCCGAACGCGGTGGACACCGTGGAGAACGTGATCTTGGAGAAGGCGGCCAAGGGCACCTGGAAGGTCGAGGTGCTGGCCGACCAGGTGAACGCGGACGGTCACCCGGAAACCCCGGAGACCGACGCGGACTACGCCCTGGTTGTCACCAAGTAACCCGGATGGGGAAAGCTGGCGGTGACCCTTCGGGGTCGCCGCCAGCTTTGCTTCCGGGGTTAAGGGGCGTGGTATGCGGGTTCTCGTGTCGGTGGACATGGAGGGCATCGCCGGGATCGTCGACGTCGAGGATGTCCGCCCTGGGGAACGGGAGTACGAGCGCAACCGGGCGCTGATGACCGCGGAGGCCAACGCCGCGGTGCTCGGGGTCTACGACGCCGAACCGGACGCCGAGGTACTGGTCTCCGACGCGCACGCCCAGTTCCGCAACCTGCTGCCCGAGCGCCTGGACCGCCGGGCCACGCTGCTGCGCGGCACGCCCAAGGCCTTCGGCATGATGGCCGGGATCGCCGAGGACGTGCACGCGGTGATCTTCATCGGCTACCACGGCCGGGCCGGGCTGGCCCATTCGGTGCTCTCGCACACCATCAACGGCTCGGTGGTCGCCGAGGTCCGCTGCAACGACCGCGTCCTCGGCGAGCTGGGCCTCAACGCGGCACTGGCCGCCACGCACGGCGCGGTGCCGATCCTGGTGGCGGGGGACGAGACGGTGGCCACCGAGGCCACCGGGGTGGCGCGGGGGATCTGGTCGGTGGTGGTCAAGCGCGCGCTGGGCGCCCGGGCCGCGGAGAACCTGCACCCGGAGGAGGCCTGCGCCCGGATCCGCGCGGCGGTGCCCCAGGCGCTGCGGCGGCGAGCCAGGGTGCGGCCGCTGCGCTTCGCCGGGGAGGTCGACCTGGAGGTGGACGTGCTGACCCCGGGCATGGCCGAGCACGCCCTGCTGGTGCCCGGCATCGAGCTGGTCGGCGAGCGCACCCTGGCCTACGAGGCCGAGGACTTCCCGACCGCCTACCGGGTCATCCAGCTCATCGCCCTGCTGGGCCGCCTGTGACCCGCGCGACCAGCCGGTAGCTCCGGCGTCCGCGCCCGGACCACGTTCGCTCCGGGAGAACCCCGCTCAGCCATGGGCGAACACGGCGTCCGCGCCCCCGCCCCGCTGCCAGGCTGACGCCCATGGACATCGAACCCCTGCTGCCGAACCTGACCCAGCTGACCTTCCCGGTCGGCCAGGCGTACCTGTGGCGCGACGGGAACGAGGCGACCATGATCGACACGGGGCTGGCCGGGTACGGCGAGCGGGTGCGTTCGGTGGTGACCGAGACGGGGGCCGCGCTGCGGCGGATCGTGCTGACGCACTGGCACGGCGACCACGCCGGCAGCGCCGCGGAGATCGTGGCGTGGAGCGGGGCCGAGGTGATCGCGCACCGGGCGGACGCGGCGGTGGTCAGGGGGGAGGCGGAGGGGTTGCCGCCGGTGTTCACCGGGGAGTGGGAGCGGGAGCTGCACGGGCAGATCTCGCCGGGGGTGCCCGCGCACCAGGCGTGCCGGGTGGACCGGGAGGTCGAGGACGGGGACGTGCTGGAGTTCGGCGGTGGGGCGCGGGTGGTGGGGATGCCGGGGCACACGCCGGGGAGCATCGCGGTGTGGCTGCCGGGCGGGGTGGTGTTCGTGGGGGACGCGGTGGCGAACGTGGGGGAGCTGAGCGTTGGTGTGTTCAATGTGGACAGTCAGCTGGCGCGGCGGTCGGTGGTGGGGTTGAGCGGACTGGAGTTCGAGGTGGTCTGTTTTGGGCACGGGCCGGCATTGCGGGCGGGTGGGGCTGATCGGCTCCGCGAGCTGGCGGCGGGGTTGGCTGCCTGAGCCGCCGCCCGACCGCTTGACCGACCGATCGCTCGACTGACCAACCGGCCGGTCGACCAACCGCCCGCGCCGTCCGCGCGCCGCCCGGCCCGCGCCGCCCGGCCCGCGTCGCCCGGCCCGTGTTGTTCGGCTCGCGCTAGCCTGGCCGGCCGAACCGCCGCCCGCCCGCGCCGCCCACCCGCGCTGGTTTGCTCGCGCTGGTTGGCTCTCGGCCGCGCCGCCTAGGCGGCCGCCCCGTCCTCCGTCAGCTCCGTCACCACCTGCTCGCACAGCTCGTGCGTCCGCAGCGCGTCCCGTAGGTCCGGCAGCTCTCCCGCCAGGAACGCCGTGCACACCTGCTCGATCCCGCGCCGCCGCGCCACCGGCGCCCACCCGTCCTCCGCCAGCCGGGTCACCCGCCCACCCTCGTGCCGGGTCACCTGGCCCAGGTCCGTCACCTCGACCTTCACCCCGCCGCCGGTGACCTCCAGCCGTTCCTGCTTGGCCCCGGCCCGCCGGTGCATGGTGCCGATCGCGGTGAACCCGCCGCCTACCACGGTCAGGCTGACCTGTTCGAGCTCGCCCTCGGTGACCACACCGTTGACCAAAGTTCGCTCGATCGGGCCCGGAGCCAGGAACCGCAGGGTGTCCACCACGTGGATGAAGTCATCGAAGACGATCTCGCGCACCCCGCCGCTGCCGCCGTCCTGGTTCTTCTGCAACACCACCAGGTCCCGCGGGCCGCGCGCGGCCTCGGCGTAGGCGGGCACGTAACGTCGGTTGAACCCGACCATCAGCGGCACCGCGAGCCGCTCGGCCAGCTCCACCAGGTCCCGCGCCCCGGCCAGGCTGTCGTCGAGGGGTTTGTCCACGTAGGTCGGCACCCCGGCCGCCAGCAACCGGCGCACCGTTGCCGCGTGCGCGGCGGTCGGCACGTGCACGAACGCCGCGTCGAGCCCGTGTGCCAGCAACTCATCCAGATCGGTGAACCGCCGCGGTCCGGGAACCCGGTACTGATCGGCGACCTCGGCCAGCCGCGCCGGGTTCCTGGTCATCAGGTGCAGGTCCAGCCCCGCCCGGGCCGTGATCGTGGGCAGGTACGCCTTCCGCGCGATATCGCCCAACCCGATCACCGCGACCTTGCCCGCCAACCCGGCCTCCTGTCCTCGGTCCGGCCGGGCGCGGCAAGGGACACCGGAACGGCACGCAGTTCGCGGATCCCCAGCCGAGCCCGCCAGCGCAGCTCGTCCTCGTCCCCGGCCAACAGCACATCACACGCCAGCACCGCCCGGACCGCCGCCTCCGCGACCACCCCCGCGACACCCGTGCTCCCGGCCCCGCCGTGCAGCACCTCCCGGACCACCCCGGCCAGCACCCGCGGATCGCGGCGCAGCACCGCCAGCTGCTGCGGGCAGCCGAGCAGCGTGAGCAGCGCGCCGGTGATCAGGTCCACGATCCGGGTGTACCCGGCGACCACCTCCACCGCGGACACCCGCGCCCTACCTTGGTGCGCGGCCAGTTCGGCCAGGTAGCCGTCCAGGTCGGCCCAGACCCGCGGCGTCACCGGCCCCTCGACCTCGCAGGCCGCCCGCACCCAGCGGCGCACATCGGCCCGGTCCGGCTCCGGCACCCCGGCCAGCTCCAGCACCACGCCCGCCGCCACCGGCTCGGCGAACTCCCGGACCAGCTCCGCCTCGCCCCGCGCCAGCAGCCCGTCGAGCACCCCGCCGACCAGCACCCTGACCCGCGCCCGCAACCGGCCGAGCCGCCCACTCACCGCGAACAAAGACATGTCCCCACGACGTGCAAGGGGGCTGAGTGGTTCATCAATCACAGATGATCGGTCGAAGGACTGTGGCCGGAAGATCAGGTTCGCGAGGTGGGCCGGGCGAGTGCGGCCGCGACTTGGCGGGCGAGGCGTGCCCCGGGGCGCAGCACCTGTGGCGCGAACTTGGCGCATCCGGTCGTGGTGGCTGGGACCGGACTGACCGGGGACCGGTCGTACTGGCTTGGCGGCCCCGGCGCGAAATGGCGGGTACTGGCTGGGGCGGACTGGCGGCGGGCGCTTGGCTGGGATGGGCTGTCGGCGGATCGGTGGTCTTGGCTGGGGGCGACCTTCACGAACCGCCCGCCCGTCCGAACCGACCGCCGGTCACCACTCGGTCGCGCCCAGCACCTCCCGCGCCGCCCGCACCGAATCCACCAGCGGATGCCCCGCCAGCGCCCGCAACGCCTTCTCCCGGCTCCCCGTCCGAGCCGCCGCGATTGTCTCCCGCTCCACCGCCTTCACCTGCTGCACCAAGCTCAACGCGGGCCCGTCCAGCGGATCCACCGCGATCGGCCGCGCCCCGTTGGAGTCCACCAGGCAGGGCAGCTCCACCACCGCGTCCGCGTCCAGCCCCGGCAGCGCGCCCCGGTTGCGGACGTTGAGGATCATCGTGGCGGCGCGGTTGGCGGTGATGGCGGCCATCAGGTCCAGGGCGACCTGTTCGTAGCCGCCGCCGTCGGTGTCGCAGGTTTCGCGGTCGCCGGCTTCGGCGATCTGGCGGGCTTCGGCGAGGTAGGTGCGTTCGCGTTCGGCGCGGGTTTCCTGCCAGGCAATGAGCGCGGTGCTGGGGTCGGCGAGGGCGCGTTCGTAGAAGGCCGCCTGCTGGTGGCGGAGGTACTCGCCGCGGGGCTGGGGGTTGGCCGCGATCTCGGTGGTGGTCTCGCGGGCGTAGTAGTAATAGTGCAGGTATTCGTTGGGGATGGCGCCCAGGGCGCGTAGCCAGTCCGGCTCGAACAGACGGCCTTCCTCGAAGGAGCGGAGCTTGGTCTCATCGGCCAGCAGTTCCGGCAGGCGGTCGCGGCCGTTGACCTGGACGCCGCGCAGCCAGCCGAGGTGGTTCAGGCCCGCGTAGTCGAACCAGGCTTGCTCGGCCGGGATGTCCAAGGCCGCGGCGACCCGGCGGCACAGGCCGATGGGGGAGTCGCAGATGCCGATGACGCGATCGCCCAGCACCGCGGACATCGCCTCGGTGACGGTGCCCGCGGGGTTGGTGAAGTTGATCGTCCAGGCCTCGGGGCAGTAGCGGGCGATGCGTTCGGCGATGTCCATGGCCACCGGCACGGTGCGCAGCGCGTAGCTGATGCCGCCGGCGCCCACGGTCTCCTGGCCGAGCAGGCCCGCTTCGATGGCGTGGCGTTCGTCGGCGCTGCGGCCGGCCAGGCCGCCGACGCGGATGGCGGAGAAGACCACGTCCGCGCCGCGCAGGGCGTCGTCGAGGTGGGTTCGGGTGACCAGCTTGGGCCGCCACGGCGCGTCCGCGGCCTGGGCGTCGAGCACCGCGGTCACCGCGGTGAGGCGGTCCTGGGACACGTCGTGCAGCACCAGCTCGTCGACCAGCCGGTCCGGATCGGCCAGCAACCGGCCGTGCACCAGGGGAACGCGGAAACCGCCACCGCCGAGGATCACCAGTCTCACGCGCACCGACATTAACACTCTGGAACACACCGGGGCCGATCGTGGTTGTCAGTGTCGTCCGGGCGGGGGAGACTCTGCGCCTGATCGAAACGGGGTCAGCCCGAACAATGCGCGTAGCGGGGAGGGAAACGGTGTCGAGCCAGCCGCCTACCGAGTTCGACGTCCTGTTGTCCGGTCCGGTCTTCCTGGACCTGATCTTCACCGGACTGCCCCAGCTACCCGAGAGCGGCACCGAGGTGTGGGCCAGCGGCCTGGGCTCCAGCCCCGGCGGCATCGCCAACCTCGCCGTCGCGCTGGCCCGCCTCCAGCTGCGCACCACCCTGGCCTCGGCCTTCGGCGAGGACATGTACGGCGACTTCTGCTGGGACACCCTGGCCAACCAGGAACAGGTCGACCTCAGCCACTCCCGCCGCTTCTACGGCTGGCACTCCCCGGTCACCGTCTCGCTGGCCATCAACCGCGACCGCAGCATGGTCACCCACGGCCACCCCTCCCCGGTCACCGCGGACGAGCTGCTCACCGAACCGCCCAAGGTGCGCGCCTGCTTCGTGCACGTCGACCACGAGAGCGACAACTGGGTGCGCACCGCCAAGGCCAACGGCGCGCTGCTGTTCGCCGACGTCGGCTGGGATCCCACCGACCAGTGGCGGCCTGAGCTGATCCAGCAGCTGCACGGCTACGACGTGTTCCTGCCGAACACGGTGGAGGCGCTGCGCTACACCCGCCAGGACGACGTGCGCCTGGCCGCGCGGCAGCTCTCGGAGGTGGTGCCGACCGTGGTGGTCACCAGGGCCGGCGGCGGGGCCTACGCGGTGGACTCGGCCACCGGCGAGGAGGCCGACGTGTGCGGCATCAACGTGGCCGCCATGGATCCCACCGGCGCGGGCGACGTCTTCGGCGCTGGGTTCACCTACGGCACCCTGGCCGGCTGGCCGCTGGTGGACCGGGTGCGCTTCGCCAACCTGTGCGCCGCGTTGTCGGTGCAGCACTTCGGCGGCTCGCTGTCCGCGCCCGGCTGGTGCGACATCGCCGCCTGGTGGCGGCACCTGGGCCGCCGCGAGGACGAGGCGCTGCGCGGATACCACTTCCTGGAAGACCTGCTTCCCACTCATGGCTGTGCCACGGTGCGCAGGGCAAGTGCCACGATCGGACTGCGGGGCAGGCCGTAGCACCGGCGGAGGGAGGACGGGGATGACGGGCTCCCGATGGCGGGCCGCGCTGGCCGCGGTGACCGCGTTCGTGGTGCTGGCCGGGTGCGTGCCCGGCTCGAACCTGCCGAACACCCGGCCCAGCGACCGCCAGGCCCGCGACATCAGGACCGACCCGGCGGGCATGGGCGAGCTGACCCTGACCGTGTGGGACCAGGAGGTCCGTGGCGGGCAGGACAAGCAGATGACCGCGCTGAACGCGGAGTTCCAGCGCAAGTACCCGAACATCACCATCAACCGGGTGCCGCGGTCCTTCGACGACCTGCGGAACACCACCAGGCTCGGCCTGACCAGCGTGCAGGCCCCCGATGTCGTGCAGGTCAACAACGGCAGGCAGGACATGGGGGCCTTCGTCAAGGCCGGGCTGCTCCAGCCGCTGGACGGCTACGCCGAGGCCTACCGCTGGCAGCAGCGGTTCCCGGACTCGGTGCTGCGGCTGGCCCGCTACCCGAACTCGGGCAACCCGCTGGGCGAGGGCAAGCTGTACGGGCTGCCGCAGGGCGGTGAGCTGGTCGGCGTCTTCTCCAACAAGGAGAAGCTGGCCAGGCTCGGCATCTCCCCGCCGCGCACGTGGGCGGAGTTCGACGCCGCGCTGCGCAAGGCCAAGGCCGCCCGCGAGGTGCCGATCCAGTTCGGCAACCTGGAGAAGAGCGCGGGCATCCACCTGTTCGGCTTCGCGCTCAACCGGTTCGCGCCCACCGAGGACGCCTTCAAACTGGCCACCGGCAGGCAGGGCGTGTTCTGGTCCGACGCCAACCCCCGGTCCGCGGCCGAGCTCCTGGTGAGCTGGGTGGAGCAGGGCATGCTGACGCCGGGGTTCTCCGGGCTCGGCTCGGACGCGGCATGGCGGGAGTTCGCCGAGGGCAAAGGGGTTTTCCTGGTCAGCGGCACCTGGTTGATGGCCGATCTGGAGGCGGCGATGGGGGACAGGGTGGGCTTCGGACTGCCACCGATCGACAGTGGCAAGGTCGCGGTGACCGGGGGCACGAGCGTGCCGTTCGCGGTCAGCGCGCGCAGCAAGAACCCGGACGCGGCGGCGGCCTACATCGATTTCGTGACCTCCTCGCGGGGCATGGCGCTGATGGCCGAGCACGCGAACCTGCCGGTGGTGGAGGCGGCCAGCCAACGGCCGCCGACGGCGTTGCGCGCCGAGGTGTTCGACTCCTGGGCACACGCCTCGGAAACCGGTGGCCTGGTGCCGTTCCTGGACTACGCCACCCCG
This sequence comes from Crossiella sp. NPDC003009, assembly GCF_053591555.1. NCBI lineage: Bacteria > Bacillati > Actinomycetota > Actinomycetes > Pseudonocardiales > Pseudonocardiaceae > Crossiella > Crossiella sp. NPDC003009. The sequence continues at coordinate 116,160 of NZ_JBSFUA010000016.1, read as the reverse complement.
ACCGCCTACGACACGGTCACCAGCGTGGTGGAGCAGTTGCTGGCCAAGGGGTTGAGCCCGCAGGAGTTCCTGGCCAAGCTGCAGGCCGACGTGGACGCCTCCCGTGGCGGCCGGTGAGCCGCGCCGGGTCGGGTACCTGTACGTGGTGCCCGCCCTGGCGGTCTACGGCGCGTTCCTGCTGTTCCCGTTGCTGCACAGCGCGTGGATCTCGCTGTTCGAGTGGGACGGCCTCACCCTGGGCACCTGGGCGGGGCTGGACAACTACCTGACCCTGTTCGCCGAGGACGGTCTGCGCTCGGCGTTCGGGCACGCGCTGGTGCTGATCCTGTTCTTCGCGGTGCTGCCGGTGATCCTCGGTCTGGTGCTGGCCTCGGCGCTGCACCGCAGCCGGGTGCGCGGGCTGGCCTTCTTCCGCACCGTGGTGTTCCTGCCGCAGGTGGTGGCCATGGTGGTGGTCGCCGTTGCCTGGCAACAGATCCTGGCCCCGGACGGCCCGCTCAACGCCGCGTTGCGCGCGGTCGGCCTGGATGCCCTGGCGCACAACTGGCTGGGCGAGGAGAGCACCGCGCTGATCGCGGTCGGGCTGGTCGGCACCTGGGTGCAGACCGGGCTGACCGTGGTGCTGTTCCTGGCCGGGATCGGCCGGATCTCCGGTGAGCTGTACGAGGCGGCGCGGCTGGACGGGGCCGGGGTGTTCCGCGAGTTCCGCTCGGTGACGCTGCCCGCGCTGCGCCCGGACATCGCGGTCGCGCTGACCCTGACCGTGATCGCCTCGCTGCGCACCTTCGACCTGGTGTACGTGATGACCCCGCTGGGCGGGCCCGGCGAGTCGACCACGGTGCCCGCCTACGAGATCTACTACCGGGCCTTCCAAGCCGGGCAGGTGGGTTCGGCCGCGGCGATCGGGGTGACGCTGACCGCGCTGGTGTTCGCCTTGAGCGCGGTGGTGCTGCGCGTGGCGGGAGGCAGGCGATGACGGTCTCCCGCTGGGAACGGGCCGGGACCTACCTGGTGCTGCTGCTCTTCGCCGGGTACGCGCTGTACCCGGTGCTGTGGATCCTGTTCACCGCACTGCGTTCGGACACCGCGGGCCAGGGCGGCTGGCACCCGGAGAACTTCCTCACCGCCTGGACGCAGGGCCGCTTCGGCGACTACCTGGGCACCAGCCTGATCGTGGCGGTCGCGGTGGTCGCGCTGTCCACGCTGCTGTCCGTGCTGGCCGGATATGCCTTCGGCACCATGCGTTTCCGCGGTTCGGGGGCGCTGTTCTACCTGCTGCTGCTCGGGGTCACCATTCCCAGCCAGGCCGTGGTGGTGCCGCTGTACTTCGACCTGCGCGACGTCGGCCTGCTCGACACCTACGCCGCGCTGGTGCTGCCGCAGGTCGCGCAGTCGGTGGCCTTCGGCGTGTTCTGGATGCGCGCCTACTTCCGGTCCAGCTCGGCCAGCGTGGTGGAGGCCGCCCGGCTGGACGGGGCCGGGCACTGGCAGATCCTGTGGCGGGTGCTGCTGCCGATGGGCAGGCCAGCGGTGCTGACCCTGGTGGTGCTGGTGTTCATGTGGACCTGGAACGAGTTCCTGCTCGCCCTGGTCATGGTCACCGACGAGGGCCTGCGCACGGCCCCGCTGGGACTGCGGTTCTTCCAGGGCAGGGCGACCACCAGCGTGCCGCTGCTGGCGGCCGGATCGGTGCTGGTCGCGCTGCCGGTGGTGGTGCTCTACCTGTTCCTGCAACGACATTTCATCCGCGGCATGCTCGACGGCGCGGTCAAGGGTTGACTGAGGAGTACTGGTGAAGCGAGCTTGGCTGACCGGGCTGCTGCCGGTGGCCGCGGCGCTGGTCGCGTTGGTGGCCATGGAAGATCCGGCCACCGCGGTGGCCGAGCAGGCCGCGCGCCCGGCGGCAGACCTGGACGCGCTGTTCGTCGGCGCGCACCCCGACGACGAGGCGTTCGCACTGTCCACCTTCGGGCAGTGGCATGCCGACCACCGGGTCCGCGCCGGGGTGGTCACCATCACCCGCGGCGAGGGCGGCGGCAACGCGGCCGGGCCGGAGGAAGGCCCGGAGCTGGGCCGGCTGCGGGAGGCCGAGGAGCGCAGGGCGGTGGCCAGGGCCGGGATCACCGAGGTGCTCAACCTCGATGAGGCCGACTTCTACTACACGGTGAGCTCGCCGCTGACCGAACAGGGCTGGCAGCACAAGGATGTGCTGGGCAAGCTGGTGCGCGCGATCCGGCAGACCCGGCCGGAGCTGGTGGTCACCATGGATCCCGCGCCCACGCCCGGCAACCACGGCAACCACCAGTACGCGGCCCGCCTGGCCATCGAGGCCTACCGGGTGGCCGCGGACCCGGCCGCCTATCCGGAGCAGCTCCGCGAGGAAGGACTGCGGCCGTGGGCGGTCAAGCGGCTGCTCACCGGCGGGGCACGCGGCCGGCAGCCTGCCGGGCCGGACTGCGCGGCGAAGTTCACCCCGGCCGAGGCCACCGACCGGGTGTACGGGGTGTGGGACGGGCGTCCGTCCACTGTGGCCGGTCGCAGCTGGGCGCAGGAGGAGCGGTCCGCGCAACGGGAGTACGTGACCCAGGGCTGGGCCGGGTTCCCCGACGTGCCAACGGATCCGAAGCTGATCGGCTGCGACTGGTTCACCCAGGTGGCCAGCCGGGTGCCGTTCTCACCGACCGCGAACGGCCCGGACGGGCCCCTGCACGGCGCGCTCATCCCGGCCCCCGGCGGGTTGCCGCTGGGCACCGGGGCCGAGGTGGAAGCCGGGAAGTTCAGCTTGGTGGCCGGTGCCTCGGTGCCGGTCAAGGTCACCGTCACCGCTCCGGAGAACCGGGCGCTGACCAGGGTCGCGGCCAAGCTCGGGCTGCCCGCCGACTGGCAGGTCAGCGGGTCGGGGCGGCTCGGGACTGTCCTTCCTGGACGGTCGGCCACCGCCGAGTTCACCGTCACCGTGCCCACTGCGGCCAAGCCCGGCCGGGTGCGGATCCCGGTGGAGCTGAGCAGTGGCAACGCAACCGGGTACACCGAGGCCGTGGTCGCGGTGGTGCCGGAGCTGACCGTCGAACAGCAGCCGCTGCCGCAGGTCGCCCAGTTCCGCGACTGGGCGCAGCGCAGCGGGGTGCCCGCGCTGGCCGACCTGGTGCCGCCGGTGCTGACCCTGCCCTCCGGCGGTGACCGCGAGCTGCCGGTCCTGGTGCGCAACAACGGCTCCGCCACCCGCTCCGGCACGGTGACCATCACGCCGCCGACCGGGTTCAGCGCCACCGCCAGTCTGCCGTTCACCGGACTCGCGGCCGGGGCGAGCACCACTGTTTCCGGCAAGGTGACCAACACCGATGCCGGCCTGCGCACCGGCATGCAGGGCGGCGACTACCGGTACACCCTGTCCGTCACCGGTGTCAGCAGCAGCACCCCGGCCCTGGAACTGGTGCCGCGCACGACAATCCCGAAGGCCGCCACCGCGCCGACGGTGGACGGGGTGGCCGCGCCAGGGGAGTACGCCGGGCCGGAGCTGGACATCTCCACCCGCTGGGAAGGCGAGCAGTGCGCCTCCGCCGCGGACTGCTCGGCCAAGGCCAAGCTGGCCTGGCACAACGACACCCTGTACGCGGCGGTGACCGTCACCGACGACAAGCTGGGCAGTGTGCTGGCCGCCGCGGACTGCAAGCGGCACTGGCGCACCGACGCCCTGGAACTGGCCATCGACCCGCGCGGCAAGTCCGAGAACACCTCCACCACGCTGAAGCTGGCCGTCTTCCCGACGACCACCGAGGGCGGGCCCTGTGCGGCCAGGGACGCCGACAACTTCCAGGGCCCGGCCGCGGAAACGGTGCCAGGACTGAAGATCGCGAGCAAGGTGAGCAGCCCGTACACCGGCTACACCATCGAGCTCGCGTTGCCGCTGGCCGCGGTGCCCGGCGCGCTGGACCCGGCCAAGGTCGGGCTGAACCTGTTCGTCTACGACTCCGACACCCAGGACAAGACCGGCCAGACCCGGATCGGCTGGTCCACCTGGGGCGGCGTGCAGGGCGACCCGTACCGCTGGGGCCGCGCCACTTTCGACGGCTACACCCCGCCCGCCGGCCGCCCGGTGGAACCGCCACCGGCGAAGCTGCCGCTGATCGCACTGTCCTCTGTGGACTCCGCCCAGTCGGTGGCCCAGTCCGCCCGCACCGGGATCTCCCTCGGCGGCAAGCCGATCGCCAGTGGCCGGGAGGCGGCGCGGCTGCGTTCGGCCAGGGCGCACGGCGACACGGTGATCGCGGGAGTCCTGGGCGCACGCGGCACGGCGCACGTCTTCGTAGTGGACAAGGACGGGAAACTGTTGGGGCGTAAGACGGTAGAGCTGTCCAGGGGCTGGCGGGAGGTGCCCGTTCCGGTGACCGGCGGGCGGCCGGCCGAGGTGCTGCTCGGGTTCGAGACCCCGGATGGGAAGGTGGCCGCTTCCCGGGTCAGGGTTGGGTGGTGAGCGTGCTGGGCAGCTGACTCAGGCTGTGCAGGCAGTGCGCGGTCACCCCGTGATCGCCGATGCGGCGGCTCAGCTCCAGCGCGCGGGTCAGGTGTTCCCTGGCCTGGGTCAAGGAGCCGAGCCGCCGTAGCGCTTCACCGAGGCTGGACAGCAGCCGCGCCTCGCCCGCCGGTTCGTTGACCAGGCGCAGGCCGCGCTGGAAGTGCTGGATCGCCGCGTCCGGGCGGCCCAGCCGCTGGAAGCAGCCGCCCAGCAGGTCCAGGGTCAGCGCGTCCGGGGCGGCCCGGCCCAGCACCTCCACCGCCGCGCACAACCTCCCGGCGGCCAGGTAGGCCTCGCCGAGGCGGTGCGCGATGTCGGTGTCGCCGGTGCGGTCCCCGCTCACCCAGGCCTGGTGGTAGCGGGCGATCGCCCGGTCCAGCTGGCCACGCGAGCGGTGGATGGCGCCCGCGGTGGTCAGCAGGTCCACCGCCACCTCGTGCTGGCCGGTGCTGGTCGCGCTGTTCGCCGCGGCCACCAGGTTCAACAGTTCGGTGTCGCACCAGCCGTGCCCGGGATCGGCGCCCGCGGCGCGGTAGAAGTCCAGCAGGCGGCGCACCGCGGCCTGCCGGTTGTTCGCGCCCTCCTCGCGCAGCGCCCGCTCCCCGGCGTAGCCGCGCAGCAGGTCGTGCAGCTGGAAGGCCCCGCGCGGACTCGGTTGCAGCAGATGCGCCTTGGCCAGGCTCCGTAACAGCTCCGCCGCCTGCTCAGCCTCCATTCCGGACAGTGCGGCCGCGGCAGGCGCGTCGATGTCCACGCCCTGGTAGAGACCGAGCAGCCGGAACATCCGCTGCGCGGGCAGCGGCAGCGCGCGGTAGGACCAGCGGAAGGTGCCGCGCATCGCGGCCGAGCCGTCGGTGTCCGGGGCCATCCGTTCCAGGCGCTGGCGTTCCTCGCGCAGCTCGCCGACCAGGTCGGCCAGGTAGGTGTGCGGGCGGGCGGCCACCCTGCGGCCGGCGATCCGCAGCGGCAGCGGCAGGTAGCCGCAGTAGCGGGCCAGATCCGCCAGCGCGCCGGCCTGGTTGGCCACCCGGCCGGGCCCGATCAGCTCCTTGAGCAGGCCGGTGGCATCCGCGGGGGACAGCGGGCCGAGCGTGACCCGCCGCCCCGGCAGGTCAAGGGGCTCGTGGCTGGTGATCACCACGGTCACCCCCGGCAGGCCGGGCAGCAGCGGTTCCACCTGGGCCAGGTCGCGGGCGCCGTCGAGCACCAGCAGCAGGCGGCGGCGGATCAGCAGGGTGCGGAACAGTTCCGCGCGGCAGCTCTCCGCCGCCGGGATCTTCGCCGGGGCCACGCCGAGGCTGGTCAGGAAGTCGGCGAGCAGCTCGGTCGGCGGCACCGGTTCGCCGGGGCCGTGCCCGCGCAGCTCGGCGAACAGCGCGCCGTCGGGGTGCCGGTCGCTGATCCGGTGCGCCCAGGCCAGCGCGAGCGCGGTCTTGCCGCTGCCGGGCGGACCGTTGATCACCGTGACGGTGCCGGGCAGCGCGGTGCCCAGTGCGGCCAGTTCCTGTTCCCGGCCAAGGAAATCCGCGATGCCCAGCGGCAGCTGCGTGGGCACCGGACCGCGTTCGACCTCGCTGCGGCGGGGCATCGGCACGAAGATCTGGCGGCCGGTGCAGGCCCGCCTGGCCGCGACCAGGCACTGCCGCGCGCTGCGCCGCTGGCGTTCCAGGTGCGCCCGGCAGCGGCGGGCCCAGTCGCCGTCCACATCGGCCAGCGCGTCCCCCTGCCACTCCGAGAGGGCCTGGGCCAGGATGTCCGCCGCGGCCTGGTAGCGGCCACCGCGGGCGGCGGTACGGCCCCGGCCGACCAGCTGGCGGAACCGGTGCCAGTCCAGCCGCTCCAGGTCCACCTGCAGCTGGTGCTTGCCGTGCGCGCTGTGCAGCTGGGCCTCTGTCAGTGGCAGGGTCTCGCTGAGCTGGGCGAACTGGCTGCGCAGCGCGCGAGCGGGCCGCAGCGGCGGCGCGCCGTCCCACAGGTCGGCGATGACCTGCTCCTTCGGCACCGGGCGACCGTCGGCGAGCAGCAGGATCGCGAGCAGCCGTCGCAGTTCGGGTTGACCGATGCCGATTTGGCGACCGTCGACCCAGACCGAGACAGGCCCGAGGATCCGGAAGTCCACCAGCGTTCCCCCTTCGCCGGTCGAAGGACAGCAGCGGAGCGTCTTCACTGAGTGTGACACAGGATTCACGTGTTGTGGTCGTGAGCCGTGTCCCCCGATCTTGTGAGACCGGCGGTCACACTGGGTGGTGAGGCGAGGAGACACCGTGGTGCTGGAGGCATGGGTGACAGCGGTGACAAGGCTCGGCGGCGATTCGGACACGGCCCGGCAGAGCGGTGCGGAGCTCATCGAGCGGTACCGCGAGCCGCACCGCCGCTACCACGACCTCGCCCACGTCGAGGCGGTGTTGCGCGACTCGGCCTGGCTCGGCGCGGAGCTCGAACTGTCCGAAGTGGACACTGCGGTGCTCGCGCTGGCCGCGGCCGCGCACGACGTGGTCTACGACGGCGTGCCGGGCCAGGACGAGCGGCGCAGCGCCGAGTGGGCGCGCGAGCGGCTAGGCGCGGCGGGGGTGGCCGAGGCGCACCGGGCGGCGGTGGCGCGGCTGGTGCTGGCGACCATCGACCACCTCGGCGAGGACCCGCTGACCCTGGCGCTGCTGGATGCCGACCTCGCGGTGCTGGGTGGCACCGAGGCCGAGTACGACCGCTACGCGCGGGCGGTGCGGGCGGAGTACGCGCACGTGCCCGAGCCGGACTGGCGGCGCGGGCGGGGTGCGGTGCTGGCCGGGCTGATCGCGCGGGAGCCGCTGTACCGGAGCGCCCCGGCGCGGGCGCGCTGGGAGGCGCGGGCCAAGGCCAACCTAAAACGTGAAGAACATTCATTCGGCGGGTGACGACGGCCGCGCCCGGCCGTAGCGTCGACAGGCATGTGGCGCAGCGTGGTCACCGGAATGCTGGCAGTGGTGCTCGGACTCGCGGCGGTGCCCGGCGCACCCGCCCAGCCCGCGCGGTGGTGGTTCGACGACGGCCGGGCTGAGGTGGTCACCGTCTCGCCGGAGGGCACCTTCCGGGACGGGCACGGGCGCGAGGTGCTGCTGCGCGGCTACAACGTCTCCGGCACCGCCAAGCTCGCCGAGCACGGCGGCCTGCCCTTCCCCAGCACCGCCGAGGCCGCGGTGTCGGCGAGCAGCCTGCGCAGGCTGACCGGGGCCAACGCGGTGCGCTTCCTGATCACCTGGGAACGGGTCGAGCCCAGGGCCGGACAGATCGACCGCGGCTACCTGGACCGGGTGGCCGCGCAGGTCAAGGAGTTCCTCAACGCCGGGCTGTTCGTCTTCCTGGACTACCACCAGGACCTGTACTCCCGCTATCTGTTCAATGTGGACAGTTGGTACACCGGGGACGGCGCGCCGGAGTGGGTGGTGCGGGCCGGCGGCTACCCCAAGGAGTACTGCGAGGCCTGCGTCAACTGGGGCCAGAACATGAAGAACAACAAGGCGGTCACCATGGCCACCTACGACTTCTGGCACAACCGGCGGATCGAGACCGAGGCCGGCCCGCGCGGCATCCTGGACGCCTTCCTGGCGCAGACCGAGACCACGCTGAACCACCTGCGGAACTCCTTGAGCGCCACCGAGTTCCGGCGCGTCGTCGGCTTCAACCCGCTGAACGAGCCCTACGCCGGCCGCTACGACGAGGGCCAGCAGGGCCCGGCCTGGGAGCGCGACCTGCTGGCCCCGTTCTACCAGCGGGTGCGCGCGGCCATGGACCGCGCGGGCTGGACCGCCAAGCCGCTGTTCGCCGAACCGCTGGTGTACTGGAACATCAACACCTCCGTCTTCCAGGAGCCGGGCGGGCTGACCGAGATCCCGCCGCTGGGCCAGCGGTTCGTGTTCAACGCGCACTTCTACGACGCCAAGGCCCGCTCCGGCATCCTCAAGCCGGGCAAGGCCGGTGACGGCGAGTACACCGCCGACATCCGCGCGGTGCGGGAACGCGCGCAGTACCACCGGACCGCGCCGATCCTCACCGAGTTCGGTCACCCGATCACCGGCTTCACCTCGGACAAGACGCCCAGCATCCTCAAGGCCGCCTACCAGTCCCTCGACTCCGGGCTGGCCGGGAAGAACTGGTGGCGGGAGGCGCGCAACGCCGCCCCGCCGATGTCGGCCACCCAATGGCAGTGGGACACCAACAGCGGACGGCACCGGGAGCTGATGAACGGCAACCCGAACAAGGTGCTCACCGAGGCCGACGCCTGGATGGACGAGGACTTCTCCCCGGTGCACAAGGACAACAGCGGCGCCGTGGTGCCCAGGGTGGACCGGCGGGTGATCGACCGGGCCTACCCGCGCGCGGTGGCCGGGCGCACCCTGGCCTTCAGCTTCGAGGACCTCAGCCGGGACGGCGGCACGGTGCAGCAGTGGCAGCGGGTGCCGGCCGAACACCCCGCGATGGCCCGGCTGACCGCGGACCGGCGGCACGCGGTGCTCATCTGGCGGTCCACCGGCTCGGCCGCGCCCACCGAGGTGCAGCTGCCGGAGGATCTCGCGGCGGGCGCGCTGGTCTCGGATCTCGGGACCTTCGGCGCACTGCCCGCCTACAACGGCAGCGGGATCGGCGTGGAACGGCACGCCGGGGCCACGCGGCTGCTGCTGCCAGGCGGCCCCGCTGGCACCCTGCACGTGGCGCTCATCGCCCCGGCCACCACGGACCCGGCGTTGCTGGCCCAGGCCAAGACCGAGCTGACGGGGTGGGCCGCGGCCAGTTTCGGCAGCAGGTGACGCCCCGGCGTGCAGCCGAACGGAGCAACCGCCAGACTCGTGACGTGTCCCCGCTGACCACCACCGAACTGGACGCCGCAGGCGTGCTCGAACCGTCGCTGCGCACCGCCTACCGCCGCTGCCGGGAGATCAACGCCCGCTACGGCCGCACGTACTTCCTGGCCACCCGGATGCTCACCCCGGCCCAGCGCCCCGCCGTGCACGCCCTCTACGGCTTCGCCCGCTGGGCGGATGAGATCGTCGACGACCAGGGCGACGGGCGCACCCTGGCCCAGCGCAGGGCCGCGCTGGCGGAGCTGGGCGCGGACCTGGCCGAGGGGTTCGCGCAGGGCCACAGCAGGCACCCGGTGCTGGCCGCGGTGGTGGACACGGTGGCGCGCTACGACATCGACCGCGGCTACTTCGCCGACTTCCTCACCTCGATGCGGATGGACACCGAGGTCCGCGAGTACGCCACCTTCACCGAGCTGGCCCGTTATGTGCGCGGCTCGGCCGAGGTGATCGGCCTGCAGGTGCTGCCGGTGCTGGGCACCGTGACGCCGAGGGCGGAGGCCGAACCGCACGCCGCCGCGCTGGGCGAGGCCTTCCAGCTCACCAACTTCCTCCGCGACGTCGGCGAGGACCTCGACCGCGACCGGGTCTACCTGCCGCTGGAGGAGCTGGCCGCCTTCGGCGTGGACCGCGAGCGCCTCCAGCACTGCCGGCAGCGCGGCCACACCGACCACGCGCTGCGCGCCGCACTGGCCCACCTGGTCTCCCGCACCCGCGCCACCTACCGCCGCGCCGCACCGGGCATCGCCATGCTGGCCCCGGTCTCCCGCCCCTGCGTGGCGACCGCTTTCGAGCTCTACCAAGGCATCCTGGACGAGATCGAGGCCGCCGACTACCGGGTCCTGGACCGCCGCGTGGTGGTCCCCAAGACCCGCCGCCTGGCCGTGGCCCTGCCCGGGTTCGGCCGAGCCGTCCTGGCCCGATGGGCGTAGGCCGTGTCGCCCAAGCCCCGCCCGCGGTAGCCGCGCCGGTTCGGCCGCTGGCGGCACGGCCGGAACGCCCGAATACGCCCGGTATGAGGGTGTCCCGGCCGCACCGCCAGCGGCCAAACCGATCACGACTCCCGCAGACGGGGCTTGGGCGACACGGCCTAAGCCGAGTCCCGGCGGACGATCTCGACCGGGAGCATGCGGTTGGGGTGGGTGACCTCGTTGCCGCGCAGGCGTTCGCGCAGGATGGCGACCATCTCGCGGACCTGCGCGCCGGGGTCCTGGCGGATGGTGGTCAGGCTCGGCTGGGCCTGCTGCACCACCGAGGGCAGGTCGTCGAAGCCCACCACCGCCACGTCCTGCGGCACCCGGCGGCCGGCCGCGCGCAGCGCCCGCAGCGCGCCCACCGCCATCAGGTCGCTGGCCGCGACCACCCCGTCCAGGTCCGGCACCCGGGCCAGCAGCTCGGTCATCGCGCGCTCGCCGCCTTCCAGGTTGAACTCCGCGGGGGCGGAGCAGTGCGCGGCCTCGGTTTCGGCCAGGCCCAGTGCGGTGCGCCAGCCGGTGAGCCGGTCCACCGCGGCGGCCTGGTCGGCGGGGCCGCACACCGTCACGATCCGCTTGCGGCCCTGGGCCAGCAGCAGTTCGGTGGCCGCGCGGGCGCCGCCCTCGTTGTCCACCGTGACCACGTCCAGGCCCTGCTCGCCGCGCCACGGGCGGCCGCCGAAGACCACCGGGATGCCCAGCGAGCGCACCGCATCCGGCAGCGGGTCGCCGCGGCGCGGGGTGAACAGCAGCGCGCCGTCGGTGTGCCCGGAGGACAGGAACCGCACCACCCGCTCGACCTCCTCGGGCGAGCGGGCGATCAGCAGCGCCATCTGGGCGTCCACAGTGGACAGTTCGTGGTGCGCGGCGCGGATCACCGCGGCGAAGAACGGGTCCTCGAACAGCTTCTCGCCCGGTTCGGAGAGCACCACCGCCAGGGTGCCGGTGCGCCGGGTGACCAGCGAGCGCGCGGCCTGGTTGGGCCGGTAGCCCAGCTCGGCCACCGCGCGCTGCACGGTCTCCCTGGTCTGCGCGCTCACCCGGCTCGCGCCGTTGACCACGCGGGAGACGGTCGCCCTGGAGATGCCCGCGTGCGCGGCGACATCCTCCAGCGTCGGCCGGGCCGGTCGTTCCGCCACTTGCGCACCCCTGTTCCTGCTGTCCGGTTCCCGCCAAGCGTAGCCGGTCGATCTGCCCGTCCACCTGCACGGAAGCGCTCCCATGTCGAGGCCTTGAGCTGGGCCGGACCGATCACGGAACGATGTCGGATCACCGGCCGTGACTTGACATGTGACCCCGGCCACCCAAGAGTGAGAGCGCTCTCACTCAGTATCGCCGATCCAGTTGCCGATCATCAGCTCGACACCCCGGTCGAGGAGGACCAATGACCAACATCGCGACGCGCCGGGCGGTGGCGCTCGCGGCTGCCGCCGTCCTGGCCACCGGAACCGCCGCCTGTGGTGGTTCCGCGGACGACGGCAAGATCAAGATCACCGTGGGCACGTTCAGCGACTTCGGCTACGAGGCGCTGTTCGCCGACTACGAGAAGGCGCACCCCAACATCAAGCTGGAGGCGCGCAAGCTGGAGTTCGACGCGCACCACTCGCAGCTGGCCACCCAGCTCGCCGGGGGCAGGGGCGCGGCCGACGTGGTCGCCATCGAGGAGGGCTGGCTGGCCCAGTTCCGCAGCTCGAAGGACAAGTTCGTCAACCTGGCCGACCTGGGCGCCAAGGACCTCAAGGACCAGTGGGTGCCCTGGAAGTGGAACCAGGGCGTCCTGGACGACGGCAACTTCGTGATGGGTCTTGGCACCGACATGGGCAGCCTGGCGCTGTGCTACCGCAAGGACCTCTTCGCCGCCGCCGGTCTGCCCACTGACCGCAACGAGGTGGCCAAGCTGTGGCCGACCTGGGAGGACTACGCCAAGGTCGCCGACCGCTTCAAGGAGAAGACCCCGAACGTCAAGTTCGCCGGGTCCGCGGAGAACGTCTTCACCGCGAAGCTCTACCAGAGCGAAGAGGGCTACTTCGCCAAGGCCGACGACAGCTTCATCGCCGATACCAACCCCAAGGTCAAGGAAGCCTTCCTGCTGGCCGGCGGCATGGGCGCCAAGGGCCACACCGCGGGCGTCAAGCCGTTCACCCCGGAGTGGACCATCGGGCTCAAGCAGGGCAGCTTCGCCACCGAGACCTGCGCGGCCTGGGCACTGGCCCAGATCAAGTCCGGCGCGGGCGATGAGGCCGCGGACAAGTGGGACGTCACCTCGGTGCCCGGCGGCAGCGGCAACTGGGGCGGCTCGTTCCTGACCGTGCCCAAGCAGGGCAAGAACACCAAGGAAGCCTACGAGGTCGCCAAGTACCTCACCGCGCCGGAGCAGCAGAAGAAGATCTTCGCCAAGACCGGCAACCTGCCCAGCGAGCCCGCGGTCTACAAGGACCCCGAGGTGCTCGGCAAGGTCGACCCGTACTACAACGACGCGCCGGTCGGCCAGATCTTCGCCGCCGCCGCGGACAGCCTCAAGCCCAACTACCGCGGCACCAAGGACTCCAAGGTGCGCCCGCGCTTCAACGAGGCGCTGTCCAGGATCGAGCAGGGCAAGGCCACCCCGGAGGCGGCCTTCGGCGAGGCGGTCACCCAGTCCCGCAACGAGGTGAAGTAGCTCGATGGCGGCCCCGGTCACCGACCGTCCACTTCGGACACCCCAGCAGCCATCGCCGCGCAAGCGGCGGTGGCCGCTGGCCCGTCTGGACGCCAAGTTCACCCCGTACCTGTTCGTCACCCCGTTCTTCCTGATCTTCGGGGCCTTCGGGCTGTTCCCGCTGCTCTACACCGCGTGGGTGTCGCTGCACGACTGGCAGCTGGTGGACGGCGAGCAGGGCTTCGTCGGCCTGGACAACTACACCGCGCTGTTCGGCGACCCGAACTTCTACAACGCGCTGGGCAACACGGTGAGCATGTTCCTGCTCTCCACCGTGCCCCAGCTGCTGGCCGCGCTCGGCCTGGCCGCGCTGCTGGACCGGGGGCTGCGCGGGCGCACCTTCTGGCGGGCCGGGCTGCTGCTGCCCAACGTGGTCTCGGTGGTCGCGGTCGCGCTGGTGTTCACCCAGATCTTCGGCCGCGACTTCGGCATCGTGAACTACCTGCTGGAGCTCATCGGCCTGGACCGGATCAACTGGCAGGCCGACTCCTGGTCCTCGCACCTGGCGGTCAGCGCGATGGTGATGTGGCGCTGGACCGGCTACAACGCGCTGCTCTACCTGGCCGCGATGCAGTCGGTGCCACGGGAGCTGTACGAGGCGGCCACCGTGGACGGCGCCTCCCGGTGGCGGATGTTCTGGTCCATCACCGTGCCCAGCATCCGGCCCACGATCCTGTTCACCATCGTGGTCTCCACCATCGGCGGCATGCAGCTCTTCGTCGAGCCCACCCTGTTCGACCCCAAGGGCGCCTCCGGCGTCGGCGGCAGCGACCGGCAGTTCCAGACGCTGACGATGTACCTGTACGAGAAGGGCTTCCGGTTGTTCGACGCTGGGTACGCCTCGGCCATCGCCTGGGTGCTGTTCCTGGTGGTGCTGGTCTTCGCCCTGGTCAACTTCACGCTGGCGCGGCGTATCGCGTCCAAGGGGTGAGGCCGGTGCTGACCACTCGACGGCCGGGTTTCCTGGTCTACGGCCTGCTCTCGGCGTTCCTGCTCGCCTCGGTGTTCCCGCTGTACTTCTCCTTCGTGGTGGCCTCCAAGGACAACTCCGCGATCGGCGACAAGGTGCCGCCGCTGATTCCCGGCGGCAACCTGTTCGCCAACATCGCCAGGGTCTTCGACACCGTGGACTTCTGGCTGGCCATCCAGAACTCGCTGATCATCGCCGCCACGGTGGCGGTGGCCAACGTGCTGCTGTCCTCGCTGGCCGGGTTCGCCTTCGCCCGGTTGCGCTTCCGCGGCCGGGACTCGCTGTTCCTGGTGGTGGTCGGCACCGCCATGGTGCCCACCCAGCTGGGCGTGATCCCGCTGTACATGCTGATGTCCGAACTGGACTGGTACGGCCAGCTCCAGGCGGTCATCCTGCCCGCGCTGGTGGGCGCGCTCGGCGTGTTCATGATGCGCCAGGCCTGCGAGGAGACCGTGCCGCACGAGCTGATCGAGGCGGCCAGGGTGGACGGCTGCTCGGTGCTGCGCACCTTCTTCACCGTGGCCCTGCCCGCGATCCGCCCGCAGGCCGCGGTGCTGGGCATGCTCACCTTCATGACCGCATGGAACGACTACTTCTGGCCGCTGATCGTGCTGGACCCCAACGACAGCCCGACCGTGCAGGTCGCGGTGTCCACGCTGGCCAGTGGCTACTACACCGACTACTCGCTGATGCTGACCGGGGCCACACTGGGTGTGCTGCCGGTGATCGCGCTGTTCCTGCTGCTCGCCCGGCACATCGTGGGCGGGATCATGCAGGGCGCCGTCAAGGGATGAGGGGAACTTGACCACAACCGACTCTGCCGACCGCTCCGTCGCGGCGCCGGCCGCCAGTCGAGCGCCACTGGCCTTCCCGCCGGGATTCGTCTGGGGCACCGCGACCTCGGCGTTCCAGATCGAGGGAGCGACCACAGTGGACGGTCGAGGGCCGTCCATCTGGGACACCTTCGCGGCCACCCCCGGCAAGGTGGAGCGTGGTGACACCGGCGAACCCGCCTGCGAGCACTACACCCGGTACCCCGAGGACATCGCGCTGATGCAGCGGCTCGGCGTCTCCAGCTACCGGTTCTCCCTTGCCTGGCCCCGGATCCAGCCCACCGGCACCGGGCCGGCCGAGCCGCGCGGGCTGGCCTTCTACGACCGCCTGGTGGACGCCTTGCTCGAGGCGGGCATCGAGCCGATGGTGACGCTCTACCACTGGGACCTGCCGCAGGCGTTGCAGGACAAGGGCGGCTGGGTCAACCGGGACACCGTGGACCACTTCACCGAGTACGCCCGGATCGCGCACGCCCACCTCGGCGACCGGGTCAAGCAGTGGACCACGCTCAACGAGCCGTTCTGCCCGGCCTACCTGGGCTACGGCATCGGCATCCACGCCCCCGGCATCACCGACCCGGCCTCCGCGCTGGTGGCCGCGCACCACCTGCTGCTGGCGCACGGGCGGGCGACCACCGCGATGCGCGCACAGGCCCGGCCGGGGCAGCAGTTCTCGCTGGTGCTCAACTTCAGCACCGCCAGGGTCGCGGTGGCCGACGAGGCGCACCTGGCGGCCGCGCGCAAGGTCGAGGGCATCTCGGGCAGGCTGTTCCTGGAACCGGTGCTGCGCGGGGACTACCCGGCCGACGTGCTCTCCGAGGTGGCCCACCTCAACGCGCTGGCCCCGGCGATCCGGGACGGCGACCTGGCCGAGATCGCCGCGCCGATCGACTGGCTCGGGGTGAACTACTACAACCCCACCAGGGTCGCCCCCGCGGCCGACCCGCTGTTCGAGACCCCCGGCGCGCTGCCGGGCCTGCGCGGGGTGGAGATCCTGCCGCCGGAGGGTCCGCTGACCCACACCGGCTGGGAGCAGGAGGCCGCCGCGCTGACCGACCTGCTGCGCTGGCTGGCCGAGCAGGCGCCGGGCATGCCGTTGCTGGTCACCGAGAACGGCTCGGCCTTCCCGGATGAGGTCAGCCCGGACGGCCAGGTGCACGACCCCGAGCGCACCGCGTACCTGCTGGCGCACCTGCGCGCGGTGCACGCCGCCATCCAGGCCGGGGTGGACGTGCGCGGCTACCTGGCCTGGTCGCTGCTGGACAACTTCGAGTGGGCCTTCGGCTACGACAAGCGCTTCGGCCTGGTGCACGTGGACTTCGCCACCCAGGCGCGCACCCTCAAGGACTCCGCACACGCCTACGCCAAGGTGGTCGCGGACAACGCGGTGGCGCCGGAGTAGCGCTCCGGCGGGCGGGGGAGCACGCTGCCGTCACGGCGTGATCCCCCGCTCCTGGAGCAGCTGGTTGAGCATGCGCAGGCCGTAGTAGACCCGGGACTTCACCGTTCCCGGTGGCACGCCGAGGATGCGGGCCGCCTCGTTGACCGTGCGGTCGCGCAGGTAGGTCTCCCGGATGGCCTCCCGGTGCTCCTTGCTCAGCTGGTTGAGCGCGTCGGCCACGGTGATGCTGATGACCACGTGGTCGGCCTCGTCGCGCACGGTGGCCTCGCCCAGCTGGGTCAGGTCCACCTCGGTCGGCCTGGCTTTGCGGTGGCGGACCCCGTCCACCACGATCCGCCTGGCCACGGTGAACAGCCACGGCAGCACCTCATCGGCCTCCGGGCGCAGCTTCCCGGCGTTGCGCCAGGCGCGCAGCCAGGTCTCCTGAACCACGTCCTCGGCCCACTGGCGGTCGCCGCCGGTGAGTGCGGTGGTGAACCGCAGCAGCCGCCTGCCGAAGTTCAGGTCGAGCCACTCGAGGAGTTCCGCGCCCGGATGCGCGGGGCCGTGGGCTCTGCGGTGGTGGACGCGAAGTTGCTCTGGCATGGCGACATCGTGCTGTGCCCCGGGCATGACCCAGCGTAGTTTCATACCTCGTATGTGACCCAGATCACCTTTTTTCGGTAATCGCGGATTTGGTCCTGAACCACCCCTGAGGGAGATCCGTAGTCCTGGGCGTCGGGCGTGATGTGCAGTGGGAAAGGTGACCGAGATGAAAATCAGCGGCAGTAAGGCCCCCGCGTTGGCGGCGATAGCCTTCGCCGCCGCATTGTCCGCCGCCTGTGGCGGGGACGGCGCCCCCAGGGCCGGCGGCAGCGGCGATTCCGGCGAGGTCCCGGCGAGTTTCCAGCCTGGCCACGAAAGCTCGTTGATGCACGCCAGAGAGGTCGCCGGACTGGGTTCGGTAATCACCGACCACGAGGGCTACACCCTGTACCGATTCGACAAGGACACCGCCAAACCGGCGAAGTCCAACTGCGTCGACGCCTGCGCCGCGCAGTGGCCACCCGTGCTCGCCAACGGCAACTTCCAGGTCGAGGGGATCGACCCGGCGCTGGTCAACACGATCCTGCGCGCCGACGGCGAACAGCAGGTCACTGTGGGCGGCTGGCCGCTGTACCGCTTCGCCAAGGACGCCAAGCCCGGCGAGTCCAACGGACACGGCAAGGGCGGCACCTGGCACGCGGCCACCCCCGACGGCAAGAAGGCGGCGGCACCGGCGAATGGAGGCAACGCAAGTGGCAACTGACCGATCCGTTCGCACCCGGCTCTTACGGGGGAGCGCGCTCACCGTCGCCGCCGCGGCCGTCGCGCTCGCCCCCGCGGGGGCCGCGCTGGCCGACGAGACCACCGCGCCGCCACCCCCCGCCAGTTCCAAGCCGGCCGCGCCGCCACCGGCCAAACCGGCGCCCACGCCGCCGGTCACCCAGCCGGACGACGAGACCTCCGGCCCTGGCTGGGAGCAGACGAACTACGGCCCGCTCGGGCCCGCCGACCGCGACCTGCTGGTCAAGGTGCGCCAGGCCGGGCTCTGGGAGATGCCCATGGGCGATGAAGCCCAGGTCAGGGCGGCCGCACCGCGGGTGAAGGAGGTGGGCAGGCTGATCATGAAGGACCACGAGGTGCTGGACACCAGGGTCAAGAAGGTGGCCGCCACCCTCGGCGTCCCGCTGCCCGATGAGGCCAGCGCGGACCAGCAGGGCTGGATGGCCGAGCTGCGCGGGGCCACCGGCGAGGCCTTCGACCAGCTCTTCGCCGACCGGCTGCGCGCCGCGCACGGCAAGGTCTTCACCGTGGTCGCCGCGGTCCGCTCCGGCAGCCGCAACAACCTGGTCCGCGAGTTCGCCCAGGAGGGCATCAACGCGGTGATGCGGCACATGACGCTGCTGGAGAGCACCAAGCTGGTCAACTTCCAGGACCTGCCGCTGCCGCCCAACCCCGGCGCGGCGCCACCGCCCTCGGCCGCGCCCAGCACCGGCGGCGGGGCCGCCGCGCCGCCGGGCACCACCAAGGCGCCGGCCGCGCCCAAGCCCTCGGTGCGGGCCAAGCCGACCCCGGCCGCGCCGGCCGGCGAGCCGGTGGAGCCGCCGCAGCAGCGGGACGTGGCCAACGCCAGCTCCTCCTCCTGGGCCGACGACGCCGGTGGCGGCGGGATGATCCTGCTGGTGCTGCTGCTGTGCACCGGGCTGGCCGCGGCCACCATCGGGGTGGTCCGGTTCGTGCAGTCCAGATAGACAACCCGGCATTTTCTGGAGCGAGTCCAACAATGGAATTGTTCCAGTCGAGCTCGCCTCCGCAATTCGTTCAGTGCGCCACCAAGGTAATTGAGCTGCTGAAAGAGGGGAGGTATTGAACTCTCATTCGCACTGCCCGGCCGTGCCTCCCCGTTCGCCACGGCCGGGCAGGCGCCCACCACGCCGCCCGGGTTTCGCCTCGCCCCCTTTTCTCCCGAGTCGCTGGAGGCATCCGGTGTTGAGCCCACTCGCCGACATCACCGCGTTGGACGCGATTCTCGCCCAGATCTCCCCGCACGACACCGGCGTCCGTCAGGTGGCCGCCCTCTCCGCGAGGCTGGCCTACGCCATGATGTGCTTCACCCTCGTCTGGGGGGTGCTCACCGCCACCGGGTGGGTGCGGCGCACCACCAGCAGGCAGGCCCTGCGCAGCGGCCACATGATGCTGGCGGTGATGACCATCGCCTTCGGCTCGCTGCACGGCTTCGCCTTCATCTTCGTCACCGACATCGACTTCGGCGTTTTCAAGGTCATGGTCCCCTTCGCCGAGGGCGGCCTGGCCCGGCACGCCGCCGGCATCATCGGGCTGCAGCTGATGACCGCGGTGGCCATCTCGGTGGCGGTGCGCCGGTGGCTGGTCTACCGGCACTGGCTGCGCTTCCACCAGCTCGGCTACCTCGCGGTCGGGCTGACCGTGATCCACGCCTGGCTGGGCGCGGCCGCCAACGGCAACCTCGCGCTGCTGCAGACCGCCGGGATCACCCTGGTGGTGCCGGTGATCACGTTGACCGCGCTGCGGTTCCTGCCGCCGAGGCTGCTCACCAAGGTCGGGCTGGTCTCGGCCGAACCGGCGGTCCAGCCGGTGCAACAGGACCCGGCCGCGCCGCCCAACCCGCGCGCCGGGAAGGTCGGGGTCAGCGTGGACAACGAGCGGTGCCAGCGGTACGGGATCTGCGAGACCGCGGCCCCGGAGGTGTTCCAGCTGGTGGAGGACGGGCGGCTGCGGTACGACACCAGCCCGCACGCGCAGTTCGCCACCCAGGCCAAGGCCGCGGCGCGCTGCTGCCCGATGCGCGCGATCACCGTTCAGGAGCGTGTCAAGTGAGGAAGAAGGAACGCGTGGTGGTGGTCGGCGCCGGCGTGGCCGGCCTGCGCACCGCGGAACGCCTGCGGGAGCTGGGCTACACCGACGAGATCGTCCTGGTCGGCGCCGAGCAGACCCGGCCGTACCACCGGCCGCCGCTGTCCAAGCAGCTGCTCTGCGGCAAGCTGCGGCCCAGCGACCTGCTGCTGCCCAGCTACATCGAGCTGGACGCGGTGTGGCGGCTGGCCACCCCGGTGCTGGGCATGGACCCGCGCCGCCAGGTGGTGCACCTGCCCGGCGGCGAGGAGCTGCGCTACGACGGCCTGGTCATCGCCACCGGCGTGGAACCCCGCCACCTGCCAGGGGTTCCGGTGCACGACCCCAGGGTGCACTTCCTGCACACCGTCGAGGAGGCGCTGGCCCTGCGGCAGAACCTGCAGCGGACCCGCCGTCCGCTGGTGGTGCTCGGCGCCGGGTTCATCGGCTGCGAGCTGGCCTCCACCGCGCACCACCTCGGCGGCGAGGTCACCATCGTCGGCCGGTCGAAAGTGTTGCTGGGCAAGGCCGTCGGCCCGCAGCTGGCCGAGCGGATCACCGAGCTGCACCGCGGCAACGGGGTCGACCTGGCACTGGGGGAGCGGGTGCTGCACTGGCTGCCGCAGCAGCAGGGCGTGGTGCTCAACCTCTCCAGCGGCCAGGTGATCGTGGCCGGCGCGGTGGTGGTGTGCGCCGGTTCGGTGCCCGCGGTCAACTGGCTGCGCGGCTCCGGCCTGACCATCGACGACGGCGTGCTCTGCGAGCCGACCTGCCACGTGCTCGGCCGCGGCGACATCGTGGCCGCAGGGGACGTGGCCCGCTGGCCCAACCTGCGCTTCGACGCCCGCCCCCGCCGGGTCGAACACTGGCTCAACGCGATCGAGATGGGCCGCCACGCCGCGGAAAGCCTGCTCGCCGGCCGGGCCGCGGCCAAGCCGTTCACCCCGGTGCCCAGGTTCTGGTCCGAACAGCACGGCATGCGCATCCAGGGCGCGGGCCTCCCCGCCCTCGGTGAGGACACCGTCCAGCTGCTGCCGTCGTCCCGGCCGGACCAGAGCGTGACCGGCTTCGTCTCCGGCGGCCGCCTGGTCGGCCTGGTCGCGCTGAACAGCCCGCAGGCCCTGCTCACCTGGACCGCCGAGCTCGACCGCCAGACCAGGCCGCGCCTGCACGCCCCCGCGCCCGCCTCGGTCGCCACCATCACCCCCGCGCGTCCTCCCTCCGCGCGGGGCCGGGTGCCGGGACCGGCCACACCCCCGCCGTTCCCGGCACCCACGCTCGCCCAGTCCACCCCGCCGCCGTTCCCGCCGCCCCAAGGCATCCCGGTCCCGGTGGCCGCGCCCCGCCCCGGCGGCCCGGCCTCCGGCCCCATCCCGATGCCCCCGGCCCGCCCGATCCCGCGGATGGCCCCCAAACCGCCGACCCGCCAGTGGTCCTTCACCGAACCCGCCGAGCTCGACGCCCCCGCCAACGGCATCTCCCGCCAACTGCGCCGCCGCCGCACCAGCTAACCGATCCCGCCCCGCCGTGCCGGCCGTTGCCCGCCGACACGGCGAGGTGGGTTCAGTTCGCCTTGGCCAGGGCTTCGGCCAGCTGGGTGCGGCCGCGGATGCCGAGCTTGCGATAGGCGTGGGTCAAATGGATCTCCACCGTGCGCAGGCCGACGTGGAAGCGTTCGGCGATCTCCTGGTTGGTGTGCCCCTCGGCGGCCAGCGCGGCCACCCGCAGCTCGGTGCGGCTGAGCTCACCGCCGCCGTCGGCCCGGAAACCGTACTCCCGCAACAGGGTCCGCGCCCTGGTCACCACCCGCGGCGCGGCGCAGCGCTCGCCCAGCCGCAGCGCCTCGCGCAGCGACTCGTCCGCACCGGCCACCCCCAGCCGCTGCCGCGCCTTGCCGCGCTGGATCAGCGCCCGCGCCAACTCCAGCCTGCTGGTCCGCCCGCGCAGCACCGTCACCGCCTCGTCCAGGTACCGCAACCCGGCCCGCTCCCCGGTCAGCCGCGCCGCCGTGCACAGCGCCACCCCCAGCGGCTCCGGCGAACCCCAGCTGCGGGTCAGCGCCAGCTCCTCCTCCACCAGCGGCCAGGCCTCCCGGGACTGGTCCATCATCAGGTGCGCGATCGCGGCCACCGAACGCCATGGCACACAACCGGGATAGGTCCAGCCGACCTCGGCCAGCCGCCGCCCGCACTCCAGCGCGTCCCGCAGCGCGCCGGTGGCGTCCTTCTGCACCAGGCGGATCCGGCCGGAGAGCGCGAAAACCTGGTCCCACTCCCGGAATCCGCCGCCGCGCCCGGTGACGTACTTGTGCACCACCGCCGCGGCCCGCTCCGGCCGCCCGTTCTCCAGCAGCGCGCCGCCCAGCGCGAGCACCACCGCACCCCGGTTCGGGTGCTCCGGCACCGTGCGCAGCAGCCGCGCGGCCATCCGCGCCTCGCCGATCGCGTCCTGCACCCTGCCCTGCCGGATCAGCATCATCGCCCGGTAGCTCAACCCGGTCACCAGCCGCGCGGTGGACCCCTTGCGCTGGGCGTCCACGATCGGCGCGTCCAGCGCGGCCATCGCCTCCGGCAGGTCGTCGGTCAGCGCCAGCGCGACCCCGCCGTAGAGCAGCGGCGAGGTCAGGAACTCCGCGGTGTCCGGCGCGTCGGTGAGGGAAAGCCTGGCCAGCGCCCGGATCTGCTCGATCTCGCCGGAACACCGGATGGCCTGGTTGTAGGCCTCCACCGCGAGCAGCTGCCGCCCGACCCTGGTGGCCTTGAGGTTGTTCCACTGCTGGTGCACGCTCCGCCGCACCGAGCCGTAGCGGGTGTCCGCGTCCTGCGGATCGGTGGCCGGCACCAGCGCCAGCAGCCGCGCCGCGGTCAGCAGCGGCGAGGGCTCCACGCTGCCCTCACCCGGCCACAGCTGCGGCACGATCCGCTTGACCACGCCCACCAGCGCAGGCGTCGAGCTGATCACGCTGGGATGCGGGTAGTTGGTCAGCAGCGCGGCCTGCGCGTGCGGGGTCGGCGCCAGCGCGAGGGCGTCCAGCAGGCTGTCCGCGGCCGCGCCAGGGTCGGTGTGGTAGCGCGCCGCGGACAGCTCGGTGAGCACCGTGGCCCGCAGCGAACCCGTTGGCGGCTCGGCCAAAGCCCGCCGCAGGTAGCCGGTCGCCGAGCGGTGGTCCCCACGCCGCAACGCGTTCCCGGCCGCGGTGCGCAGCACGTCCACCGCCTGCTGGTCGCCCTCCGGCCGTGCCGAGACCAGGTGCGGCGCGATCAGGTCGGGGGACTCCCCGTGCTCCCGCAACAGTTTCGCCGCTTGCACCCGCAGCCGGTGGTGGTCGCGGGAGGGCAGCCAGCGCAGCACGGTCTGGCGCACCTTGGGATCGCTGACGGTCAGCCGCTGGCCCTTGCCGAAGATGGACAGCTGCCGCAGCCGGGCCGCGGCCCGTTCCGCCTGCTCGGGCGCCAGCCCGATCAGCTCGCCCACCACGGCCAGGCTGGTGGACTCGCCCAGCAGCGCGATCACCTCGGCCAGCCGCCGCACCGCGCGGGACTCCGCGCGCAACCGGGCCACCGCGAGCCCGGTGCGCAGCTGGCCGACGATCGCGCGCAGTGCGAACAACTGCTCGGGCTGCGGCTCGATCCCCTTGCGCTGTAGCGAGTCCAGCACCGAGGTGAGCAGCTGCGGCTCACCGCCGGTCAACCGGTGACAGGCCGAGGTGAAGGCCTCGGCCGGCTGCTGGTTGAGCCGGTTGCGCAGCAGCATGCCGACCCCGCGCTCGGTCAGCGGCTCCGGCCGGATCGGCTCGCCGCCCATGGCCTCGAGCAGTTCGGCCGCCTCCGGCGCGCGCGCCTCGCCGCTGCCCGCCCGCGCGGTGACCACCAGCGCGATCGGCAGCGCCGCGGTGTGCCCGGCACAGCGCACCAGCAGGTCCAGTGAAGCCCGGTCGGCCCACTGCACGTCGTCGGCGAAGACGCACAGCGGGCCGGGCGCGGCCGGTCCGGCCAGCAGGTGGCACAACCGGCCCAGCACCGTGACATCGGGGCCGGAGAACAACTCCAGCCCGTTCTCCCCTTCCCGGAGCAGCGGCGCCACCAGCTGCGCGGCCAGCCCCAGTTCGGTGTCCTGCTCCGCCGCCCGGCACCCGCCGCGCAGCACATGACAGCCCGCGGTGACGGCGTGCTCGGCCGCCGCGTCCAGCAGCGCCGTCTTGCCGATCCCGCTGGGTCCTTCGATGACCACGGTCCGGCCCACGCCGGACTGGGCACTGTGCACCGCGGCCCGAAGTGCGGACAGCTCGGATGACCGCTCCACCAACACGAGTACTCCTTGACGGGCTCAGGTCAGTTTGCGCAGGGCGGCGGTCCACGCGTGGCGTCTGGCCCCTCACCGTAACCGCCCACACGGTTCCCGGTGGTCAAGAAGACACCCGAATCTGGCCGGATTCGCGGCTTTCGGTGCTCCCGCTCCGACTGATTGGTCTAGCCGTCAGTGCTGAGCACCTTGTCACCACCGGCGACCCCGCTGGGGCCGTTGGAGGTCAGCACCCACAGCGTCTTGTCCGGCGCGACCGCCGCGTCCCGCAGCCGGCCGTAAGTGCCCTGGTAGAGCGCGGTCGGGTTGCCGACGCCGGAGTCGGTCAGCGGCACCTTCCACAGCCGCTGCCCGCGCAGCGCGGTCACGTAGACGTTGTTGTTGTAGACCGCGATCCCGCTCGGCGAGGCCTCCGCCGTGGTCCAGGTCAGCAGCGGGTTGCGGAACCGGGTGTCGTTGCAGCGGCCCTCACAGGTCGGCCAGCCGTAGTTGGACCCGGCCACGATCTGGTTCAGCTCGTCCTGCCGGTTCTGGCCCAGCTCGGAGGCAAACATCCGACCCCTGCTGTCCCAGGCCAGTCCCTGCACGTTCCGGTGCCCCAGCGTGTAGACCAGGGTGCCGGAGGGGTTGCCCGGCGCGGGTTTGCCGTCCAGGGTCATCCGCAGGATCTTGCCGCCGAGGGAGTTCGGGTTCTGCGAGTTGGCGGTGTTGGCGGCGTCGCCGGTGCCTGCGTAGAGGTGGCCGTCGGGCCCGAAGGCCAGCCGCCCGCCGTTGTGGATGTTGGCCCTCGGAATGCCGGTGACGATGGGCTGTGGCGCCTGGCCCAGCTTGAACCGGGCGATCCGGTTGTCACTGGCCGAGGTGTAGTAGACGAAGATCCAGCCGTCACTGGCGTAGTTCGGCGACACCGCGATGCCCATCAGTCCGCCCTCACCGCCCGGGCGCACCCCGGGAATGGTGGCGGCGGTGCTGACCGCGGTGCCCTTGATGGACAGCACCCGCGCGCTGTTGCGCTCGGTCACCAGCGCGGAGCCGTCGGGCAGGAAGCCGACGCCCCAGGTGTAGGCCAGGTTCTGCGCGATCACCCGGACCGCGGCCGGTTCGGCGGCAGCGGTTCCCAGGGGCAGGGCCGCGACAGCGGTCGCGGCGAGCAGCAGCCGAAGTCGTCTCCTCATGGTGGACTCCCCAATCGGCGGCGGAACAGGGTTGTCCACCCAGCCAACACCTCTGCCCGCGCACCGGCCACCGGAGAAGGCAGCCCCCGGTCACGACTTTCGTCGCAAAGGTCCGGTGTGGACAGAAGGTCAACTCGAATGCGACCAGACCAGTTCCACGCAGGTCCCGCTGTCGGCCATCGAGTCGACCTGCACACTCCCGCCGATCTCCCGCATCCGCCCGCCGATGGAGGAGGTCAGCCCCTGCCCGCGCGGGGTGCGGATCGGGTCGAACCCGCGGCCGCGGTCCACCACCCGCACGCTGAGGGTGCCCTCCACCCAGGACACGGTCACCCAGGCCTGGTCGGTGCCGGCGTGCTTGGCCACGTTGTTCAGCGCCTCCCGGCAGGCGTCGGCCACCGCCTCCACCACGTGGTGCGGCAGGTGACCCGGCACGGTGTCCGGGATGTAGCGCACCCGCAGGTCAAGGGCTTCGGCGTCGGTGACCACCTCGGCCAGCCGGTCGCCCAGCCCGGTGAAGGAGTTGGTGGTGTCGGCCGCGATCAGCCGCCGCACGTACTCGGCGTCCTTGCCGCAGCGCTTGCGCACCTCCTCCGACCGGTGGTCCAGCCCGCCCATGGAGATCGCGGTCAGCGTGGCCAGCGCGTTGTCGTGCAAGGCCCGGTAGTGCCGCGTCCTGGTCTCGAACCGGGCCCGCTCGGCGGCCTGCCGGGTCTCCGCCCGCAGCCGCGCCTCGGTCTGCTCGTCCAGGTACTGGGCCTGCGCGGTCAGGTACCGGGTCATGAAGTAGAGGACCGCGCCGAAGAAGATGCACGAGTTGAGGTGCCCGACCACCGCGGGCAGCAGCGGCTGGCCCGGCTGGGTCTCCGCGCTGAGGGTGAGCACGTACCAGGCCATCGGCACCGCGTTGAGCGCCAGCGCCCAGCGCAGCGGCAGCACCGCCCCGATCAGCGCCGCGGTGCCCAGGGCGTACTTCGGCGCCCAGTTGACCGTGGTGAACTCGAACCCGGCTTGCACGTTGGAGGTCACCACGGTCATCAGCGCACAGGCCAGCACGATGTCCACGCCGACATGTCGGTAGGTGAACCAGCCGTGCTTGCGCACGTAGTAGCCGAGATAGCCCTGCCACCCCCAGGCCAGCCCGAGCAGCGCCCCGTTGAGCGCCGGGCTGGAGTGCCGGTGCAGGTCGGCACTGGCCATCGCGATCGAGGCCGGGATCAGGTAGGAGGCCCGCTGCACGAACAAGATGACCGCGATGAACCACCGCGTCCGCTGCTCCCCGTTCTCCGCGAGCATGTACCGCGGATCAAGCCAGGCCAGCCGCCTGGGTTTGGTCTCGCCGGGTTCTTGCTGTGCCTCAGTCCGCGGATTCACCGCCACCGCACTCCCATACCTCGCCCCTGGACCCAGATTCCATGCCAGTCACCCGGTCCGGGGCAAGTCGCCGAATGGCCTACCACCGTGCGGCAACGCACACAACGGCCGAACTAACCGGCATAGCCTCTGCCGGTGACCGCTCTCGAAACGTCCCTGCTGCGCGTGGCCACCCAGACGGTCATCCAGGTGATCCGGCCGTTGCTGCCGGATCTGAAGGCCCGCAAGCAGCGCTTCGCGGAACTGTCGGAGCTGGTCAATGCCAGTGTCGGAGACTTCTTGACCCGCCGGAAGGTGCGCGAGCAGCTGGAGCGGATGGTCACGGATGTCTTCGCCCGGTTCCAGGCTCCGGCGGAGCAGGAGTTCCGCCATTTGCCGGAACACGAGATCGCGGCGGCATTGGCGGCTGTTAGCGAAGCGTTGTCGGGGCATGAGCTGACGGATGAGGCGCTGTTCAAGGCTGATCTGGATCATCGCAAGCTGGCCAGGTCGGTTCGGGACCGCACGACTCCGCCAGATGGCTTGTCCACTGACGCGGAGACTGTTTACTCCCGACTCCTGGACATCGCCTGCCTGTGCCTGGTCCGGTTGGTCATCCAACTGGAAGCTTTCCAGCCGCGGGCGTCGGTCGAGACGCTGTCCCGGCTCACCGCGCTGGCTGACGCCGTTGAGCGTGTGTTGGACCGTTTGCCCTTCACCAGCCTCGATGCTCCCGAAGGAGCGGAGAAAGACGAAGATTTTCGCTTCCGCTACCTGGAATTCATCACCTCGACGATGGACCGGTTGGACCTGCTCGGTGTGCCAGTCAGCCAGCGGTCGTCGGTCAGGCTCAGCGTGGCTTACCTGAACTTGCGGGCCGACGACAGCTACGACAGCCGTCTCTCGAAGGTGCTGGGTGCTCATCGCCGCACCTTCGTGCGTGGAGACGCGGGTTGTGGCAAGAGCACCTTGCTGCGGTGGCTGGCGGTGACGGCGGCGGGCAGCCGGTTCCGGGATGAGCTGGAGCGTTGGAATGGCCAGGTCCCGTTGCTGGTCAAGCTGCGCAGCTTCGCTGAGGCCGAGCGGCTGCCCCGGCCGGACGAGTTCTTCGCGAAGGAGACCGATCCGCTGTTCCAACTCCTCCCAGCAGGCTGGGTGCACCGTCAATTGCTGGCGGGCCAGGCGATCATGCTGATCGACGGGGTGGACGAGCTGCCGCACCAGCGCAGGGATCTGGTCCGGTCCTGGCTCCAAGGACTCGTGCGCACCTATCCGCATGCCCGGTACGTCATCACCTCCCGGCCCGCGGCGGCTACCCAGGACTGGCTCAGTGGGCTGGAGTTCCACTCGGCCACAGTCCAGCCGATGGGGCCGGAAGAGGTGCACGTCTTCGTCCGCCGCTGGCACGAGGCCATTCGCGGGCGGGCGAGCTGCGTCGACGACGAACTCCCCACGTTCCAGGACCAGCTTCTGCGCCAGCTCTCGATCCAGGACCACCTCCAGGCACTGGCCGTCAGCCCTCTGCTGTGCGCCATGCTGTGCGCGCTGAACCTGGATCGGGAGACCCAGCTGCCCAAGGACCGCACCAGCCTGTACCAGGCGGCCCTGGAGATGCTCCTGGTGAACCGGGATCAGAGCCGGAACATCCGAACCGAGCTGGACCAGCTGCTGGATCTGCAAGCTAAACAGACGCTGTTGCAACGGCTAGCCTGGCACCTGACGCTCAACGAACTGTCCGAAGTGGACAGAAGTCAGGTCGAGCAGAAGTTCGCCGAAGCCGCCGGTGCGATGATCCGCCTGGCAGGCAAGGATCTCAGCGGTGAGACCATCCTCAACTACTTGATCGAGCGCAGCGGAGTGATCCGAGAGCCGGTGGTCGGCCGGATCGACTTCGTGCACCTGACCTTGCAGGAGTTCCTGGCGGCGAAGGAGATCGTCGAGGAGAACCACATCCCGCGACTGGTGAAGGAGGCGCACGAACCCTCCTGGCGCGAGGTTCTGCTGATGACACCGGGACAGGCCACCAACCCGCAGCGCGTCGAGCTGTTCAGCGGCCTGCTCGATCGAGCCGACCGGGAAGCTCCGGACCTCGCGCGCAGACTGCGACTGTTGGTGATCACGGCCATGGCCAACCCCAGACCGATCCGGGAGGAGTTGCGGCGGCGGATTGAACAGGTTGCGACGGAGTTGCTGCCGCCCAAGCAGTGGGATGAGATCCGAGAGTTCGCCGCTGCGGGAGAATGGCTGCTGGACTTCATGCCTGCTCGCTCGGAGCCCTTGGATAGCTCGGGCGCAAAGCACTGTGTCGCTTTGGCGGCCATGATCGGCGGGCCGAGAGCACAACGGCTCCTGGCTGGCTACGCGACTGACACGCGAGTCCAGGCTGGCTTGGCGGCGAGCTGGGCAAGCTTCGACCATGGCCAGTATGCCCGAGACGTTCTTGCCGATGCACCACTCCATTCGGCCTGGATCAGGGTTGATGCCCCAGGCATGATTCCCCACCTACCGCTTCTCCGGAAGCTCCGAAGGCTCCTGCTCAACTTCCAGACCGTCAGGATCAATGACCTACCGACCCTGCCCCTGCTGACCGGCCTCTGCCTCGAACGTGCCGGCCAAGCTGATCTGGATGGGCTCGTGGATCTATTTCCGATTCTCGACACGGTGGCGCTCATCAACACCCGGCGGGTCACGGGCATTCCCGCGCTGACTCGGCTGCCGAATCTCCGTGTCTTAACACTCTATGGTGTGGACGGACCGCCCAACTTGGCCTCAGTCAAGCACCTGCGTGCACTGGAGGTGCTGACCTTGGGGGACCCGTGCACCGGTACGGATCTCCAGTTGGTCGCCGAGTTGCCGAAGCTGCGTGACTTGATGGTGTTCGACCTCCAGGACATGCAGGTTCTGGAGGTGCTCCAGCGGATGGATCAGTTGGAGACCTTCGCGCTCATCAACGTCCACGAGCCGCTCGACTTGGCGTCGTTGCCGAGGTGCGCCAACCTTCGGTCACTGACCTTGTGGGGACTTGCCCCCGGTACCGACCTCAGCCCGCTGCTCACGTTGCCACAGCTGGAAACGGTGCACACCAACGCTAAACTTGATGATCTGGACTTCGAGCCGTTGCTGAGACAAGGAGTGGAGCTGCACACTGACCAGAGAGGCGTGTCGATGATCCGGGACTAGCCGCCCCGCTGGGCCGAACGGCCGCACCCCCGCGCGGCAGGTTTGGCCAGGTGTGGGGACGGTAATCCCCGAAGCGTCCCCACCAGAAAGGGAGGCAACAGTGATCATTCTCGGTGCGATCCTGCTCCTCATTGGGTTTCTTGCCGACATCTCCGTCCTGTGGACGATCGGCATGGTGCTGGTCGTGATCGGGCTGGTCCTGGCGGTCCTCGGCGGAACCGGCCGAGCCGTGGGTGGCCGGCCGCATTGGTACTGACGTCCTTGATCTCCCGTGGGCGCGCCGTCTGTCAGCCCGGCGTGCCCACGGGTCCAGGGTGTCCACAGTGGACTGATCGCTCGAACATCGTCTCCAGGGACATCACCGTCTGGGTGCCGGAGACTCCTTTGACCGCGAAGACGCGGCGTAGCACGTCTTGCAACTGTTCCGTGGTGCCGGTCCGCACTTTCAGCATCACCGAGGCCGCGCCCGCCACGATGTGCGCTTCCTGAATCTCCGGTATCGCCGCGAAGGCTTTCTGGGTGGCGGCTTCGCCCATCCAGGCCTTGGATTCCACCAGTACGAAGGACAGCACGCCCGCGCCGATCGCGGCCGGGTCGACCTCGACGGTGGTGCGGCGGATGATCCCACGTTCCTTCAGTTTCCGGACCCGCTCGTGTGCCGCGCCTGCGGACAGGCCCACCGCGGCGCCCAGGGCGGCATAGGACTGGGTGGCGTCCCGCTGTAGCTCTGCGAGCAGACTGCGATCTGTGTCATCCATCATCGACAGAACCTCATGTGGTCATGCTAGCTTATCGCCGAACCTGATTCAGGGAGAGGCAGAGATGGCTGACCGAGTACGGGCTGTGTACGAGGTGCTGGACGAGCGGTTCCAGCGGGTCGCGGGGGATGACTACCTGGAGGTCCTCTTCGGCGGTGGGCGCTGGCTCGAAGGGCCCGCCTACTTCCCGGCCGGGCGGTACCTGGTGTTCAGCGACATCCCCAACGACCGCATGCTGCGCTGGGACGAGACTACTGGCGCCGTCGGCGTTTTCCGGCAGCCGGCCAACTACAGCAACGGCCACACCGTGGACCGGCAGGGCCGCCTGGTCAGCTGTGAACAAGGCGCGCGGCGGGTCACCCGGACCGAACCGGACGGCACCGTCACCGTGCTCGCCGACCAGTGGCAGGGGCGGAAGCTCAACAGTCCCAACGACATCGTCCAACGATCGGACGGGTCGCTCTGGTTCACCGATCCCAGCTACGGCATCGACAGCGACTACGAGGGCAACCGGGCCGAGAGTGAGACCGACGGCTGCCACGTCTACCGCATCGACCCGGGCGGCGAGGTCACCAGGGTTGCCGAGGATTTCGCGCGCCCCAACGGTTTGGCGTTCTCCGCCGACGAGCAGCAGCTGTACGTGGCCGACACCCGCCACCGGCACATCCGGCGATTCACCGTGCGGGACAACGGAACCCTCAGCGGCGGTGAGGTCTTCGCCGAGTGCACCGCCGGAAACCCGGACGGCATCCGGCTGGACGAGCTGGGCCGGGTCTGGCTGGCCGCGGGGGACGGGCTGCACTGCTTCGCCCCGGACGGCACGCTGATCGGCAAGCTGCGGGTGCCCGAGGTCTGCGCCAACCTCACTTTTGGCGGTCCCAAAAGGAATAACCTATACATCTGTGCGACCAGCTCGGTGTACTCGATTCGAGTCAACTTCAACGGAATCCGCTACCCGCGCTGACCCGGGTCACTACGCTCGGTTGCCATGATCGACCTGGGCGGTTCCGCCCTCAAGGCGGCCAACGCGGTGGTCCTGCAGGCCGCCCGCACCCTGCTGGCCGACCACCGCGACCGGGTCGAACGGCACACCGACCTGGCCGAGCTGGTACGCGGTCACTGGACGGACACCCTCACCCGGCGCAAGGTCCTCGCCCAGCTGGACCGCATGGTCACCGAGGTGCTGGAGCGGCTGCTGGACCGCGCCCGCGAGGACTTCCGCGCCCTGGACGAACGGGAGCTCACCGCCGCCGCGCTCGCCGTCGGCGACACGCTGGCCGAGGCCGACCTGTCCGACGATCGGTTGTTCGCCGCCGATGCCGACGCGCGCAAGCTGGCCATCGCCATCCGGGCCAAGGTGCCCGCGCCCACCGGCCTGAGCGCCGACGCGCACACCGTCTACGACCGGCTGCTGGACCTGGCCTGCCTGTGCCTGGTCCGCATGATCACCCAGCTGAAACCCTTCCCCGCCAGGGCCTCCGCGGAGACCCTGGCCCGGCTCACCGACCTGGCCGGTCAGCTCGCGCTGATCCTGGACCGCCTGCCCTACACCACCCTGGACGCGCCGGCCGGGGCCGACCACGATGAGGACTTCCGCTTCCGCTACCTGGAGCTGATCAGCACCCGCTGGGACCTGCTGGAGCTCTTCGGCCTGCCGCTGCGGCATCGGGCCAGGGTCAAGCTCAGCATCGCCTACCTCAACCTCACCGCCACCGGCGCCACCCGCCTGTCCACCACGCTGGCCGGGCACGCGCGCACCTTCGTCCGCGGCGAGGCGGGCTGCGGCAAGACCACCCTGTTGCGCTGGCTCGCGGTCACCGCCGCCCGCAACGCCTTCGACGGCGACCTGGCCTCCTGGAACGGGTGCGTGCCGTTCCTGGTCAAACTGCGCAGCTTCGCCGACACCCTGCGATTCCCCCGGCCCGGCGAGCTCTTCACCGGCGCCGACGACCCGCTTTTTGAGCTACAGCCGCCGAACTGGGTGCACCGCACGCTCGGCTCCGGCCGGGCGCTGGTGCTCATCGACGGCGTGGACGAGCTGCCTGCCGTGCGGCGCAAGGAAGTCCGGTCCTGGCTGGACTCCTGGCTGCACGCCTACCCGCGAGCCAGGTTCGTCATCACCTCCCGCCCTGCCGCGGTGGCCGAGGACTGGCTGGCCTCCGAGGACTTCCACACCGTGACCGTAGAACCTATGGCGCGTGCGGACATCCGCGCCTTCATCCGCCAGTGGCACGAGGCCATGGCCACCCTCGCCCCGCCCGATCTGGAAACCGAACTGCCCGCCTGTCAAGCGGAACTGCTGCGCAAGCTGGACACCCAGCACCACCTCGCCCAGCTGGCCACCAGCCCGCTGCTGTGCGCCATGCTGTGCGCGCTCAACCTGGACCGCGAGTCCCGCCTGCCGCAGGACCGCAACGGCCTGTACCAGGCGGCACTGGAGATGTTCCTGGAACACCGGGACGACCGGCGCGGCATCCGGATGCCGCTGGACAAGGTGCTCGACTACCGCGGCAAGGTGACGCTGCTGCGCGACCTGGCCTGGCGGCTCACCCTCAACGAACAGTCCGAACTGGACCGTGGCCAGGTGGAGGCCACCATGTTCCGCAAGCTCCAGCTGATGCCCAGCTTCCGGGTGAACGCGCTGGCACCCAGGGAGGTGCTGGACCACCTGTTGGTCCGAAGTGGACTGATCAGGGAACCGGTGGTGGGCCGGATCGACTTCGTGCACCGCACCTTCCAGGAGTACCTGGCGGCCGGTGAGATCGCGGAGGAGAACCACATTCCCATGCTCATCAAGCGGGCGCACGAGGTGGCCTGGCGGGAGGTGGTGCTGATGACCCCCGGCCAGGCCAACCTGGCGCAGCGCGCCGAGCTGATCCGCGGCCTGCTCAGCCGGGCCAAGCGCAGTCCCGACCACGCCACCACGCTGCGCATGCTCGCGGTGGCTGCGGGCGGCGGCGCCTCCACGCTGCCGGCCGAGCTGTTGGAGCGGGTGCGGCTGGCCACGGAGAAGCTGTTGCCGCCCAAGGACACCAAGGCCGCGGCTGAGCTGGCCGTGGTCGGCGAGGTGGTGCTGGACCACCTGCCGCCCGGCATCGCCTCCTACTCCGGGGAGACCGCGGTGGCCTGTGTGCTGGCCGCCGCGCACGTCGGCGGTCCCCGGGCGCTGGCCCTGCTGCGCGAGTACGCGGCCCACCCGTCGCCGGAAGTGCAGCGGGTGCTGGTGGACTGCTGGCGCTACTACGATCCCGAGGACTACGCAAGGCAGGTGCCGTTCCGGCCGGACGGCCCGATCCAGGTCAACGCGGCACAGGCCGCCTGGGCACATCTGGTGCCGCGGTTGCGCGAGCTGCACATCGGCAACGAGAACCCGGTCCGGCTGCGCTTCCACGGCGACCTGCCGGAGCTGGCGCACCTGGCCGTGCGGGCGCCGGGCCTGACCGGACTGCCCGCGCTGCACCGGATCCCAAATCTGACCCGGCTCGACCTGCTCATCGCCGGCCGCTGGAACGGGCTGGACGCCCTGTGCGCGCTGACCTCGCTGCGCACGCTGGTGCTGCGCGGCGCCATCGCGCTCGGCGGACTGGCCGTGCTGCGCCCGCTGCTGCCCCGGCTGACCCGGCTGGAACTCTGGGACTCCGGCTTGACCATGGACCTGAGCGCGCTGGCCGCGGCCGAGTCGCTGGAACAGCTCGTCCTGCTCGACGACCACGGCAGGCACACGCTCGACCTGACACCGCTGACCGGGTTGACCCGGTTGCGCTCAGTGATCACCGACGGCTGGGCAGACGTGCGCGGTGCTCGTCAACTCAAGCGCAAAGGTGTCTATGTGGAAGGGCTGTCCAAGACGCAGGGGTATCCGGCACAGTACGGGCGGGCAGGCGAACCGTAGTGCGACGAGCTTCGCTAGCACCGAGCCGATCGGGGCCGTGATCGTCATCATAAAATCGAAACCGGTTTGAACAACGAACAAAAGCTCAGGTTAGGCTGCCCTAAGTACTCACTCTGGTGAGTGACGTCGATGGGGATGGGGTGCCTGTGTGGGCGGGGCGTTGACGCGCGATGCGGTCCGGGAAGCGGTCGCCGCGGTGCTGGGGGTGGCGCCGGAGAGTCTGGCGGAGCAGGACGATCTGCTACAGCTGGGACTGGACTCGATCCGGTTGATGCAGCTGGTCGGGCGCTGGCGGCGGGCCGGAGTCCGGGTCTCAGCCGCGGAGCTGGCCGAGCACCCGACGCTGGGGGAGTGGTGCCGACGCCTTGGCGAGAGTCAGGAAGTTGCCAGTCCGGCCGTGGTGCCCGAGGTTGATCCCACTGCGCCGTTCGGCTTAACCCCGGTGCAGCACGCGTACTGGATCGGGCGGCGGGATGACCAGCGGCTCGGCGGGGTCGGCTGCCACGCCTGCGTGGAGCTGACCGGACCACCGCTGGAAGCCGGACGCCTGGAGGCGGCGGTGCGGGCGCTGGCGGCGCGGCATCCGATGCTGCGGGCGCGGTTCCACGAGGACGGCACCCAGCAGGTGCTGCCGGAGAGCCCGTGGCCGGGGCTGACCGTGCGTGATCTCACCGGGCTGGCCAGACCCGTTGCGGCGCTTCGGCTGGCCGAGGTGCGCGAGCAGCTCGGGCACCGGCGGCTGGCGGTGCAGCGGGGCGAGGTGTTCGACGTCCAGCTCACCCAGCTCGACGGCGGCTCGGTGCTGCACCTCAACATCGACCTGCTGGTCGCCGACGTGCTCAGCATCCAGATCCTGTTGGCCGACCTGGCCGAGTTGTACGTCGGCCGCGGCGAAGCCCTGCCGCCGCTGGACTTCAGCTTCCCGCAGTACCTCGCCCAGCGCGAGGCCGCCCGCGCCGCCGACCGCGAGCGCGCCAAGGCCTACTGGCAAGATCAGCTGGACGAGCTGCCCGGCGGGCCACAGCTGCCACTGGCCACCGCCCCGGAAACCGTGCACCGGCCGTGGTTCCGCCGCCGCACCCACCGACTGTCCACAACGGACTGGCAGCGGTTCCAGGAACGGGCGCGCGCCCGCGGGGTCACCGCCGCCATGGCGCTGGCCACCGCCTACGCCGAGGCACTGGGCCGGTGGAGCGCCGCGCCGCGCTTCCTGCTCAACCTGCCGCTGTTCGATCGGCAGCAGCTGCACGCCCAGGTCCCGCACCTGGTCGCCGACTTCACCAACCTGGTGCTGTTACCCGTCGACGTGTCCGCGCCACAGTCCTTTGTGGACCGCGCGAAGGCTGTGCAGACCACCTTGCGGCGCAACGTCGAGCACGCCGACTACTCCGGCATCGAGGTGCTGCGCGAGCTGGCCAGAGCCGATGCCGGGCGGGAGCGCAGCGCGCCGGTGGTCTTCGCCTGCAACCTGGGCGGCGAGTTCATCCCGCCCCGGGTGCGCGCGGAGCTGGGGGAGTGGAGCTGGATGCTCTCCCAGACCCCGCAGGTCTGGCTGGACCACCAGGTCTACGAGGACAACGGCGAGCTGCTGCTGGCCTGGGACGCGGTGGACGAGCTGTTCCCCGAGGGCCTCGTCGATGACCTGTTCGACGGCTACACCCGCCTGGTCGGCCACCTCGCCGCCAAGACCGACACCTGGGACCTGCCGGCCCCGCTGGAGCTGCCTGCCGCGCAGCGGGCGGTGCGACAGGCCGTCAACGCGAGCACCCGGGTCGAGTCCGGCAAGCTGCTGCACGAGGACTTCTTCGCCTGGGCCCAACGGGATCCGCGCCGGACCGCGATCCGCGGCGCGGACGGCGATCTGGACTACGGCACGGTCGCCGCCCGCGCGCTGCGCCTGGCCGCCTGGCTGACCGCCACCGGGGTGCGCGCCGGCGACCCGGTCGCGGTGACCCTGCCCAAGGGCGCGGACCAGATCATCGCGGTGCTTGGCGTGCTCGCCGCCGGTGGTATGTACGTGCCGATCGGGGTTGACCAGCCGCCGCTGCGCCGCGCGCGAATCCTGGCCAGAGCCGGGGTTTCCGTCACCGTGGACGCCGCCGCGCTGACCGCCGCCGCCGGGTGCACGCCGCTGCCCGCGCCGGTCGAGCCGGCCGCGGACGCCTCCGCGTACGTGATCTTCACCTCCGGCTCGACCGGGGAACCCAAGGGCGTCGAGGTGTCGCACCGGGCCGCGGTGAACACCGTCGAGGAGGTCAACGAGCGCTTCGACATCGGCCCCGGTGACCGGGTGCTCGCGGTGTCCGCGCTGGACTTCGACCTCTCCGTGTACGACATCTTCGGGCCGCTCGCCGCAGGCGGCTCGATCGTCACCATCACCGAGGACGAGCGCCGGGACGCCGCCCGCTGGGCCGAGCTGGTGCGACGGCACGGGATCACGGTGTGGAACACGGTGCCCGCGCTGCTGGACATGCTGCTGGTCGCGGCGGGGGAGCGCGGGCTGCGGGACAGCCTGCGCCTCGCCCTGGTCTCCGGCGACTGGGTGGGTCTGGACCTCCAGCCCAGGCTGAGCGCGGCCAGCGACGGCCACTGCCTGCTGGTCGCCCTCGGCGGTGCCACCGAGGCGGCGATCTGGTCCAACGCGCTGGAGATCGAGCGGGTGCCCGCCGAGTGGGTGTCGGTGCCCTACGGCTTTCCGTTGCGCAACCAGCGTTACCGGGTGGTCGACGAGAGCGGCCGGGACCGGCCGGACTGGGTGCCCGGCGAGCTGTGGATCGGCGGCGCGGGGGTGGCCACCGGCTACCGCGGTGATGCCGAGCTGACCGCCCAATCCTTTGTGGAATATGACGGAGGACGCTGGTACCGCACCGGTGACCTGGGCCGGTACTGGCCGGACGGCACCCTGGAGTTCCTCGGCCGGGCCGACCACCAGGTCAAGATCCGCGGCCACCGGATCGAGCTCGGCGAGGTCGAGCACGCCCTGGAACAGTGCGCCGGGGTGTGGCGCGCGGTGGTGACGCCGAGCGTGGACCGCCGCCGCCTGTTCGCCGCGATCACCGCTGAGTCTGAAGTGGACAGCACGGCGGTGCTGGCCGCGGTGGCCGAACGGCTGCCCGCGCACATGGTGCCCGACCTGCTGGTGGTGTTGCCGGAGATCCCGCTCACCGTCAACGGCAAGATCGACCGCGCCCGGGTGTGCCGCGAGCTCACCGAGCACGCCACACCGGAGCAGCTCCTCACTCCGCCGCGGGGTGAGACCGAGATCGCGGTTGCCGCGGTGTGGGCCGAGGTGCTCGGGGTCGGTGAGATCGGCCGCGAGTCCGACTTCTTCCTGCTCGGCGGGGACAGCCTGGTCGCCACCCGGCTGATCGCCCGGCTGGCCGCGGCCGGGTTCGCCGACGCCGGACTGGACCGGCTCTTCGGCAACCCCCGGCTCGCCGACTTCGCCGCCACCGTCCACAGTGGCCGGACCGAGGACGAGCCGTCGGTGGCACTGCGGCCCGACCCGGCCAACCGGCACGAACCCTTCCCGTGCACCGACGTGCAGCGCGCCTACCTGCTCGGCCGCAGCGGCGAGTTCGTGCTCGGCGGGGTGGGCGCGCACTCCTACTTCGAGTTCGACGGCGTGGACGTGGACCCCGAGCGCCTGGCCCAGGTGTGGAACCGGCTGATCCGGCGGCACGAGATGCTGCGCGCGGTCTTCGACGCCGACGGCCGCCAGCGCATCCTGGCCGAGGTGCCGCGCTTCACCATCGAGGTCACCGAGGCCGGGACCGACGAGCAGGCCGCGCTGGCCGCGCTGCGGGAGGAGCTGTCGCACCGGGTCACCGATCTGTCGACCTGGCCGCTGTTCGACATCCGCGCGGTCCGGCACGGCGGCAACCGGCTGCGCATCGGCATCAGCCTGGACAACATCGTCTTCGACGGCATGAGCACCTTCATCGTGCTCTCCGAGGCCGCCAGGCTCTACGTCGACCCAGACGCCGAACTGTCCACAGTGGACGTCTCCTTCCGGGACTACCTGCTCGCGGTGGAAGGTGTCGACCTGGCCAAGCAGTCCTCCGTGGACTACTGGCTGGACCGGCTGCCTGCGCTGCCGGCCGCTCCGCAGCTGCCGCTGGCCGTGGACCCGGCGACCGTGGTGCGACCGCACTTCACCCGCCGCTCCGCCCGGCTGCCCGCGCGGGACTGGCAGCGGATCAAGGACCTCGCTCGCGCGCACCGCCTCACCCCGTCCGCGGTGCTGCTGCACTGCTACGCCGAGGTGCTGGCCGCCTGGAGCGCGCAGCAGGAGCTGACGGTCAACCTGACCCTGTTCGACCGCAGGGACCTGCACCCCGACCTGGCCAACATCGTCGGCGACTTCACCTCCCTGGCCCTGTTCGCCCACCAGCCCGAACCCGGGGAGAGCTGGGTTGCCGCGGTGCGCCGCACCCAGGGCCAGCTGGCCAGGGACCTGGAGCACCGGGACTTCTCCGCGGTGCGGGTGCAGCGCGAACTGGCCAGGCGACTGGGCAGTGTGGCCGCGGCCGCGATGCCGGTGGTGTTCACCAGCGCGCTCGGCCTCGACCAGTCCATGTGGGAGAACCTGGCCGCGGCCCGGCTGGAACAGGTCTGGGCCATCTCGCAGACCCCACAGGTGTGGCTGGACCAGCAGGTCTACGAGGCCGCGGGCGACCTGGTGTGCCACTGGGACGCGGTGGCCGAGCTGTTCCCGGCCGGGCTGCTGGACGCCATGTTCGCCGCCTACCGCGACCTGGTGTGGCGGCTGGCCGAGGACCCGGCCGCCTGGGTGCAGCCGCTGCCGGAGCTGCTGCCCGCCGACCAGCAGGCCGTGCGGCAGCGGGTCAACCAGACCGACGGCCCGGAACCGGATCGGTTGTTGCACGAGGGTTTCTTCGCCATGGCCGCCGCAGCGCCGGAGCGGATCGCGCTGTGCTGGGACGGCGGCGAGCTGACCTATCGCGAACTGGCCGAACGCGCGTTGCGGGTGGCCGGGCACCTGGTCGCGGCGGGCGTCAAGCCCGGCGACTCGGTGGCGATCACCCTGCCCAAGGGGCCGGCGCAGATCACCGCCGTGCTCGGCGCGCTCGCCGCCGGTGGCTGTTACGTGCCGATCGGCGTGGACCACCCGGCGGAGCGCCAGGAGCGGATCCGGCGGATTGCCAACGTCGTCACCAGCCTGGATAAAGAGTCCATTGTGGACGCTCAGCGGGCCGCGCCGCTGCCCGCGCCGATTCGGGTGGACCGCGCGAGCACCGCGTACCTGATCGCCACCTCCGGTTCCACCGGGGAGCCCAAGGGGGTCGAGGTCTCGCACCGGGCCGCGGTCAACACCGTCGAGGACATCAACGAACGCTTCGGCGTTGGTCCCGAGGACCGGGTGCTCGCGGTGTCGGGGCTGGAGTTCGACCTGTCCGTCTACGACATCTTCGGCCTGCTCGCCGCCGGTGGCGCGCTGGTGCTCATCGGTGAGGAGGAGCGCCGTGAGGCCGGGCGCTGGCTCCAGCTGTGCCGCGAGCACCGGGTCACGGTGTGGAACACGGTGCCCGCGCTGCTGGACATGTTGCTGGCCGCAGGGGAGACCGCTGAGTTCCCGCCGCTGCGGCTGGCCCTGCTCAGCGGCGACTGGGTCGGCCTCGACCTGCCAGCCCGGCTGCGCGCGGCCACCCCCGACTGCCGTCTGGTCGCGCTCGGCGGCGCGACCGAGGCGGCCATCTGGTCCAACGCGCTGACCGTGCGCGAGGTGCCGCGGCACTGGACGTCCGTGCCCTACGGCTTCCCGCTGCGCAACCAGCGCTACCGGGTGGTCGACGAACGCGGCCGGGACCGCCCCGACTGGGCACCCGGCGAACTCTGGATCGGCGGCGTCGGCGTGGCCACCGGCTACCGCGGTGATCCCGAGCGCACCGCGGCCCGGTTCGTCGAGCACGACGGGCAACGCTGGTACCGCACCGGCGACCTGGGGCGGTACTGGCCGGACGGCACCCTGGAGTTCCTTGGCCGGGTCGACCACCAGGTCAAGATCCGCGGCCACCGGATCGAGCTCGGCGAGGTCGAAGCCGCGATCGAGGCACACCCGCTGGTGCGCCAGGCGGTGGCCATCGCCCTCGGCGAACGCGGCCACCAGCGCCTGCACGCCTTCGTGCTGGAGCACGAGAATCTCGACACCACCGGCATGCACGCCTTCCTCGGTGAACGCCTGCCTGCCTACGCGGTACCGCCCCGGATCGACCAGGTCACCGAGTTCCCGTTGACCGCCAACGGAAAGGTCGACCGCAAGGCGCTGGCCCAGCTGGCCGAGGCGACGGGCGACCAGGGCGGCGACGAGCCGAGGGGCGAGCTGGAGACCCGGCTGGCCGCGCTGTGGGCCAGGCTGCTCGGCCTGCCCGGCCTGGGACGGCAGGAGAACTTCTTCGCCCTCGGCGGGGACTCGGTGCTGGCCATGAAGCTGGTCGCCCTGGTGCACAACGAGTTCGGCCTTGAGCTGAGCCTGCGCCAGCTCTTCGCCGCCCCCACCATCGCCGCGCTCGCGGCACTCACCCAGACCCAGCAGCTCGACCCCGAGCTGTCCTTCGAAGAAGGTGCCCTGTGACCGCACGCCAACCCGTTGCCGCACTGCTCGCCGAACTCGGCGCCCTGGGCGTCCGGCTGTGGGCCGACGAGGGGCAGCTGCGCTACCGCGCCCCCGCCGGCGTGCTCACCGGCGACCTGCTCGCCCGGCTGAAAGCGCACAAGAGCACCGTGCTCGCGCACCTCACCGACCAGGCAGGCGAGGCCGCGCTCACCGCCCGGCCCCACGAGCGCACCGAACCCTTCCCGCTCACCGACATCCAGGCCGCCTACCTGCTCGGCCGCCAGGACGCCTTCGACTACGGCGGCGTGTCGTGCCACGGTTACCTGGAGCTGACCTTCCCCGACCTGGACCCGGACCGGCTCTCCGCCGCCTGGGCGATCCTGGTGCGCCGCCACGACATGCTCCGCGCGATCGTGCACCCCGGCGGTTACCAGCAGGTGCTGGCCGAGGTGCCGGACCGTCCGATCAGGACGGACGACCTGCGCGGCAGGCCGGAGACCGAGGTGGCCCAGGCGATCGAGCGCACCAGGGTGGCCCTGGCCGACCACATCTACCAGCCCGATCAGTGGCCGCTCTACGACCTGCGGCTCACCCGCGCCGACGACCGCGCGGTGCTGCACATCTCGGTGGACCTGCTCATCGCCGACTACCTCAGCGTCAACCGGCTGCTGACCGAGCTGGGCAGGCTCTACCACCACCCGGACCGGCCGCTGCCCGAGCTGGAGATCACCTTCCGGGACTACGTGCTGGCCGAACGCGCCCTCGGCGACAGCGGCTCCGCGCACGCCGCGGCCCGCGCCCGCGACCACGCCTACTGGTGGGACCGCATCGACAGCCTGCCCGGCGCACCCGAGCTGCCCTTGGCCGACAACGCCCGCAGCCGCGGCCGGGCCGAGTTCACCAGGCACCGAATCACACTGGCCACAGTGGAATGGTCCGCGCTGCGCGGACTGGCCGCGCGGCACGGGGTCACCGCCTCGGCCGCGGTGCTCTCGGTGTTCGCCGAGGTGATCGGCCGGTGGAGCCGCAACCCCCGGTTCACCCTCAACGTCACCCTGCTCAACCGGCTGCCGCTGCACCCGCAGGTGGACCAGCTGATCGGCGACTTCACCTCGGTCAACCTGCTGGAGGTCGACCGCACCGAACCCCGCGACCTGGCCGGGCTCACCCAGGCCCTGCAAGCCAGGCTGTGGGCGGACATGGACCACCGGCTGTGCACCGGCGTGGAGGTGCTCCGCGAGCTGGCTCGCCGCCGCGGCCGGGCCGCCGCGCTGATGCCGGTGGTGTTCACCAGCATGATCGGCCTGGGCGACGACTCTGACGAGGCGCACGCCAACGGCCTGCTCGCCTTGGGAGACCTGGGTTTTGGCATCACCCAGACCCCGCAGGTGTGGATCGACTGCCAGGCCATGGAGGCCAAGGGGCAGCTGCTGCTCAACTGGGACGTGCGCACCGGCCTGTTCCCGGACGGCCTGGTCGAGGACGCCTTTGCCGCCTTCGCCGACCTGCTCCGCGGCCTGGCCGCCGACGAGACCGCCTGGACCGCGGCCGACCCGGTCGCCTTGCCCGCGAGCCAGCGCGCGGTCCGCGACCGGGTCAACGCCACGACGGCCCCGCTGCCGGAAGGGCTGCTGCACGAGGACTTCCTGCGCGCCGCACTGTCCACACCGGACGCCCCGGCGCTGCTGGCCGGGGAGCGGGTGGTCAGCTTCGGCGAGCTGCTGCGCCAGGCCACCGCGGTCGCCGGGACCGTGCACGCGGCCGGGGGCGGCCGGGTCGCGGTGGTGATGGACAAGGGGATCGAGCAGGTCGCCGCCGTGCTCGGCGTGCTGCTCGGCGGCGGCGCGTACGTGCCGGTGGACACCAACCAGCCGGCCGCCCGCCGCGACCTGGTGCTGGCCGACGCGGGCTGCCGCCTGGTGCTCACCCAGTCCTGGCTCGCCGGGGACACCTGGCCGGAGACCGTGCGAGTGGTCGCGGTCGATGCGCTGGACCCGTTCGGATCCGTGCTGCCGCAACTGGACACGGACCCGGACGAGCTGGCCTACGTGATCTACACCTCCGGCTCCACCGGCACGCCCAAGGGCGTCATGATGAGCCACCGCGCCGTGCTCAACACCGTGCGCGACATCAACCAGCGCTTCGCGGTGACCGGCGCGGACCGGGTGCTCGGCCTGGCCGGCCTCGGCTTCGACCTGTCCGTCTTCGACATCTTCGGCGTGCTCGGCGCCGGTGGCGCGCTGGTGCTGCCCGCCGCCGACCGCAGGGGCGACCCTTCGCACTGGGCAGAACTCGTTGCCAGGCACGGCGTCACGGTGTGGAACTCGGTGCCCGCGCAGCTGGAGATGCTCCAGCACTACCTGGAGGCCGAACCCGGGATCGAGCTGCCCAGCCTGCGCACCGCGCTGCTCTCCGGCGACTGGATCCCGGTCACCCTGCCCGACCGGGTGCGCGCCCGCGTTCCCCAGCTCCAGTTGACCAGCCTCGGTGGCGCCACCGAGGCCGCCATCTGGTCCATCCACCACCCCATCGACGAGGTCCCGGCCGGGGCGCGCAGCATCCCCTACGGCACCCCGCTGACCAACCAGACCTTCCACGTGCTCGACCACGCCCTGCGACCCTGCCCGGACTGGGTGCCCGGTGAGCTGTACATCGGCGGCCACGGCCTGGCCCTCGGCTACCTCGGCGACACCGAGCGCACCGCCGAACGCTTCCGCCGGCACCCGGTCACCGGGGAACGCCTGTACCGCACCGGTGATCTCGGCCGCTACCGGGAGCAGGGCGTGATCGAGTTCCTCGGCCGGGAGGACAACCAGGTCAAGATCCGCGGCCACCGGATCGAGCTGGCCGAGGTGGAGTCCGCGCTGACCACCCACCCGGCCGTCGGATCGGCCGCCGCACTGGTCGTCGGCGAGACCACCCTGGACCGCAGACTGGTCGCCTTCGCCACCCCGGCCGCCAAGTCCACATCGGACAGTGCGCCGGACGCGGAGCTGGCCGACCGGGCCGCGGCCAGGGCGAACGCGGTGGTCGCCGACCGCGACCCGGACCGCTACGCCGCGTTCACCGCCGCCTTCGACCGGGTCACCCTGCGCATCATGGCCGGGACGCTGCACGACGCCGGATTATTCTCCGCCGGGGCAAGGCACTCCGCGGCCGAGGTGATCGAGGCGCTCGGCGCGGTGCCCCGGCACCACGGCCTCGTGCACCGCTGGCTGCACGCGCTCACCGGAGCCGGGCTGCTGCACCGCGACGGCGAGCACTACCACGGCCTGCGCGCTGAGGGCGAGACCGCCGACCTGTGGTCCATAGTGGACGAACTCCAGGTCGAACTCCGCTACGGTCGCGAGCTGCTCGACTACGTGCGGGCCAGCTCCGCGCACCTGCCCGCGCTGTTCCGCGACGAGATCGACCCGCTCACCCTGCTGTTCCCGCAGGGGCAGCTCACCGTGGCGGAGGCGATCTACCAGACCAACCTGATCGGCCGGTACATCAACCAGTTCGTGGTGGGCGCGGTCCGCGAGCTCGCCGCCGCCCACCAGGGACCGGAACCGCTGCGGATCCTGGAGGTCGGCGCGGGCATCGGCGGCACCAGCACCGACCTCATCCCGGCGCTGGCCGAGTTCGACGTGCGCTACCGGTTCACCGACCTGTCCCAGTTCTTCCTCACCGAGGCGAGCAAGCGCTACGCCGACTACCCCTGGGTGGACTACGGGATCTTCGACCTCAACGTGGACCTGGTCCGGCAGGACATGCGGCCGAACTC
Organism: Crossiella sp. NPDC003009; assembly: GCF_053591555.1. Classification (NCBI taxonomy): domain Bacteria; kingdom Bacillati; phylum Actinomycetota; class Actinomycetes; order Pseudonocardiales; family Pseudonocardiaceae; genus Crossiella; species Crossiella sp. NPDC003009. The sequence continues at coordinate 71,536 of NZ_JBSFUA010000016.1, read as the reverse complement.
GGTGGACGTGGTGCTGTGCGCCAACGTGCTGCACAACGCCAAGCACATCCCGACCGTGCTGGCCCGGCTCCGCGAGGTGCTGCGGCCCGGCGGGCACCTGGTGTTCATCGACGCCACCGGCGACAACCACCCGCTGCTGATCTCCAAGGAGTTCCACGAGGGCCTCACCGGCTACGAGGACCTGCGGCGGCACGACCACCGCGTGTTCCTCTCCGCGCCGGAGTGGCGTGCGCAGCTCGACGGCGTGGGCGCGCAGGTCCTGGCCTGCCTGCCCCGGCCGCAGGACCACTTCCCCGAGGTGGGCCAGCACGTGTTCGTGGCCAGGGTGAAGACCGACCGGCAGCCGGTCAACGAGACCGCGCTGCGCCGCCACCTCACCGAGCGGCTGCCCGAGCACATGCTGCCTGCCCAGCTGCACATCGTGGACGAGCTGCCGTTGTCCGCCAACGGCAAGCTCGACCGCGCCGCGCTCACATCCCGGTTGCCGGTGGAGTCCGGCGTGCCGGAGGCCAGCGCCGAACCGCCGCGCGACGAGCTGGAGACCGCGCTGGCCCAGGTGTGGGCCGAACTGCTCAACCGGGACCGGGTCGGCCGGGACGAGGACTTCTTCGCCCTGGGCGGCGACTCGCTGCTGGCCGCCAAGGTGGTCGGCCGGATGCGTGAGCAGATCCCCGAGGCCGCCGCCCTGGACTGGGAGACCCAGCTGCGGATCGTGTTGCGCGGCACCACCGTGGCCGACTACGCCGACCACCTCCGCGCCGCACCCGCCAGCACCGGCCAGCACGGCGGCGGCAGTTCGCTGATCGAGCTGGTGCCGGGCAACAGAGAACCCGCGCTGGTGCTGGTGCACGACGGCAGCGGCACCCTCGCGCCCTACCGCGCCATGGTCGAGCAGCTGCGCCGCGGCGGCCGCACCGTGCTCGGCCTGGAACCGACAGTGTCCTATGTGGACATTCCGGCCGAGGTGCTGCTGCCCAGGCTGGCCGCCGACTACGCGAGGGAGCTGCGCGCGGCCGGGCACAACCGGGTGGACGTGGTCGGCTACTGCATGGGCGGCCTGCTGGCCACCGAGCTGGCCCGCACCCTCGCCGAGTCCGGCGCCGAGGTGGACAGCCTCACCGTGATCAGCTGCTACCGCATGCCCTACCGCATCGAGGATGAGCTGCTGCTGGAGTATGCCTTCGCCAGGCTGCTGGAGGTGGACCCGGCCCGGCTCGGTTACCCCGAGGACGAGCAGCGGCTCGGCGCGGCCGTGCAGGCCGTGCTCCGGCACAGCCCCGGCCTGCTCCCCGACGGCTGCTTCGCCGCGCTGGACGGCGAGTTCGCCGAGGTCGCCGCCCGGTTCGGCGCGCTGGCCCTGCGCCCGCACGGGCAGCGGCTGGCCGCGATCGGCGCGCTGCTGGCCGAGCCGGTCGACCTGGCGGCGAGCTTCGCGGTGTTCGCGCACAGCCTGCGCGCGGTCACCACGTTCGAGGCCGAGCCCTACGCCGGGGACATCACCTTCCTGATGGACCGCGGCGACGTGCACTTCGTGCCCGACCTGCACGCCGGGATGACGACGTACTGGCAAGAGCTGTGCCTTGGCGAGCTGCGGATCGAGGAGATCCCCGGCGACCACTTCACCTGCCTCGGCCCGGCCAACGCCGCCGGTGTGCTCGCCCTGCTGCCAGGGGCGGGCCGGTGATCGGGCTGCTCGGCGCCTCCGGCGCGGTCGGCTCGGCCGCTGCCGAGCTGCTGCCACTGCCGCTGCGCCTGGGATCGCGACGGCGTCCCGCGCAGGTCAGGCCGGGTGCGGAGGTGGTGGAGACGGACATCACGGACGAGGCCCGGCTGGCCGAGTTCTGCCGAGGGTGTACGGTAGTCCTCAACTGCGCTGGCCCGTCCGCCATTCTCGGGGACCGGGTCGCCAGGGCCGCACTGGTCGCCGGAGCGTCCTATGTGGACGCTTTTGGTGATGACGTGGTGCATGAAGCTCTCCGGTCCGCTGTTCTCCCAGTGGACTTCATCGCGGTGCTGTCCGCTGGCACCGTGCCAGGTCTGTCCGGCGTGCTGCCGATTTGGTTGACCCGCAGAGGTATTGCCAGCCTTGACCGGGTGTCGGCGCACGCCGGCGGGCTGGAACGCTGCACCCCAGCCGCCGCGGCCGACATGCTGCTCAGCGTGACCGGGACCGATGGCGCGGGTGGCTCCTACGGGCAGGCACTGGCCGCCTGGCAGGACGGGGCGGTGCGGCCAGGGGCGTTGCGGGTCACCGAGGACACCCGGCTGCCGTTCTTCCCGGACCCGGTCACCGTCCAGCCCTACCTCAGCACCGAGGCCCAGCGCCTGGCTCGCACCCTCGGCGCGGCCAGGGTGGAGTGGCACACCGTCTTTCCCGGCCCCCGCGCCCGGATGTCCCTGGCCCGCTGGCGCGCCGAACCGCCGACCACACCGTCCACAGTGGACCGCGCGGTGACTGACCTGGTCACCGCGGCCGAGGTGGACCTGGCCGGGCGCAGCCCGTACTACGTGATCACCGTGCGCGCCGAGGGCCGCACCGCCGACGGCACCCCGCACCGGGCCACCGCCGTGCTGCGCACCGAGGACAGCTACCGGCTCACCGCCACCGTCGCGGTCGCCGCGGTGGAACAGGTGCTGGCCGGTGCCATCCCGCCGGGAGTGCACTTCGCCGCCCAGGCGCTGGAACCGGAAGTTCTGGTCGAGCGGGTTCGTTCCGCTGGCGCGGTCACCGTGCTGGAGGCGATCATCGACGGCGGAGCCGAGGACGAGGAGGGCGTGCTGTGAAGGTCGTGGTGGCAGGCGGCTCCTTCGGCCGCTTCTACGCCCGCGGCATCCGGCTCGCCCCGGAGCTCGAGCTGGCCGGGATCCTGGGCAAGGGCGGGCCGCAGTCCACGGCCACCGCCGAGGAGTTCGGCGTGCCGCTCTACGGCAGCGTGGCCGAGGTGCCCGCCGAGGTGCGGATCGCCTGTGTGGTGGTGCGCTCCGGCGTGGTCGGCGGGCGCGGCACCGAGCTCGCGCAGGAGTTCCTGGCCAGGGGCACGCACGTGCTGCAGGAGCAGCCGGTGCACCAGGACGAGCTGACCGCCTGCCTGAAACTGGCGCGGGCCAACAAGATCCAGTACCAGCTCAACGCCTTCTACCCGCACGTCGAGCCGATCGCCCGCTTCCTGGCCGCCGCGGCCCGGCTGCGCGCCGCCCAGGAGCCGGTGTTCCTGGACGCCGCGTGCAGCGTGCAGGTCAGCTATCCGATGGTCGAGCTGCTCGGCCGCACCCTGGGCACGCTGCGCCCCTGGGCCTGGGAGGCGCTGCCGCCGCCCGGTGCCGAGGTGCGCGCGCTGACCCGGCAGGACCCGCCGTTCCGCCTGGCGCAGGGCGTGCTCGGCGGGGTGCCGGTGACGCTGCGGGTGCAGAACCAGATCAACCCGGACGACCCGGACAACCACGGCCATTTCCTGCACCGCATCGCCTTGGGGATGCCCGGCGGCGTGCTCACCCTGGCCGACACGCACGGCCCGGTGGTCTGGACCCCGCGGCTGCACGCCGACCGGGACGCCCACGGCGCGCTGGAGCTGGACGGGCCGCAGCTCGCGCTGCCCACCGGCACCCTGCTCGGACCGGTCAGTCCCGGCAGCTACCAGGACGTCTTCGGCCACACCTGGCCGGTCGCCGCGGCCGCCGCCGTGCGCGAGCTGGCCGCCGCGATCGAGGCGGACCGGGACCCGTTGCGGCACGGGCAGTTCACGCTGGGCGCGGTCCGGGCCTGGCAGGATCTCACCGGCCGGCTCGGCCAGCCTGACCTGGTGCGCGGCCAGGATCCCGATCCGATCACCGCGCACGAACAACTGGGGTGCACGACATGAACGACAGGAGCGGCAGCATGGACAGGAACCTGAGCCGGCGCACGGTGTTACGCGGCTTGGCCGTCGCGGTCGGTGGTTCGATGCTGGCCGCGTGCTCCGGTGGCCCGGCCACCGCGCCGACGACCACCGCGGGCCCCGCCAAGCCCGGCGGCACCCTGCGCGCCGCGCTGGTCGGCTCCGGCGCGGCCGAGACGCTGCAACCGTTCCAGCAGTCCAGCACCCTGGACACCGCGCGCGCCAAAGCCCTGCACGGTGTGCTCGGCACCCTGGACCCGAACGCCCCCGACGGCGTGCGCTACCAGGTGCTGACCGGCATCGACCGGGCCGCCGACCTGTCCAGCTACACCCTGCGCGTGCGCAAGGGCCTGAAGTTCACCGACGGCAGCCCGGTCACCTCCCGCGACGTGCTCGCCTCGCTCGCGCTGGCCGCGAGCACCGGCACCGGGCACTACGTGCGGCTGCTGGCCGACTTCGACCTGGACCGCGCCAGGGCCGACGGGGACGACAAGGTGCTGCTGCCCACCCGCAAGCCCATCGCGGACGGGCACCTGGTGCTGTGCATGGGCACCGCCTACGTGCTCAAGGCGGGCACCACCAACGTGACCAAGGACCTGCCCACCTGCGGGCCGTTCAAGCTCATCGAGTTCGAGCCCGGCCGCGGCAGCAAGCTGGCCAGGCACGACGGGTTCGCCGGTGACGATCTCAGCCAACCCCGGCTGGACGGGGTGGAGCTGCTGTCCATCGCCGACCCCGAGGCGCGGCTGAACGCCTTGCGCGGCCACCAGGTCGACTTCGTGCACGACCTGACCCCGGTGCAGGCCAAGGTGCTGGCCACCGACAACAGTGTCCGGGTGCTGGAGTCGGCGATGGCGCTGTCCACCGGCCTGGTCTTCGAGCTGAACCTGGGCCACCAGCCGTTCCAGGACCTGCGGGTGCGGCAGGCGTTCAAGTACGCCATCGACCGTCGGTCCATTGTGGACAATGTGCTGTTCGGGCGCGGGCACATCGGCAACGACCTGTTCTCCCTCGGCTTCCCCGACTACGCGGGCGAGGTGGAGCAGCTCAACTACGACCCGGACCGCGCCCGCGCGCTGCTGCGCGAGGCCGGGGCGGCGAACCTGCCGATCACCCTGACCACCGGCCCGGAGACCGCGGGCATGGTGGAGGCGGCGACCCTGGTGGTGGAGCACCTGAGCAAGGTCGGGGTGCGCGCGAAGCTGGACGCCCGCCCGCCGGGGCAGCTGTTCACCGACTACCTGGCCTACACCCAGCTGCCGTTCGCGGGCAGCTACTCGGTGGCGGTGCCCGCGATGCTGTACTACCAGTCGCTGTTCACCGCGGGCTCGCCCGGCGGGTTCGGCTGGAACCGGCCCGATGTGGACGCGCTGGTCGTGCAGGCCAGGGGCACCGCGGACGCGGGCAGGAGCAAGGCGGCCGCGGTGGCCGCGCAGCGCCTGCTGTGGGCCGAGGGCAACACCATCGTGCCCGCCTTCCGGCCGATGCTGTGCGCGGCCAACCCCAGTGTGGCCCCCGGCGACGGGCTGCTGGAGCAGTATCCCGGCTTCCTGCACACCGGTCTGCGGTGAGCGCGTTCCGTTATGTGCTGCACCGGTTGCTGCCCGCCGCGCTGACCATGGTGGCGCTCTCGGTCGCGGTGTTCGCCGCCACCGAGGTGCTGCCCGGCGACGCGGTCGGCGTGGTCGCCGGACCGAACGCCACCCCCGCGCAGCTGGCGCGCGTCCGGGCCGAGCTGGGCCTGGACCGCCCCGCGGTGGACCGGTACCTGGAGTGGGCCGGTGGTGCGCTGCACGGGGACCTGGGGCGCTCGCTGATCGGCGGACGGCCGGTGGCCGACATCCTCGGCGACAGCCTGCCCGACAGCCTGCTGCTGGCCGGGGTGGTGTACGCGCTGCTCATCCCGTTGGCGCTGCTGCTCGGGGTCACCGCGGGACTGCGACCGGGCAGCTTGCCGGACAGGCTGATCTCCGGCGCGACCCTGCTCGGCGTCGGCGTGCCCGAGTTCCTCACCGCCGGACTGCTGCTGGCCCTGCTCACCCACACCCTGGGCCTGGTGCCGGGGGTGGCGGTGGTGCCGCTGGGCGGTTCCGCGCTGGACGCCCCGGAGACGCTGGTGCTGCCGGTGCTCACCCTGCTGCTGCTCAGCCTGGCCGCCACCACCCGGCTGATCCGGGCCGCGGTGGCCGGGATCCTGGCCGCGCCGTACCTGGAAACCGCGCGGCTCAACGGGATCCGCGGCCGGCGCCTGGTGCTGCGGCACATCCTGCCGAACACCCTGGCGCCCGCGGTGCAGGTGCTGGCCACCGGCGCGGGCGGTCTGCTCGGCGGCGCGGTGGTGGTGGAGACGGTGTTCAACTACCCGGGCCTCGGCTCGGCGCTGACCACCGCGGTGACCCTGCGCGATGTGCCCACCCTGCAAGGGGTCGCGCTGCTGCTGTGCGCGATCACGTTGCTGGCGCTGCTGTTGGGCGATGTGTGCACCCGCTTGCTCACCCCGTGGGCGGCGTCGTGATCCGCCGCTGGACCGCGTTCTCGGTGTGCGCGCTGGTGGTCGCGGTGGCGCTGCTCGGCCCGTTCCTGGCCGCCGGGTCGCCGACCACCCCGGTCGGCGCGCCGTTCCAGCCGCCGGACCACCACTGCCTGCTGGGCACCGACAAGCTCGGCCGGGACGTGCTGACCCGCCTGCTGCACGGCGGTTACCTGGTGCTCGGCCTGTCCGCGCTGGCCACCGTGGTCTCCACCGCGCTCGGCGGGCTGGCCGGGATGCTCGCCGGGCTGTACCCGAACCGCTGGGGACGGGCGGCGATGCGGGTGCTGGACGCGCTCACCGTGGCGCCACCGCTGCTGGTGCTGCTGGTGCTGTCGGCCGGATTTCCCGGCTGTGACCTGGTGATCGTGCTGGCCGTGGTGCTCACCACCGCGCCGATGAGCGCCAGGGTGGTGCGCGCGGCAACCAGCGCGGTCGCCGCCCAGGGCTACGTCGAGGTGGCCCGCGCCCGGGGCGACAGCGTGTTTTCCCTGCTGCGGCACGACATCCTGCCCAACATCCGCGGTCAGTTGCTCGCCGACGCCGGAGTGCGCTTCGTGGCCGCGATCTACCTCAGCTCCACCGCGGGCTTCCTCGGCCTCGGCCACGGCGCGCCGGCGCCGAACTGGGGCCAGATGGTGGCGGAGAACCTGGCCGGGCTGTCGCTGACCGCCTGGCCGGTGCTGGCGCCCGCGATGTTGCTGGCGGCCTTCGTGATCGGGGTCAACCTGCTGGCCGACCAGTGGGGCAGGGTGGCCACATGATCGCCTCGGTGACCGACCTGGTGATCACCGGCCTCGCCGGTCGCCGCCTGGTCGACGGGCTGTCCTTCGCGGTGGCCGAGGGCGAGGTGGTCGCGCTGGTCGGCCGCTCCGGCTCGGGCAAGACCACCGCCGCGCTCGCCCTGCTCGGCCACCTCCGCCCCGGCTTGTCCGTCCACAGTGGAATCGTCAGGGTGGCCGGGACCGACATGTTCGCCGATCCCTCGGCACACGACCTGCGCGGCCAGGTGATCAGCTATCTCGGCCAGGACCCCAAGGCGGGCCTCAACCCCGCCCGCCGCCTGCGCAACCAGCTCGCCGACACCGCCCGGGACCCGGCCGAGACCACCGCGCTGCTGCACCGGCTGAACCTGCCAGCCGATCCCGGGTTCCTGCGCCGCTACCCGCACCAGGTCTCCGGCGGGCAGGCGCAGCGGATCGCGCTGGCCATCGCACTGGCGGCGATGCCGAGGCTGCTGGTGCTGGACGAGCCGACCAGCGGGCTGGACGCCCGGCTGGCGGTGGAGTTCCGCGCGGTGCTCAAGGACCACCTGCGCCGCACCAAGGCCGCGGCGGTGGTGATCAGCCACGACGCGAACCTGGTGCGCGACCTGGCGCGGAAGGTGGTGTCGCTGGACCGAGCCCCGGCGGAACCCGCCCCGCCCGCACACCCGGCCACCGCTCGGCCCGCCCCGCCCGATCGCTCGGCCACCGAGCGGCCCGCCGTGCCCGATCGCCCGGCTGCGGCTCCGTCCGCCGAGCCCGATCACTCAGCCGCTGCTCCGCCCGCCGTGCCCGCTGCTCCGGCCGCCCGCTCGCTCCGCCCGCTGCTCAGCGTCCGCGACCTCTCCGCCACCCACGACCACACCCCGGTCCTCCGCGACCTCTCCTTCGACCTGGCAGCGGGCGAATGCCTTGCCCTCACCGGACCTTCCGGCTCCGGCAAGACCACCGCCGCCCGCTGCCTGGTCGGCCTGCACCGCCCCAGCCACGGCCGCATCACCCTGCACAGCCCGGCCCCGCGCCGCCGCGCGATCGCCTTGGTGGCGCAGGACTCCCTCGGTGCGCTGAACCCCCGCGAACCCGTGCGCACCGCGCTGTCCCGCCCGCTGCGCCTGCCCAGGGCCGACCGCGCGGCCGAGGTGACCCGGCTGCTGCGCCGGGTGCACCTGGACCCCGGGCTGGCCGAGCACCGCCCGGCCCGGCTCTCCGGCGGGGAACGCCAGCGGGTCAACCTGGCCAGGGCGCTGGCCGCGGGCCCGGAAGTGCTGGTGTGCGATGAGATCACCTCGGCGCTGGACCCCGGCACCAGGACCGCGATCCTGGACCTGCTCGACGAGCTGCGCGACACCCTCGGCCTGGCCATCGTGCTGATCAGCCACGACGAGGCGGTGGTGGACCGGATGGCCGACCGGGTGGTGCGGCTGTGAACCCGGCTGCTAAACCGAGAAGACCAGCTCTTCGGTGTAGCGGCCGTCGGCCAGGTAGAACTTCGCCGACATGGTGCCCGCGCCCAGGTCGAACACCGTGCGCCACAGCGTGCGCACCGGGTAGTCGGTGGGCGAGCTCGCGTCGAAGCCGATGTCGGCCAGCGCGGCGCGCAGCGAGTCCGCGGACATGGTCGTCCCGGTGCTCTTGGCCAGCTGCTGGTAGCGCTGGAAGGTGAACAGCGTCTCCACGTTGTCCTCGGGCAGGTTCTCCGCGCCGGGGTGCCGGTGCAGCAGGTGGTTGGTCACGCACAGCGCACCGTCGCCGTCGGTGATGTGCTCGTTCCCGCCCGGCCCGCGCTCCCAGACGAAGGCGTCCCCGCTGGCGTCGGCGACCAGGTAGTGCAGGGGAGTGCCCATGTCGTACTGCTTGGCGTGCAGCAGCGCGGCGCGGGCCTCCTCGGCGGTCCGGCAGGTGTCCAGCAGGAACCGGGGCAGCTGCACGCTGTTCACGCCGACCTGCGGGCCCTCGTCCACCGGGGCGGTGGCGTTCTCCGCGTCGGCGATCAGCAGCACCACCGCGAGGCCGTGCTCGTTGATGCCGTCCATGCAACCGTCCAGGGTGTCCATGGTCAGCACCAGCGTGGCCGGCCCGTCGACCGGCCTGCTGTGCACCAGGGTCGGCCGGGAGGCCATCGGCGGCTCGGCCGAGGGCGGCACCGGGGCGCCGGTCATCATTGCGAACAGCTCGGACTGGCTGGTGGTGAAGAAGTCGTAGTTGCGGGCGAGCAGCCCGCGACCCTCCTCGGTCTGGTTCGGCGGCACGTGCGTCGCCGAGCAGGCCGAGCCGCCGGGCACCGGGCTCAGACCGTCCACATAGTAGTCAGCCGCGTCGAAGTCCAGGCCGAGAGCCGTTGCCGCGCCCCGCATCCGCTCGTGGTGCTGCGGCCAGTTCAGCTGGAACCAGCGTCGCCGCGCCAGTTCCTTGCGCCGGTCCGCCGGGGCCGGCCGCCAGCCGTAGGTCTGTCGCGCGGCCTCGGCCAGCGCGCCGCCGATCGCGGCCTGGTCGCCACCGGCGCTCACCTGGCGCAGGGTCAGGAAGTCCGAGCCGCCGCCACCGGCGATGATCGTGTTCGACATGTCAGTTCTCCTTGCAGTCGCGCCACATCGGCCACACGGTTGGGCCGTCGGGCAGTTCGATCGGGTTCCCCAGTCGCCGGAAGCCGTGCCGCTCGTACAGCGGCAGGTTCCGGCTCGAGCTGGCCTCCAGGTACGCGGGCAGCCCCTCGGCCTCGGCCCGGCGCAGGCCCTCGGCCAGCAGCTCCCCGCCGAGACCGAGTCCCTGCTTGCCTGGCGTAACCCCCAGGAACGCCAGGTACAGGTGCGGTTGCTCGAGGGGATGCCGCTGGGCCAACAGGTCCACCAGGATCCGCAGCCGGGCGGGCAGTTCGACCTCCGGCGGCGGGGCGATCCGCGCGTCAGCGGGGACCGGCAGCCACACCGCGGCCGCGTCCGCGCCGGCGACGTCCAGGGTTCCGGCCTTCGCCGACTCCGTCACCGCCTGCTCGAACAGCCTGCTCGCGCTGACCCGCCGCTGCTCGGGCGGAGCGGGGAACATCCACCGCGTCAGCGCCTCCTCCAGGAAGGCGTCGCACAGGATCTCGACGGCGTCGTGCGTACGCTGTATCGGTGCCATGGCCAAACTGTGCCGAGAGCACGCACGGCACGGCAACGAATTCGGGTGAAAAGGGGAGATAACTCCACCAAGCCGTACTAGTACACTTGGGCTCGTGAGCGAGGTCGAACCGCCGTTCCGGCGCATTGCCGCCGCCATTGCCGCGCGGATCACCGCAGGTGAGCTGGGGCCAGGCGACCGGGTGCCGTCCACCCGCGCGGTGATGCGCGAGTGGGGGGTCGCGCTGGCCACCGCGGCCAAGGCGCTGGACCTGTTGCGGCAACAAGGACTTGTCGAGACCCATCCGGGCGCGGGCACCGTGGTTCGCGCCCCCGCCGGTGCGCCCCGGCGGTCCTCCGCTGTCGCGCCGACCTTGACCAGGGCCCGGATCACCACGGCGGCGATCCGGCTGGCCGACGCCGAGGGCCTGGACGCGGTGTCCATGCGCCGCCTGGCCACCGAGCTGGGCACGGGTCCGATGTCGCTGTACCGGCACCTGGCGGGCAAGGATGAGCTGGTGTACCTGATGATGCGCCGGGTCTTCGCCAGCCGCCCGCTGCCGGTGCCGCCGCCGCCCGGCTGGCGCGCGCGGCTGACCGTGGTCTCCCGCACCCAGTGGGCGCTCTACCGCGCGCACCCTTGGCTGGCCGAGCTGGTCTCGATCACCCGGCCGCGGCTGGTGCCGGAGGCCATGGCGCACACCGAGTGGACGCTGGCCGCGCTGGCCGGGCTCAAGCTGAGCCTGACCGAGCGCCTGCGCGAGGCGATCACCCTGCCCGCCTACGTCCGCGGCGTGGCCCTCGCGCACTCCGCCGAGCTGGCCGCGACCAAGGACACCGGGCTGACCAGCAGCGAGTGGTGGCGGGAACAGGAGCAGGAGGTCATGGCGCACCTGAACTCCGGCCGCTACCCCAACCTGTCCACAATGGACTCTGCCGTGGTGGAGGACCTGGACGGGCTGTTCGAGCACGGCCTGGCCCGGCACCTGGACGGCTTGGCGGCCCGGCTACGGTTGGGCGCATGAGCGAGGAGCGGCTCGACTTCACCGGCGTCGCCGACGACGACGTCACCTGGACCCTGCTCGGCACGCTGTACCTGCGGGCCTGGGAAAGCGGCTCACCGCGGCCGATCCTGGGCGACCAGCACGCCGCCGAGGCGATCCGGCGGATCGACTACGACTTCGCCAAGCTGCACCGGCGGGTCCGCCCGGAGGCCAACCAGTACCTGGTCGCCTTGCGCGCCACCCAGTTCGACGACTGGGCCGCCGACTTCCTGCGCCGCCGCCCCGACGCCGTGGTGCTGCACCTGGGCTGCGGCCTGGACAGCCGCGCGCTCCGGCTGTCACCACCATCCACTGTGGACTGGTTTGACCTCGACCAGCCCAAGGTGATCGAGCTGCGCCGCAAGCTGTACCCGGAACGCGCGCACTACCACCTGATCGGCGCTTCAGCCACCGATCCGTCCTGGCTGGCCAGCATCCCGGCGGACCGACCGGCGCTGGTCATCGCCGAGGGCCTGCTGCCCTACCTGGGCGAGGCTGAGGTGCGGCAGCTGCTCCAGCGCCTGGTGACGCACTTCGGTTCCGGCGAGCTGCACTTCGACGCCGGGGCGCGCTGGCTGGCCAAGCTCTCGCCGCTGGGCGCCTGGGGCCTGCGCGAGGCCAGCGAGGTGGAGCGCTGGCACCCGCGACTGCGCTGCCTGGAAGAGGTCGCCTTCACCGCTCGGTACGCCAAGATCCCGTCCCCGGCCTACCGGCGGCTGTACCGGTTCATGAACGCGATCCCGTTCTGCCGCAACATCTTCCGGGAGTACCGGTTCAGTTTCTGAGCACCGCAGCCGCGGCCAGGATCGCGCCCAGCTGCGCCGCGGCCTGCTGCCGCAACGGGATCGGTGTGCCCGGCAGCTCCTCGGCCGCCCGCAGCCATCCGGTGAACAGCTCTTCCGCCCGGGCCCGTGCCGCGCGTAGCGGCGGGCGCACGTTGCCCGCGGCTCGTTCGGCGTCCAGCAGCCGGAGCAGGGTGCCGGCCATGCGCGGCACCATGGTGTGCGGCAGCGACTGGAAGGAGCAGACCTCGGCCACGGTCGCCGGGCGCGCCCCGTCCGGGCCTGCCGCCATCCGTTGCCAGCCCGCGTGCATCCGGTGGGCAGCGCCCAGCATGCCGCGCAGGCCCCGGTGGTACGGGGTGTCCAGGCGCAACGCGGGTTCGGCCACCGTCAGCGTCGACTCGACCGCCTCGGTGCCGGCCGAGAGGGCGGCCAGGCAGGCGGTCAGGGTCTCGGCGAGGTTCTGCCTGGACGGGCTGGTGTCGGCGGCGCGCGGATCGGCCCACATCGGCACCTCGGTGATCACGGTGACCGTGCCGTGCCGGGCCGCGTACTCCGCGCTGCTCGCACCGAACGTGCCCTCGCCGGCGGGCGCTCCCTCGGTCAGCTCGGCCACCGGCGGCAGGCGCAGCACGCCGGGAGCCAGCTCGTTGGCGGCCGGGATCTCCCAGACCGCGTGCTGCCCCGGCAGGCCGGTCCACTCGGCGACGGCGGCCAGCGCGGCGACCATCTCGGGGCTCGCGCCGGTGGTGTAGTGGAACAGCCCGCCGTACTCGGCGTTGTGCAGTGAGGCTTGCACCACCGGGCGCAGCTCGTCGATCAGCCGGGACAGGGCGACCGTCTCCGGCAGCATCCGATCGAAGTACCAGTGCTGGGCCAGGTGCGGGAAGGTCCACTCCGGCTGCTCGGCCAGGTCCGGCCGGTAGAAGCCGCGCCCGTAGGCCTCCCGGTCACCGGGGCTGGCGAACCAGCTCTCGTTCAGCCGGGCCCCGTCCGGGTCGATGCACGGCACCAGGTGCCAGCGCAGCCCGGCCCGCAGCTCCGGCCGCGCGCACAGCAACCGGCCCAGCTCGCGCACGGTCAGCCCGCCCACCGGCTCGTTCGGATGCGGCCCGCCCAGCACCAGCGCGTTCGCCGTCCCGTCCCCGATCGAGGCCATCCGGATCGGCTCGCCCTGTCGCGAGGTGCCCACCCGTCGCACCGTGACCAGTCCCGGATACCGCCCGGCCAGCTCGTCCAGCTCCGCCTGCTGCTCGTCCACCGTCGGATACCGGTCCGCCTCCGGCTGCTCGGCCAGCACCGCCCGAATCCCCTCGAACATGACCACCCCATCTGATAGCAACGCTATTCAATAGTGACGCTATCCTATCGAGCATGTCCGGCAGAAGAGCGGAGTCCAAGCTCCGCAACAGCCACGCCCTGATCACCGCGGCCCGCCACCTGTTCCTGGCCGACGGTTATCACCGGGTCGGCATCCAGTCCATCGCCACCGAGGCCGGGCTCACCATCGGTGCCATCTACTCGCTGTTCGGCTCCAAACAGGGCCTGCTGCACGCGGTGCTGGCCGACCTGGCGAGCGGCGTCGAGCGGGAGGCGCGGGCACTGGCCGCCGAACCGGAACTGGACGCCTCCGCGGTGGTGACCAGGTACGTGCGCGCCTACCACGACTTCGTCTCCACCGTGCAGGGCTGGCGGGCCTTGCGACTGGAAGTGGAGGCGCTGACCCTGGTGCTGGGCAGCGACGAGCCGGAGCGGGCGCTGGTGGAGTTCGGCGCGGGCAGCCGGGTCGCGCTGACCGAGCTGCTGCGCGGGCGGGAGCTGGCAGGGCGGCGGCTGGGCGCGGTGCGCGCGGAGCGGGCGTCGGTGGCGGTGACGGCGCTGGTGCGCGGGCTGGCGGTGCAGAGCGCGGTGGAACCGGGGGCGGCTACGGCGCAGCGGTGGGTGGAGCTGGCGCTGGCGGTGCTGGCAGCGAGCTGAGGGAACGGGGTTTGGCGGCGGTGGCGCTGGCGGCGAGCTGAGGGAACGGGGTTGGGTGGCGGTGGCGCTGGCGGCGAGCTGAGGGCGCAGAGGTTGGCGGCGGTGGCGCTGGCGGCGGTGGCGGCGAGTGGAGGGAACGAGGGTTGGCGCGGTGGCGCTGGTGGATGCCAGCCGAGGGAACGGGGGTTGGGTGGCGATGCCACCGGTGGCGCTGGCAGCGAGTTGAGGCGAACGGGGGTTGGGCGGCGGTGTTGGCGGCGAGCGGAGGGGAATGCGGGCCGGGCGGCGGTGGCACCGGCTGTGCCGCGCCCGGCTGTGGTCTTGGCCGAGCCGAGCGGCGGCTGCGGCTGCGGCTGGTCGGGCCGGTCCCGAGGTCAGTGCGCGGGCACCGAGACGCAGACCAGCTCGGTGTCCTCGATCGCCTCGACCGTGCCCGGACTGTCCCTGGGCACGTGCAGGTGGTCCCCGGCCACCGCGCTGACCGTGCGCCCCGGCTCGCCGACCACGATCTTGCCCCGGACCACCACCCAGACCTCGTCGTACGGGGCAGGCAATTCAGCGCTCTCCCCGGCTCCGAAGAACGCCGAGTAGGTGCTCAGCGGCCCACCCTCGGCGGCCTCGACCGCGGGCGTCATGACGATCCGGTGGTCCCCGAACCGGACCGGCCCGCCCTCGCCCCCCGGGGTGAAGCGGCGGACCGCTGGCGTCGTGGTGCTCACGGGTTTCCTCCCCCTTGACCTCAGGTGCGCTGGAGCCAGCAACCTACACCTGACACAGGCCGACCAACCGTGCCGGAGGAAGAACATGATCGTCACCGTTGCCGCTGTAGCCGACTTCGACCAGTTCCTGCACACCTTCCAGACAAGGGGTGCGGCCAAGAGGCGGGAGCACGGGTGCCGGGGGGCCCGGGTGTTCCGCGATCCCAGTGACCCCAGCCGCGTCTGGTCGATCTTCGACTGGGATCCCGAGGACTACCAGCGGTTCCTCACCGACCCCGAGATCCCGTCGATCGCCAGGGAACTCGGGCTCCGGAGCGCGCCGTCGCATCCTGAGCTGATCGTCAAGTGCGACAACTGACCGCGCGCTCCGGCCTCAATCGTTGACGGCCTGGTACACCGTGGTCCAGAAGTCGTGGATGAGCCGGGGCGAGTCCGCGGTGGACATGCCGACCTGGGTGAGCAGGATGCCGACGAGCTGGTTGGCCGGGTCGGCGTAGGTCGAGGTGCCGGCGCCGCCGTCCCAGCCGAACTGGCCGAGGGGCTGGTAGTCGGACCGGTCCACGCGCACCGTCATGCCGAAGCCCCAGCCGCCGTGCAGCCCGAGGCCGAAGGACATCTGCTGGGTGCGCCTGGCCAGTGCGTCCCTGGCCGCCTTCTGCTCGGGCGTGAGGCGGTTGGTGGTCATCAGCTCGACGGCGGTCTTGGACAGGATCCGCTCGCCCCGGTGCTGTCCGTGGTTGAGCAGCATCCGGAAATAGGCGTGGTAGTCGTCGACCGTGGAGACCATCCCGCCGCCGCCGGACTGGAACGCCGGGGGCTGGCTGTGCCTGCCGGTGGCCGCCTCGTCCCAGATCAGGAACTCGCCGGTCTCCGGGTGCGGGGCGTAGCTGGGCGGCAGGCGGTCGATTTTGCTTGCGGGCACGTGGAATCCGGTGTCGGTCATGCCCAGCGGGTCGAGCACGCGCTCGCGCAGGAACGCCTCGTAGGACTTGCCGGTGACCCGCGCGACGAGCACGCCGAGCAGGTCGGAGCCGATGTGGTAGCCCCACCGCTCGCCCGGCTGGTACATCAGCGGCAGCGTGCCGAGGCGGCGCAGCCACTCATCCGGCCCGGGAACCGGCTCGCCGTGGCCGGTGAGTCCCAGCTCCTGGATCTTGGCCTGGATCGGCAGGTGTGCCTGGGTCAGGTCCATGGGCAGGCCGAAGGTGCAGGTCAGCACGTCCCGCACGGTGATTGACCGCGCCGCGGGCACGGTGTCCTCCAGCGGGCTGTCGATCTGCTTGAGCACCCGGCGGTCGGCGAGCTCGGGCAGCCACTGCTCGACCGGGTCCGCCAGCCGCAGCCGGCACTCGTCGAGCAGGACCATCGCCGCGGCGGCGCCCAGCGGCTTGGAGGTCGAGGCCATCCGGAAGATGGTGTCCCGGCGCATCGGCGCGCCGCCGTCGTGGCGCATGGTGCCGATCGCCTCGACGTGTGCCTCCCCGCCGCGGCTGACCAGGGCGACCAGGCCGGGGATCTTGCCGGAGTCGACGTGCCGGGTCAGCACCTCGCGGATCCGGCGCAGCCCGGTCGCGGAGAAGCCGCGGTTGTTCTCACTCATCACTGACTCCCTTGGGTATCTTCCTGAGCGTTCGGAACTTCCCGAACGATGATGAACGTACATTGCGTTCACTAATCCGTCAACGAACAGAGCTAGGCCGAAAGCCTTGATAGAGAGGAAAAAGCGGGAGCCATTGCAATGATTGTGCGACTGAACGCAATGGCGATCCGGGTCTGCATTGCAATGGACTGCGGGTGAATGCATACTTGCGGCGACCAGGGAGACAGGAGAGGCGCACCCATGCCCGGAGGCAGACTCACCACCGAGGACCGGCAGCACATCGCCGAGGCGCTGGCCGAAGGGCTCGGCTACGCGGAGATCGGCCGGAGCCTGGGGCGACCGGCCTCGACGATCATGCGGGAGGTCACCCGCAACGGCGGGCCGGAGAACTACGGGGCGGACCGGGCGGAGGAGGCGACCCGGCACCGGGCGCGCCGCCGCAAGCAGGCGCCCGCACTGCCGCCGTCCATCCCGGACAGCGGCCACGGCCGCGATCCCCAGGCGGTCCAGGAGCTGGCCGAGTCCTACACCGATTTGCTGATCCAGCAGGGGATTCCCCGGATGATGGCCAGGGTGCTGGCCTGTCTGCTGCTCACCGACTCTGGCACCCTCACCGCCGCGGACCTGGTGCAGCGCCTGCGGATCAGCGCGGCCTCGGTCTCGCACGCGGTGACTTTCCTTGAGCAGCAAGGGTTGTTGCGGCGGGAACGGGCCACCGGTGTGCGCCGCGAGCGCTATGTCATCGACGAGGAGCTCTGGACCCGGTCCACCGACGCGGCGATGGAGATGAACGAGTCGCTGACGGCTGCCTCGTTGCGCGCGGTGGAGATCCTGGGTGCGGACACCCCGGCCGGCGCCCGCTTCGAGTCCTCCGCCGAGTACCTCAGCCTGGTGAGCGAGGCCCTGCGGAAGGTCAAGGAACAGTGGGAGCAGCGCAAGGCCGCCCGGGAGTCCGGGCGGCCGCGATGAGCTCTGGGGTGTGCCGGATCAGCCGCGCAGGGCCGGGATGACCTTCTCGCCGTAGGTGTCGATGGTGGCTTCCCTGGCGTCGTGCATGTTGTAGACCGCGAACTGGTGCACGCCAAGGGACTTCAGGTGTTCCAGGCGTTCGACGTGCTTCTCCGGCGGGCCGATCAGGCAGAAGCGGTCCACGATCTCATCCGGCACGAACTCGGTGTCCGGGTTGCCCGCGCGGCCGTGGTGGCTGTAGTCGTAGCCCTGCCTGCCCTTGATGTAGTCGGTCAGCGCCTGCGGCACGATGCTGGAATCGCTGCCGTAGCGGGCCACCAAGTCGGCCACGTGGTTGCCGACCATGCCGCCGAACCAGCGGCACTGGTCCCGGCCGTGCGCCAGGTCGTCGGTGACGTAGGCCGGGGCGGCCACGCACATGGTGAGCGAGTCGGGGTCCCGCCCGGCCTGCTCGGCGGCGTCCCGGACGGCCTTGACCATCCACTCGGTGAGGAACGGGTCGGCCAGCTGGAGGATGAACCCGTCGGCGACCTGGCCGGTGAGGGCGAGGGCCTTGGGCCCGTAGGCGGCCATCCAGACCGGCAGCTTGCCCTCGCGCACCCAGGGGATGCGCACCTCCTGCTCGCCGATGGTGGTGGCGCGGCCCTCGGCCAGGTCGCGGATGACCTTGATGGACTCGCCGAGGCGGGCCAGCGTGTTCGGCTTGTTGCCGATGACGCGCATGGCGGAGTCGCCGCGGCCGATGCCGCAGACCGTGCGGTTGCCGAACATGTCGTTGAGGGTGGCGAACAGCGAGGCGGTCACCGACCAGTCGCGGGTGCCGGGGTTGGTCACCATGGGGCCGACCACCAGGCGCTCGGTCTGCGCCAGGATCTGGCTGTAGATGACGAACGGTTCCTGCCACAGCACGCAGGAGTCGAAGGTCCAGCCGTAGGCGAAACCCGCCCGCTCGGCCCGTTTCATCAGCTCGACCACGGCCGAGGCCGGTGGATCGGTCTGCAGCACCAGTCCGAAGTCCATGATGTCCCCTCAACTCAGCGGTTCTGTGGAAACCCCAGGTCGACACTGCTGGTCGCCGGGTCGGGCCAGCGGGTGGTGACCACCTTTCCCCTGGTGTAGAAGTGCACCCCGTCCTCACCATAGGCGTGATTGTCGCCGAACAGCGAGGCCTTCCATCCTCCGAACGGGTAGTACGGCACCGGCACCGGGATGGGCACGTTGACCCCGACCATCCCGGCCTCGACCTCCAGCTGGAACTTCCTGGCCACCCCGCCGTCCCTGGTGAAGATGGCCACCCCGTTGCCCCACTGGTTGTCGTTGACCAGACCCAGAGCGTCCTCATAGGACGGTGCGCGGACCACGGAGAGCACCGGGCCGAAGATCTCGTCCCGGTACACGCTCATCGCCGGGGTGACGTGGTCGACCAGGCTGACGCCGAGCCAGAAACCGTTGTCGTGCCCCGGAACCGACAGCCCGCGGCCGTCCGCGACGACCGTGGCGCCTGCCGCCGCGCCGGCTTCGACGTAGCTGGCCACCCGGTCGCGGTGCTCGCGGGTGATCAGCGGACCCATGTCGGAACCGGCGTCGGTGCCCGGGCCGATGGTGAGCCGGGCGATCCGGTCCTGGATGCGGCGGACCAGGTCGTCGCCGATGCCGCCGACCGCGACCAGCACGGAGACCGCCATACAACGTTCGCCTGCCGAGCCGTAGGCGGCGGAGACGGCCGCGTCGGCGGCCAGGTCCAGGTCGGCGTCGGGCAGCACCACCATGTGGTTCTTCGCCCCGCCAAGGGCTTGCACGCGTTTCCCGTTGCCGGTGCCGGTCCGGTAGATGTGCTTGGCCACCGGGGTGGAGCCGACGAAGCTGACCGCGGCCACGTCCGGGTGCTCCAGCAGGCGGTTGACCGCGGTGGCGTCGCCGTGCACCACGTTGAGCACGCCCTCGGGCAGCCCGGCCTCGGCCATCAGCTCGGCCACCCGCAGCGCCGCGGAGGGGTCCTTCTCGCTCGGCTTGAGCACGAAGGTGTTGCCGCAGGCGATGGCCAGCGGGAACATCCACAGCGGCACCATGGCCGGGAAGTTGAACGGGGTGATGCCGGCGACCACGCCGACCGGCTGCCGGATGGAGTGCACGTCCACGCCGGTGGAGGCGCCGATGGACAGGCCGCCCTTGAGCAGCTGCGGGATGCCGCAGGCGAACTCGACCACCTCCAGGCCCCGGGAGACCTCGCCCGCCGCGTCCGAGGTCACCTTGCCGTGCTCGGCGGTGAGCAGCGCGGCGATCTCCTCGCGGTGGCGCAGCAGCAGTTCCCGGTAGGCGAACAGGATCCGGGTGCGGGTGGCCAGGGAGGAGTTCCGCCAGGAGGCCAGCGCGTCCTTGGCCGCGGCCACTGCACTGTCCACTTCGGACACATCGGCGAGCGCGACCCTGCCGGTCTGCTCGCCGGTGGCCGGGTTGGTGACCACGCCGAAGCGGCCGGAGGTGCTCTCGACGGTCTTGCCGCCGATCCAGTGGTTGATCGTGCGCATCGGAGTCCTCACACCAGGTACTGACACGTGTCGCGCTTGAGGAAACTGCCGTGGCCCTTGCTGCCCAGGTACCGGTTCTCCGAGATGACCACCTTGCCCCTGGAGAGCACCACGTCCACCTTGCCGGTGATGGTCTTGCCCTCGTAGCAGGAGTAGTCGACGTTCATGTGGTGCGTCTCGGCGGAGAGGGTCTGCTTGGCCTTGGGGTCGTAGATCACCACGTCGGCGTCCGCGCCGGGGGCGATGGTGCCCTTGCGCGGGTACAGGCCGAACATCCGGGCCGGGGTGGCGCAGGCCAGCTCGATCCAGCGCTTGCGGCTGATGTGCCCGTCCACCACGCCCTGGTGCAGCAGGTCCATCCGGTGCTCCACGCCGGGCAGGCCGTTGGGAATCTTGGAGAAGTCGCCGAGGCCGAGCTCCTTCTGACCCTTGAAGCAGAACGGGCAGTGGTCGGTGGAGACCACGGAAAGGTCGTTGGTGCGCAAGCCCTTCCACAGCTCGGCCTGGTGCTGCTCCGGCCGCAGCGGGGTGGAGCAGACGTACTTCGAGCCCTCGAAGCCCGGCCGCGCCAGGTCCTCTGTGGACAGATACAGGTACTGCGGGCAGGTCTCGGCGAAGGCGTTGACCCCGTTGTCCCGCGCCCTGGCCACCTCGGCCAGCGCCTCGGCCGCGGACAGGTGCACGATGTAGACCGGCGCGCCGGCCACCCTGGCCAGCTGGATGGCGCGGTGGGTGGCTTCGGCCTCCAGCAGGGCGTGCCGGACCTGGCCGTGGAAGCGCGGGTCGGTCTCCCCGCGCTGCAACGCCTGTTCGATGAGCACGTCGATGGCGATGCCGTTCTCCGCGTGCATCATGATCAGGCCGCCGTTGTCCGAGGCCCGTTGCATGGCACGGAGGATCTGCCCGTCGTCGCTGTAGAACACGCCGGGGTAGGCCATGAACAGCTTGAAGCTGGAGATGCCCTCGCCGACGAGCTGGTCCATCTCCTTGAGCGTGTGCGCGGTGACCTCGCCCATGATCATGTGGAAGCCGTAGTCGATGGCGCACTGGCCGTCGGCCTTGGCCTGCCAGGCGTCCAGGCCCTCGCGCAGCGACATGCCGGGGGTCTGCACCGCGAAGTCGACGATGGTGGTGGTGCCGCCCCAGGCCGCGGCGCGGGTGCCGGTCTCGAAGGTGTCGGAGGCGAAGGTGCCGCCGAAGGGCAGCTCCATGTGGGTGTGGCAGTCCACGCCGCCGGGCAGCACGTAGCGGCCGGTGGCGTCCAGCACGGTGTCCGCGCCGGTGGACCAGGACTCGGCCAGCCCCGACTCCGGCGCGGCCAGCGCGGCCACCTTCTCGCCCTCGATGAGCACGTCGGCGAGCAGCTCGTCCGCGGCGGTGACCACCAGTCCGTTGCGGATCACGGTGCGGCTCATGCCGATCCCTCCCCGGCCACGGTCAGCGCGTGCTTGAGCACCCGCAGGCCTTCCTCGGCCTCGGACCTGGTCAGCGAGAGCGGCGGGGCGATGCGCAGCACGTTGTTGTGCAGGCCGCCCTTGCCGATCAGCAGCCCGCCTTCCCGTGCCACCTCCAGGGCCGTGGTGGCCGCGGCCGGGTCCGGCTCGAGGGTGCCGGGCCTGACCAGCTCGACGCCGAGCATGAGGCCCTTGCCGCGCACGTCGCCGACCGCGGGCAGCGAACCCTTGGCGGACAACAGCTCCTGCTTGAGCCAGCCGCCGACCTCGCGCGCGTTGGCCTGGAGGTCGTTGTCCAGCGCGTAGCGCAGGTTGGCCAGTCCGGCGGCCATGGTGATCGGGCTGCCGCCGAAGGTGGACAGCGAGTTCGCCTTGAGGGTGTTCATGATCTCCGCGCGGGCGATCACGCCGCCGATGGACATGCCGTTGCCCAGGCCCTTGGCGAAGGTGACGATGTCCGGGGTCGCGCCGTGCGCCTGCCAGCCCCAGAAGTGCTCGCCGGTGCGGCCCCAGCCGGTCTGCACCTCATCGGCGATCCACAGGATGCCGTGCTCGTCCAGGACCTCCTTGAACGCACCATAAAGTCCGTCCGGCGGCACACTGAACCCGCCCACGCCCTGGATCGGCTCGGCGATCAGCGCGGCCGCGTTCTTGTCGCCCTGGTCGAGCACATCGCGCAGATCGTCCACACAGGACCGGATGTAGTCGACGTCGGAGAACTCCCGGAACGGTCCGCGGAACCGGTTGCCACCGTGCACATAGGACACTTGGAACGGCGACAGGCTGGTGGTGGACCAGCCGGAGTTGCCGGTGATGGACACCGCGGAGAAGGAGCGCCCGTGGTAGCTGTTGCGCATCGCCAGGACCTGGTTGGAGCGCCGCACGCCGGTGGCCAGCAGCAGGGCCGCGTCGTTGGCCTCGGTGCCGCTGGCGGTGAAGAACACCCGCGCGTCCGGGATGCCGGAGACCGCCGCGACCTGCTCGGCCAGCTCCACCATCGGCCTGCTCAGGTACACCGTGGAGGTGTGCAGGATCTTCCCGGCCTGCTCGGTGACCGCCTTGGTCACCTCGGGCAGGGCGTGCGCGGTCATCGTGGTCAGGATGCCGCCGAAGAAGTCCAGGTAGCGGTTGCCCTCGCTGTCGTAGACGTGCCTGCCCTCGCCGCGGTCCAGCTCGATCGGCTCGGCGTAGTAGGCGGACAGCCAGCTGGGCAGCACCGCCTGGCGGCGGGCGTACAGCTCCGCGTGCGCTCCCATGTCAGCCCTCCGTCAGCGTTCCGTAGGCGTCCGGGCGGCGGTCCCGGTAGAAGGCCCACTGCTGGCGGACCTCGTCGATGAGGTCGAAGTCCAGGTCGCGGACGACCAGCTCCTCCTCGGTGCTGCTGGCCACCTCGCCGACCATCTGGCCGCGCGGGTCGACGAAGTAGCTGGTGCCGTAGAAGTCGTTGTCCCCGTACTCCTCCACGCCGACCCGGTTGATCGCGGCCACGAAGTACTCATTCGCCACCGCGGCGGCGGGTTGTTCCAGCTGCCACAGGTAGGCCGACAGGCCGCGGCTGGTCGCGGAGGGGTTGAACACCAGCTGCGCCCCGGCCAGGCCGAGCGCGCGCCAGCCCTCGGGGAAGTGCCGGTCGTAGCAGATGTAGACGCCGATCCGGCCGACCGCGGTGTCGAAGACCGGCCAGCCGAGGTTGCCGGGCCGGAAGTAGTACTTCTCCCAGAAGCCCTTGACCTGCGGAATGTGGTGTTTGCGGTACTTGCCGAGGTAGCTGCCGTCGGCGTCGATGACCGCGGCGGTGTTGTAGTAGAAGCCGGACTGCTCGACCTCGTAGACCGGCACCACCAGCACCATGCCGGTCTCCTTGGCCAGCGCCTGCATGCGCTTGACCGTCGGACCGTCGGGCACCGGCTCGGCCCACTTGTAGTGCTCGGCTTCCTGCACCTGGCAGAAGTACGGGGCGTTGAACACCTCTTGGAAGCCCATGACCTTGGCGCCCTGGGCGGCCGCGGTGCGCGCCGCGCGCTCGTGCGCCTCGATCATCGAGTCGGTGTCGCCGGTCCACTTCAGCTGGCAGATCGCGGCTCGAACCACGTTGACCACAGCTTTCCCCTCGCTTCCGGTCTGGGCGTCGGGGTCGACCCCGGCAACCTATGAAGCCCATCACTCTGGTGCAATAGGCTGATTGTTACCGAACATAAATTCACCCGGGCGCCGTGCGGTTAGGTCGTGTCCGGTGGGTCGTGTGCGCGAGCGCCGGAGTCCAGGTCGTTCCTGGCGGCGCCACCGAAACGGCCTCGTACTGGGCGTACTTGGTCGTTCCGGTGGTGTCGCCAGGGACGGGCTGGGCCCGGCGATCGCGTGCGCGACCCACCGGACACGACCTACCGTTCAGGCGTGACGACTGCGAACCGCCTGCGCACCGACCGGCTGCCCGGCCTGGTGACCACCGCCTACACCTTTGACGTACCGGTTGATCATGCTGATCCGCAAGGGGAGCACCTGAGCGTGTTCGCCCGCGAGGTGGTCGCCACCGGCCGGGAGAAGGACGAGCTGCCCTGGCTGATGATGTTGCAGGGCGGCCCAGGCCACCCCTGCGAGCGGCCGACCGCGCCCAGCCCGTGGCTGGGCCGGGCGCTGCAGGACTACCGGGTGCTGCTGCTGGACCAGCGTGGCACTGGGCTGAGCAGCCGGGTGAACCGGCAGACGCTGCCACTGCGCGGGGATGCCAAGGCGCAGGCCGCCTACCTCGGGCACTTCCGGGCGGACTCGATCGTGCGGGACGCCGAGCTGGTCCGGCAGGCGCTGATCGGTGAGGAGAAGTGGAGCATCTACGGGCAGAGCTTCGGCGGGTTCTGCTCACTGACCTACCTGTCGCTGTTCCCCGGCTCCCTGCGCGAGTCGCTGATCACCGGCGGGCTGGCCCCGCTGAGCGCCACCGCGGACGAGGTGTACCGGGCGCTGTACCCGAGGGTGCGGGCCAAGAACGAGCAGTTCTTCGCCCGCTACCCCGGCGATCAGGAGATCGCCCGCAAGGTGGTCGAGCACCTGCTCGGGCACGACGTCCGGCTGCCCACCGGGGAACGGTTGACCGCGCACCGGTTCCAGACCCTGGGCATGGGCTTCGGCACCCAGCGCGAGTTCGACTCGCTGCACTACTTGCTCGAAGCGTCCTTTGTGGACGGTGTCGGCGGGCCGCAGCTCTCCGACTACTTCCTGGCCCAGGCCGGGGCCCGGCTGTCCTTCGCCAGTGCGCCGCTGTACGCGCTGGTGCACGAGGCGATCTACAACCAGGGCAGCGCCTCGGACTGGTCGGCGCAGCGGGTGCGCGCGGAGTTCCCCGAGTTCGACCTGGAGGGCGACGGCCCGGTGCTGTTCACCGGCGAGATGATCTACCCGTGGCAGTTCGACGAGGACCCGGCGCTGACCCCGGTGAAGGAGACGGCCGAGATCCTGGCCGCCCGCGCCGACTGGGGTCCGCTGTACGACCCGGAGGTGCTGGCGCGCAACGAGGTGCCGGTGGCCGCGGCGGTCTACTTCGACGACATGTACGTGGACGCGGAGTACTCCCTGGCGACCGCGAAGGCGGTGCGCGGCACCAAGGTGTGGGTGACCAACGAGTACGAGCACGACGGCGCGGGCCGGTCGGCCTCGGTGCTGGACCGGCTGATCAAGATGGCCCGCGGCGAGCTCTGACCCGCCGGTCACCCAGCCCCGGTCAGCCCACGAACAGCAAACGGTTGGCGGTCCCCGGTTTCAGCCCGGTGATCTTGCCCTTGGTGGCCCCGTCGACGAGGTGCTTGTTCACCTCGGCGACGGTGGCCTTCGGGTGCGCGCCCAGGTAGACCGCGACCGCGCCGGCCACGAACGGCGCGGCCTCGGAGGTGCCGTCGTGCACCGCGGTCGCGGTGTCGGACTTGCTGTCGGCCACCGGGATCGCCGCGCCGGGGGCGAACACGTCGACGCAGGACCCGATCGCCGAGTGCTGCCACACCTGGTCGGTGCGGGTCACCGAGCCGACGGTGAGCGCGCCCGGCACCCTGGCCGGGGAGTTCTGGCAGGCGTCGGTGGGCGCGTTGCCCGCGGAGACCACCACCGGCACCCCGGCGTCGAGGACCTGCTGCACCGCTGCGTCCATGGCCGGCGACTTCGGGCTGCCCAGGCTCAGGTTCAGCACCGCGGGCTTGACCGCGTTCCTGGCCACCCAGCGGACCGCCTCGATCACGTCCACCCGCCCGCACAACGCCCGCAGCGACAGGATGTTGGCCTTGGTCGCGGTCCGCGCGGCGATCGAGGCGACCCCGGTGCCATGCGAGGCGCAGTCCCCGCCGACGCCCTCCGGGTCGTACACCGTGCGCGCCCGGCCACCGAAGGCCTCGTGCGTGGTGCGGATCCCGGTGTCCAGCACGTAGATGTTGACCCCCGCGCCGGTGCCGGGCGCGGTGTAGCCGCCGTCGAGCGGCAGCGCCCGCTGGTCGATGCGGTCCAGGCCCCAGTCGAGCGGGGCGGCGGAGGCGGCGGGGGTGAAAGCGAGCGCGCCGGTCAGGACGGCGGCCAGCAGGGGGAGGGTGCGTCGGTGCAGGGTGGTCATGCGCCCGACTGTGCGTTGTGGACGCGCGGGCGGGTACCGACGTAAGTCGCCGGGGTTTCACTTCGCGAGGTTGTTGTGAACAGCTATCCCCAGGTGAGCGGGTCGAGGTGGAGGTAGAAGCGCTGGCGCGGGGTGTCCAGGTCGATGCCGTAGCGCGCGGCGAAGGCCTCGTCGGCGGCACCGGCCTGGGACTCGTCGGTCCAGGTCTCGCGGGAGTTGGCCAGCAGCAGGGAGAGGTCGGCGTAGCGGTCGGCCCGGCCGAGGCGGCCCAGGTCGATGAACCCGGCGACGGTGAGTGTGTCCGGGTTGAGGATGATGTTGGGCAGGCACAGGTCGCCGTGGCAGACCACGGTGTCCGCGGCTTCCTGCCCCAGCCGCTGCCCGACCTGCTCGGCGATCCGCGCGAGCAGTGCGATCGGTGGTGTGTCCTGCTGTTCGACCGGCAGGAAGTCGGGGTTGACCGCCTCCCGCGCCACCACGTCCTGGGCGAGGGCGAACATCCGGGTCAGCTCGCGGCTGAACGGGCAGTCCGCCGCGGGCAGGTCGTGCAGGGCGCGCACCGCCTCGGTGATGGCCGGCCAGGCCCGCCACAGGTCCTCGGGCGAGAGGCGGTCCGCGGGCACGCCGGGCACCGCGCTGGTGACCAGGCAAGCCCCGTTGTCGTCGCTGGTCCAGTCCAGCACCCGGGGACCGGGGATGCCGGTGCCGCTGAGCCAGTCGACCCGATCCCGTTCCTGTGCCAGCGAATCCTGTTGCCCGGCGGCGACATGTTTGGCATAACGCCGGCCATCAGGACTGCGCTTGACCACCGCACCGGACTCGCCACTGGTGATGGACGCCCACACGGTGATCATGGTAGCTGGTTGACTTGGCGGGGCGGAGGGAGTCGAGCGATGGACGATGCGCTGCGCGGCGCGCTGACCGGGCTGGCGGAGAACCCCGCCGCGCCACCGGACGTGCTGTTCCGGCTCGCCGCCGAGCCCTCGGTCGCGGGCCGTCTGGCCTGGCGGCGGGAGCTGCCCGACCCGGTGGTGGAGTGGCTGCTCGCGCACGGCGACCCGGACATCGCCTTCGCCCTGGACTCCCGGTTCCAGTCCGAGACCACGCGGCAGCGCATCGCCACCCACCCGGATCCCCGGATCCGCGAGGCGCGGCGGGAGAGCATCGAGCACGACATCCGGAACGGTGACTGGGTCACGCCGGCGGATCTCGACTGCTACGGCGGGCTGGTCACCCTGGCCCGGCACCAGGATCCGGTGTTGCGGGCGGCGGTGGCCCGGTCCTGGGCAGAGATGCCCGAGGAGCTGCGGCGGGAGTTGCTCGTCGATCCGGATGCGGCGGTCCGTGCGCTGGCCGCGGGCGAGGCGCATCCGCCCGTGCCCGCGGACCTGCTGCCCCGGTTGCTGGCCGATGCGGCCACTCGGCAGCGGGTGGCGGCCTACGCGCCGTTGACGCCGGCGGCGGTGCGGGACTGCCTGGCCGGGGACGAGGACCTGCGGGCTGAGCTGGCGGTCAACCCGGAGCTGCCGCGGGCGGCGCGGGATCAGCTGGCCGTGGACCCGAGCCCGTGGGTGCGGGCCAAGGTGCTGCTCCGCCGGGACCTGGCCGTGGACCATCGCGAGCGGTTGTACCGGGAGCTGGTGGCCGCGCAGCGGGCGGAGCACGACGAGGTGCGGTTCGCGCTGGACAACCTGGAGCACGACCGGCCGGCCTGGCTCGCGGACCTGCCCCTCGAAGACCGGATCGGGTACCTGGACTCGTCGATCCCGTGCTTCCGGCGGGCGGCGGCGTCCTCGCCGGAGCTGCCGCCGGAGGTGGTGCGGCGCTTGGACGAGCACCCGGATCTCGAGGTGCGGCGGATCGTCGCGCGCCGGCCGGACTGCCCAGGCGAGGTGCTTGCCGGGCTGGTCATCGAGCACGGTGAGCGGCGCGAGGAGCCGTTGCTCGTGCGGCATCCGAACTTCCCGGCCGAGGCGCTGCCCCGGCTGGCCGCTGCCGCGCAGCCGCATCGGCGTGCGCTGGCCGCGGCTCGCGACGACCTACCGGAGGAGTGCCTGGTGCGGCTGGCCCGTGATCCTGTGGAGTACGTGCGGGTGGCGGCGGCCCGGCACCCGCGGATTCCGTTGGCGGAGTTGGACAACTTGCTCAGTGACAGCGAGGTTGAGGTGGCGGAGGCGGCCGCGGCGAACCCGGTGCTGCCGGTGGGGGCCATGCGGGCGCTGCTGGACCGGGCGGGGTTGTAGTGGAGCCGGAGATCACCAGCGCGGCGCAGGCCGCCGCGGATGAGCGGGTGGTGGCGTTCGGGCGGTTGCTGGGGGCGGCGAACCGGCTGGAGCACATCCTGGGGCGGGAGATCGAGGCGGAGTTTGGCATCAGCCACGTCATGTTCGAGGTGCTGCTGATCCTGGGGCGGGCCGGGGTGCCGGGGCTGCCGATGCGGCGGATCGCCGAGGAACAGGTGCTCACCACCGGGGGCGCGACCCGGCTGGTGGACCGGATGGTGCGGGCAGGGCTGGTGGCACGGGTGGCCGAGCCGGGGGACCGGCGGGTGCAGCTGGTGCGGCTGACCGAGCTGGGGGAGCGGACCGCGGTGGCAGCGGCGCGCAAGCACGCGCGCAACGTGCAGCGGCTGTTCCTGGACGTGCTGCCACCGGAGCAGCGGGAGTTGTTCAAGGCGCAGTTGCGGCTGATCAGCCTCGCGGCCAGGGACGCGCTGCCGCCGCTGGGTTGAAAACCAAACATCTGACGCGTCAGCTAACCTGATCGGGTGACTGTGCGGCTGGTATACGTGCTGGATGCCTACTGCGGGTGGTCCTACGGGTTCGCCCGGACCATGGCGGAGGTGACCGCCGAACATCCCGAGCTGCCGGTGGAGGTGGTCTCCGGCGGGCTGTTCACCGGGGCTCGGCGGCGGCCGATCGGCGAGTTCGGGTTCATCCGGGAGGCCAACGCGCGGCTCACCGAGGTCACCGGGGTCACCTTCGGCGCGGGGTTCGAGCGACTGCTGGAGGCGGGGGAGTTCGTGATGGACTCCGAGGCGGCCGCGCGCGGGGTCGCCGCGCTGCGCGCGCTGGCGCCGGAGCGGGCGGTCGAGCTGGTCGCCCGGCTCCAGGACGCCTTCTACCAGCACGGCGAGAGCCTGTCCGAGCCCGCCACCTACCGCGGTCTGGCCGAGCGGGCCGGGCTGGCGCCGGACCTGCTGGTGGCCGCGTTCGCCTCACCCAACGCGGCGGCCGAAGCCGAGGCGGACTTCCGCTGCGCGCAGGAGTTGGGCGTGCAAGGTTTTCCGACGCTGCTCGCGGTGGACGGCGAGCGGGCCGCGACCCTGGCGGTGGGGCACGCCAGCACCGAGGAGGTCATCAGTCGGCTGGCGGCGCTGCGCTGAGCCGCCGCCGGTTGACCAGCCCGGCGGCCAGCACCGCCAGCCACACCACGGCCAGCGCGATCACCAGTCCCAGCAGCACATTCCGGTCGTGCAGGCCGGGGTTGACGTACGGGGCGAAGCTCCGCCACAGCCACGGCACGGCCAGCGCGGTCAGCACCGCCGAGACCACCAGCCCGGTCACCACCGGCGTGCGCCAGGCCCGGCCGGCGCGCTGACTGATCACCAGGCCCACCAGGCCGACCACCGGGGCGACCACCGCGTCGTGCAGCACCGGCCCGCCAATCAGCCAGCCACCCAGCGAGACGGCGTTCTCGACGGAGTCCAGCAGCAAGGGCAGCAACAGGAACCCGCCCCAGCCGAGCAGTCCCGCGCCTGCCGCGCCCAGCGCCCACCTCATCCGGTCACCACCAGTCGGCCGACCCACTTGGTCTGCAACACCCCTGGCCGGCTCGGCGCGATGATCCGGCACGGAAAGCCGTGGTCTAGGTCCAGCTCCTCGCCGTTGAGCCGCAACGCCAGCAGTGTCAACGGATCGTGCGCGTGCGCGGCGGGCAGCTCGCTGACCCGGTACGCGCCACCCTGCTCCAGTGACTCCACCCGCACCGTCGCCCGCGGTCCGGCGCCGACGCTGCCGATCAGGTCGGCGATCCGCACACCGGTCCAGGTCGCGGACTGGCTCCAGCCCTCCACGCAGGCGATCGGGAGCTCCGCGGTGGTCTGCGGCAGCGCGGTCAGCTCGGCCAGGCTGAGCCTGCGTGAGCCGCCTGGGCCGGTGACCTCCAGCCGCCAGGAATCGGCGATCCGGCCGACCCCGGCGGCGGTGGCGGTCCGGTTGACCGGAAGTCCTTGCGGGCCACGGGTGGACCGCCAGCCGAGGAAGGAAACCCCTTGCAGGCCAGGAACAGTGGCCCCGGCGGTGGCCAGCGCCGCCGCGCCCGCGGCCAGGCCGGTGGTGCGCAGGAACGCCCGCCGGGACAGGCTGGCCGCGGGTTCCTGTTGCAGGCCAACGGATGTGCTCAGCGACTCGCGGATAATGGGCAGTTTCACCGCGATGTGCAGCAGCAGCGCGCCGGCCGCGATCCAGGCCACCGCGTAGTGCGCGGTGACGAAGTAGAACCGCCACGGGTAGTTCTGCGCCACGTTGAACAGCCCGGTGGCCAGCTGGAAGAACGCGGCGGCGAGCAGGGCCAGGACGGACACCCGCTCCAGCGCGTGCGGCAGCGAGCGGATCGCGGGCTTGGCGAACAGCTTGGGGTAGACCGTCCAGAGTTTGGCCGCCAGCAACGGGATCGAGACGATACCGCTGATCACGTGCACGCCCTGGTTGATCCGGAACAGGTTCACCGGCCGGGTCGGCCAGCTGAACCAGGCAGGCGGGTGCTGGATCCCGTGGCTCAGCAACCCGGTCACAAAGCACAGCCCGAACGCGATGCCCAGCCACAGCCCGATCCGGCTGGTCACCCTGGCATCGTGCGCGGCAGCACGGAACTCAGGCATAGGTCACCTCCTTGCGCAGCACCGCGAACCAGCGCCCGCCGTGCTCGATGAGCTCCCGCACCCGGAACCCGCTGACCACGGCCAGCAGCCCGACCGCGTCCGCCCCGACCCAGGCCCAGTCGAAGGCTGACCCGGTCAGCCGGACCCGTTCCCGCCGCAGCCCGGCGCCCGGCGGGTCGACCTCGGTCAGGGCCAGTCCGCCCGGGGAGAGCAGCCGGTGCACCCGGCGCAGCAGCACCACCGGGTCGCCACCGATGCCGATGTTGCCGTCCGCCAACAGGACCTGCTGCCAGCGACCCTCGGCGGGCAGCCGGCCGAAGACGTCCCGGCACAGCGCCACACCGCCACGGGCCGCGGTGAGCCGGACCGCGACGGGCGAGCTGTCCACGCCGAGGGCGACCACACCACGATGGCTCAGCGCGGCGACCAGACGCCCGGGGCCGCAGCCGAGGTCGAGCACGGGGCCGGTGCAGCGGCGCAGGAGCTGTTCGTCGGCGGGGCTGGGCGCGGCGGACCAGCGGTCGATGGGCAGGCTGAGGCGGCGGCCGTCGGGGAGGTGGAGGGTGCCGGTGGCGCCGAGCAGAGCGGCGTCGAACTCGCCGCTCACCGGGACACCTCGGCCCGGAGCGTCGTCTGCCCAACGGGTCTGCTCGTCGCCGCGGCCACCGCCCGCGCGAACCGCGACCCGGGCATGCCGCAGGCCACCGCGACCGCGTCCACCATGGTGTCCACATCGGACAGTTCCGGGACCGGCCGCACCACCAGCCCGCGTTCCCGCAACGCCGCCAGCGTCCGCGCCCCGGTGTCCGACCGCGACATCGGCACCCCGCCCAGCACCACCGCGTCCGCCGCCCGCCGCAACCCGAGCGCCCACCACCCGCCGTCCGCCGCCGGACCGAGCACCGCGTCCACCCCCGGCTCCGCAAGCTGCCGCAGGCACTCCGCGAACAGCGCGGGGGAGACCTGCGGGGTGTCCATCCCGACCTGCAGCACCGGCCCGCCAACCTCGCGGTGCGCGTTGGCCAGTCGCTCGCCGAAGGTCTCGCCGCGCTGGGCGAAGACCGTGCAGCCGCCCAGGATCCGGCGCAGTCCGGCCGGGTCGACCGAGCGGTCCAGGTCGCCGGTCAGCGCCACCGCCACCCGCGTGCCCGGGGTGGCGTGCGCCGCGGCCAGGGTGGCGTGCAGGCTCGCGGCGGCGATGGTGGCGGCCTGCACCGGGGTGGCCGGTGGAGTGAGGCGGGTCTTGGCCTGGCCGGGGACGGGGGCCTTGGCCACCACCAGGATCGTCGGGGTCATCGCAGCACCCCCGCCATGTCCCTGGCTGCCCGCAGGGTGCCGCGCACCGAACCACTGACCTTGGACTTGGTGCCCGCGGCGCGGGGCAGGTAGTCGATGTCCACTTCGGACACCGGCCAACCCGCCTCCGCGGCGCGGATCAACAGCTCCAGGGGATAGCCGAAGCCGCGGTCAGTGATCCCGAGGGCCAGCAGGTCCTCGCGGTGGAACGCGCGGATCGGCCCGATGTCGTGGACCTGGAGGCCGCGTCGGCGCAGCAGCCAGGCCAGTACCGCGTTGCCCGCGCGGGCGTGCCAGGGCCACACGCCCCGGCCGGCCGGGATCCGGCGGCCCACCGCGAGCCGGGCCCGGCCGGTGGCCACCGGGGCGACCAGCGCCGGGAGCAGGGTTGGTGACATGGAGCCGTCGGCGTCGAGCACGCAGACGATGTCGGCGGCCGCGTGCTCGATGCCGGTGTGCACGGCGGCCCCGTAGCCGCGGCGGGGTTCGTGCAGCACGGTCGCGCCGAGGGCGGCGGCCACCGCGGCGGTGCCGTCGGTGGAGCCGTTGTCCACCACGATCGCGTGGTATCCAGGTGGGAACTGGCTGAGCACGGCCGGCAGGGCGGCGGCCTCGTTGAGACAGGGCAGCACCACGTCCACCGCGGCGGGAGCTCGGGTCATGACACCGGACGTTAGAACCGTGCAGCGCGGCCGGGAACCGTTGTGCTGCTTACCAAACTATGACGGGCGGAGGAGTTCTTACCGAGTTGTTTCAGACCCCGGATCCACCGGGTGACGGGCCGGTTCCGGGCCTACGGTGGCCGGGTGCCGTCTGTCAAAGACCGCCGCGACCTGTGGGCCGCGGCGGCGCTCGTGCTGCTCGTGCTGGTCGCGGTGATCGCCGGGATCATCCTGCGCGCCAACGAGGTTCCGCTCTTCGCCGGGGCCGCGCCGCTGTTCGGCGACTGGCTGCCACACCTCGGACCCGGCACCGTGCCCTCGGTGCTGATCGGTGCCGCGGTGGTGTGCTGGGGACCGCGGCTGGCGGATCGGTTGCCGTGGCGGGGCTTGCTGGCCGCCGGTTATGTCACCGCGGTGCTCTGGACCGTGTCACTGGCCACTGTGGACGGTTGGCGGCGCGGGCTGGCCGGCCGGCTCACCACCACGGACGAGTACCTGCACGAAGTGGCGGGGATCACCGATATCGGCGCGATGATCGCCGGGTTCGCCGGGCGGATCCTGGACTTCCAGCCGGACTCCTGGACCACGCACGTCTCCGGGCACCCGCCGGGCGCGCTGCTGGTGTACGTGCTGCTGGACCGCATCGGCCTGGGTGGCGGTGGCTGGGCCGGGGTGGTGACCATCTTGCTCGGCTGCCTGGTCGCGGCCGCGGTGCCGGTCGCCGTGTGCGCACTGTCCGATCAGGACGTAGCCCGCCGGATGCTGCCTTTTGTGGTGTTGCTGCCCGGTTTTGTGTGGTTCGGGGTCTCCGCGGACGGCCTGTTCGCCGGGGTCACCGCCGTGGGCATCGCCTTGCTGGCACTGGGCGGGGTGTGGCGCTCGCTGCTCGGCGGACTGCTGCTGGGCTTCGGACTGTTCCTCAGCTACGGCCTGGTCCTGTTGGGGCCGTTGGCTTTGGCGGTGCTGATCATCGGGCGGGGCAGGTTGCTGCCCGCAGCTGGTGGCGTGCTCGCCGTGGTGGGTGCGTTCGCGCTGGCCGGGTTCTGGTGGCTGGACGGCTACCACCTGGTCGTCGAGCGCTACTACCAGGGCATCGCCACCGCCCGCCCCTACGCCTACTGGGTGTGGGCCAACCTCGCCGCGCTGGCCCTGGCGACCGGCCCGGCGCTGGCCGCCGGAGTTCGCCGCACCTTCGCCGAACGGCCACGGGCCATCACCGTGCTGGTCGGCGCGGCCCTGCTCGCGGTGCTGGCCGCGGATGTCTCCGGGCTGAGCAAGGCCGAGGTGGAGCGGATCTGGCTGCCGTTCGGGGTGTGGCTCAGCGCCGGGACGGCGTTGCTGCCCAGGCCGTCCCGGCGCTGGTGGCTGCTGGCCCAGGCGGTCACCGCGCTGGCGGTCAACCACCTGGTGCTCACGAACTGGTGAGCGCCGCTGGTCGCCGCAGCGGCGCGGTGGCGAACTCGGCCACCCCGTCCCGGAACGGCACCCGCGCCCGGTAGCCCAGCACCGCCGCCGCCTTGGCCGGATCGGCCACCACGTGCCGCACATCGCCCGGCCGGGCCCCGCCGACGATCCGCGGCGCCGGACCGCCACACGCCTCGGCCAGCGCCCGCGCCAGCTCGCCGACGGTGTGCGGCTCGCCGGAGCACACGTTCACCGCGGACAGCTCGCCCTTGGGCAGCGGGGTCTCGATGGCCAGCCGGTTGGCCAGCGCCACATCCCGCACGTGCACGAAGTCCCGCCGCTGCCCGCCGTCCTCCAGCACCACCGGCGCCTGGCCGCGTTCCAGCGCGGAGCGGAACATCGAGGCCACCCCGGCATACGGCGTGTGCTGCGGCATCCGCGGCCCGTACACGTTGTGGTAGCGCAGCGCCCACACCGTGCCGCCGGTCTGCCGCGCCCAGGCCGCGGCCAGGTGCTCCTGGGCGAGCTTGCTGGCCGCGTAGGTGCTGCGCGGGTCGACCGGCGCGTCCTCCGGCACCAGCTCGTCGGCCAGCTCGGCCCCGCACACCGGGCAGGGCGGCTCGTAGCGGCCCTCGGCCAGCTCCGCCAGCCGCCGGGGTCCCGGCCGCACCACGCCGTGCTCCGCGCAGCGGTAGCGGCCCTCGCCGTAGACCACCATCGAGGAGGCCAGCACCAGCCTGCGCACCCCGGCCCGGTGCATCGCGGCCAGCAGCACCGCGGTGCCGTAGTCGTTGTGCAGCGCGTAGGCGGGCGCGTCGCCGGGGTCGACCCCGTGCCCGACCATGGCCGCCTGGTGGCAGACCACGTCGATCCCCGGCAGCAGCTCCGCCAGCAGCCCGGCGTCGGTGACATCGCCGACCACCAGGCCGGACGGGGTCCACGGCGGCGGCCCGTCCGCGCCGTGCGCCTGCGGCAGCAGGGCGTCCAGCAGCACGGTGTCCGATCCGGACAGTGCGTCGAGGATGTGGGAACCGATGAACCCGGCCGCCCCGGTGATCAACACTCGCATGCCCCAAACGCTAGGCCGAACGACGTACCGGTGTGCGCCATCGGCGTCGGACGTCACCAAACCGTCAGAACTTGCGCACAATGCTGAGTCATGCACGCTGATCTGAGCCGGATTCTGTCGGTGGTGGAGGATGGGTCGGCCACGGGTATCGCCGCGGCGATCAACCGGCTGATCGGTTCGGGTGAGCTGGCGGTGGGCACCAGGCTGCCCACGGTGCGCGCGCTCGCCCAGGCCCTCGGGGTCAGCCCCACCACGGTCAACGAGGCCTGGCGCTCGCTGGCCAGGGTCGGCGCGATCGAGACCAAGGGCCGCAACGGCTCCTTCGTCACCGCCCGCACGCACAACGCCGAGCCCACCCGGTTCTGGCGGTTGGCCGGGGACACCGGACGCTTCGCCCGCGACCTCTCCGCAGGCGTGCCCGACCAGGCGCTGCTGCCGCCGATCGGGCCCGCGCTGGCCCGCATCGACGGCCAGCCGCCGCTGTCGGGCTACCTGGACGCGCCGGTGCTGCCCGAGCTGGAGAAGCTGGTCCGCAAGGCCTGGGCGCCGGTGTGCGACCCGGAGACGCTGACCATTGTCAACGGCTCGCTGGACGGCATCGACCGGCTGGTCGGCCAGCTGCTCCGCCTCGGCGACCGGGTGATCGTGGAGAACCCGACCTTCCCGCCGTTCCTGGACCTGCTGGACACCGTGGGCGCCAGCGCGCTGCCGGTGCCGGTGGACGAGGAGGGCATCCTGCCGGACGCGCTGGCCGCCCAGCTGCGCCGGGACCCCGCGGTGCTGCTGATGCAGCCGCGCGCGCAGAACCCGACCGGGGTCAGCCTCACCCCGCGCCGCGCCGCCCAGCTGGTGGAGAAGCTGCGCGCGCACCCGGACGTGCTGGTCATCGAGGCCGACCACTCCGGCGACGTGGCACTGGCCGAGCCGGTCAGCTTCGCCGGCGAGCTGCCCGACCGGGTGGTCAGGGTGCAGAGCTTCTCCAAGTCGCACGGCCCCGACCTGCGGCTGGCCGCCCTCGGTGGCCCGGCCGCGATCGTGGAACCGCTGATCGGGCGACGGCACCTGGGCGCGGCCTGGTCCAGCCGGTTGCTGCAGGAGGTGCTGGTCGGCCTGCTCACCGACCCCGGCTGCGTGGCCGCGGTGGCCACCGCGCGCACCGTGTACGCCCGCCGCCGCGCCGCGCTCAAGGACGCGCTGGCCGGCCGCGGCATCCAGTCCACCGGCTGGGACGGGATCAACCTGTGGATCAACGTGGCCCGCGAGCGGGAGGCGCTGGTCACCCTGGCCGCGCAGGGCATCGGCGCGGCCCCCGGCTCGCCGTTCCTGGTCGAGCCCACCGGCGGCGACCACCTGCGGGTGACCACCGCGACGCTGCCGGTGGAGGAGGCCACCGCGGTCGCCGACGCGCTGGCCGAGGCGGCCCGCCCGTACCCGCCGTACAGCCGGGTCTGAGCGCCTCCACCGGGCGCGGCAGCAAGCCCGATCGGGCGCGGAACCGCCGCCGCTCTGCGAGGCGCCGGAGCTGAGCAAGGCGGAGGCGCGGGACATGTTGGGGCTGCTGGAAAAAACCCGGTTGCTGGGCCGGGCGTGAAAGGGCGGGCACCGGGATGTCCAGTGCCCGCCCAGGAGCCGCGCGGCGGGCCGGTAGCGCCGCCGTCCCGGCTCAGTCCAGCGTGCCGGCCGCGACCTTCAGGATCTCGCGCGTCTGCGTCACGATGTCCGTCCGGTTCTTCTCCAGCACCGGGTCGGACACCTTGTCCTTGTTGCTGGGATCGAAGAACAGGATCGGTGTGTGCACGTGCCCGCCCGGCACCTGCGCCTGCACCGCGTCTCGCAGCAGCGTGGCCCGGTAGGCGATCTCGTTGGACAGGTAGGAACCACCGCCACCGGCACGGGCCACCGAACCCGGCGTCGGGCCGTCCGGCCGGGTCACCGGCTCGGTCTGCCCGGCCGGGATCTCGGTCACCGCGGTGCGGTCGTAGACCGGGAACTGCCCGGTGTTCGCCGCGGTGATCTCCTTGTACGGCAACGTGGTCGGCACGAACTCCGGCTGCGGCGTCACCGTCGGCACGCCCGCCGGGATCGGGATGCCCGAGGCCCGGTTCTCCCGGTTGTTGTCCAGGCCGGTGTGCCAGCGGCCGTTGTAGCGCTCGATGTCGAACTGCCCCGCCCTGCCCTGGCTCACCGTGGTGAACAGGTCCACCTGCTTGCGGCCGGCCTTGAAGTGCGGCAACAGGGTCCGCTCGACCATGCCGGCCTCGAACGGGGTCCACAGCACCGGGAACATCGCGGTCTCCACCCTGGCCCGCCCGGCCGGGGTGGTGATGTAGGTGCCGTCCAGGGCCAGCGCGGTCGCGCCGCTGGGGTTGGTGCGGCGGATGTCGCCGTCGAGCTGGAACGGGTCGAACCCGGTCAGCACCACCCGCTTGACCCGTTCCCCGGCGGGCAGGTCGATCGAGTCCTGGCCGCGGGAACCGGTCTCCACCACGTCCACCAGCGCCTTGCGGTCGGCGGCGGAGACGGTGAAGCCGGGCTGCCACTGGTGCAGCGCCCTGGTCAGCTGCAACCGGGCCCAGTACAGCGGCCGGTCGTCACCGCGGGAGAGGTCGCCGCCTGCCGGGCCCCTGCCCTGCACCCGGTCCACCGCGGCCTGCCACAGCTGTCGGCCATGCACCTGCGCCAGCACCTTGGCCGCGCGGACGGACCTGGTGCGGCACAACGACTTCTCGAAGGCCGGGCCGCGGCGGTCGAAGCCGCTGCGGGCCAGGATCTCCTGCGGCACCGCCTGGGTCAGGCGCTGTTCCTCCACCGGGATCGGCGCCGCGCGGTCGAAGCAGTTCGCCGGGGTGGCGGCCTCGGCGGCCACCGCGAGCGGGGCTGCGGCCAGCAGTGCGCCCACGGCCAGCGCACCGGTCACGGTGCGGCGGATCAAGCTGTTCAACTGCCCTCCTGAAAGAGTTCCGCAGAATCCTCGACTCACCCGATCAGGTGAGTGCGGGCTTGTCCAGAGGCGGTTCGGCGGCCAGGTCCGCCTTGCTCGTCTCCGGGGCGATGACCAGCGCGACCACCGTCAGCGCCAGCGCGACGGCCACGTACACGCCGATGGCCACCCAGCTGCCGAAGGACTGCAGCAGCGCCACCGAGATCAGCGGCGCCACCGCCCCGCCGAGCACCCCGGCCAGCTGGTAGCCGAGGCTGGCTCCGGTGTAGCGCAGCTTGGTGCTGAACAGCTCGGAGATGAACGCCGCCTGCGGGCCGAACATGGCCGCGTGCGTGACCAGCGCGACGATGGTGGCCAGGATGATCAACGCGGTGGAGCCGGTGGACAGCAACGGGAAGAAGGCGAACACCCACACCCCCGCGCCCACCGCGCCCGCCAGGTAGACCGGGCGGCGGCCGTAGCGGTCCGACAGCGCGCCGAACAGCGGGATGAGCGCCAGCTGGCAGGCCGAGGCGATCAGCACCGCGTTCAGCCCGACCTGCCGGTTCACCCCCACCGTGTCCTTGAGGTAGGTGAGGATGAACAGGGTGAAGGTGTAGAAGGCCACGTCGGTGCCGATGCGTGCGCCGATCGCGGTGAGCAGCTCGCGCGGGTGCTCGCGGAAGACGTCGAACAGCGGCAGCTTGGCCTTGGCCTCGGTCTTCTCGACCTGGGTGAACAGCGGGCTCTCGGAGATGCTGCGGCGGATCCAGAAGCCGACCAGCACCAGCAGCCCGGAGAGCAGGAACGGCACCCGCCAGCCCCAGTCCAGGAACTGGGCCTCGGTCAGCGTCGCCGACATCACCCCCATCACCGCGGCGGCCAGCAGGTTCCCGGCGGGCACGCCGACCTGCGGCCAGCTCGCGTTGAGCCCGCGTTTGTCCGGCGCGCCGTGCTCCAGGGTCATCAGCACCGCGCCGCCCCACTCGCCGCCCAGGCCAAGGCCCTGCACGAACCGCAGGAACACCAGCACCACCGGGGCGGCCGCGCCGATCTGGGCGTGCGTGGGCAGCAGGCCGATGGCGAAGGTGGCCACGCCCATCAGCAGTAGCGTGATCACCAGGACGTTCTTGCGGCCCACCCGGTCACCGAAGTGCCCGAAGATGGCCCCGCCGACCGGCCGGGCGATGAAGCCCACCGCGTAGGTGGCGAAGGCGAGCAGGGTGCCGGTCAGCGGGTCCGAGCTGGGGAAGAACAGCTTCGGGAACACCAGCGCGGCGGCGGTGCCGTAGAGGAAGAAGTCGTACCACTCCAGCGAGGTGCCGATCAGGCTGGCCGCGATGACCTTGCGGCCGGACCGGGCGGTCGGCGTGGGCGCTGAGCTGCTCATCGGCGTGTCCTTTCGACGCACTGGAAACGGAGTCGTTGACCGGGTCTGGCCTGGGCCGCCTTGGGCAGATCCTCGTCCACCACCACCGCGATCACCGGATAGCCGCCGGTGACCGGATGGTCGGCGAGGAAGAGCACCGGCTGCCCGTTCGGGGGAACCTGGAGCGCGCCGCCGACCACGCCCTCCGGCGGCAGCTCACCCTGGCGGGCCCTGGTCAGCCGCGGCCCGGCCAGCCGCACCCCGATCCGGTTGCTGGCCGGGGTGACCTGGTACGGGCCGGAGCACAGGGCGGAGGCGGCGTTCGCGGTGAACCAGTCCTGCCGGGGCCCGAGCAGCACCCGCAGCACGGGTTCAGCGGAAAGTTCCGCCACCGGCGCGATAT
Source organism: Crossiella sp. NPDC003009 (assembly GCF_053591555.1). Classification (NCBI taxonomy): domain Bacteria; kingdom Bacillati; phylum Actinomycetota; class Actinomycetes; order Pseudonocardiales; family Pseudonocardiaceae; genus Crossiella; species Crossiella sp. NPDC003009. Next base: position 31,604 of record NZ_JBSFUA010000016.1, on the reverse strand, counting down.
CCACGATCGGGTCACCGGCGATCTCCCGGCCGATCGGGATCCTCATCCCTCGGACGAGTGGCTCGGGGCCGATGCCGGAGAGCAGGTCGCTGGCCCGGGAGCCGAGCACCGGCGGCAGGTCGAGGCCGCCGCGGATGGCGAGGTAGCTGCGCAGGCCGCGGGCAGGACGGCCGATGCGGACCGTGGTGCCCGCGGCGACGTAGCAGGGGGCGTGCGCGGCGGCGGTGCGCGGGCGGGGACGATGATCCGCGGTGGAGCGCGGCGCGCCGAGCTGGATCTCGGCCGGGGCCCCGGTCAGCGCCACCCACGCGCCGCGGTGGAACCGCAGGTGCAGGCCGCCCAGCGTCAGTTCCAGCCCCGCGGCGGTCTCGGCGTTGCCGACCAGGCGGTTGGCCAGTTTCAGCGCGGGCGCGTCCGCCGCGCCGGAGCGGCCGACGCCCATCGCGGCCAGTCCTGGCCGCCCCAGGTCCTGGACCAGGGTGAGCAGGCCGGGGTCGAGGACCTCGATCATGACGCCACCTCCTGGAAGCGCACCCTGGTGCCCGCGGTGAGCAGGCCGGGCCGGTCGCGGGCGGTGTCCCAGAGCACCAGGTCGGTGCGGCCCAGCAGCCGCCAGCCACCGGGACTGGACCGCGGGTAGATGCCGACGAACTCATCCGCGATGGCCACCGCGCCCGCCGGCACGCTGGTGCGCGCGGTGTCCCGGCGCGGCACCCGCAGCGCCGGGTCGAGGCCGGTGACGTAGGCGAAGCCGGGGGCGAACCCGCAGAAGCTGACCGTGTAGTCCCCGGCCAGGTGGCGGCGCACCACCTCCGCGCCGGAGAGGCCGGTGAGCGCGGCGACCTCGGCCAGGTCCGCGCCGTCGTAGCGCACCGGGACCTCGACCGTGCGGGCCGGGGCGCGCATCCCGGGCGGCGGGGCGTGCTGGTCCAGGTGTTCGCGCAGGGCGGCGAAGGAGGTGGCCGCGGGGTCGAAGCGGACCAGCACGGTGCGCGCGGCGGGCACCAGTTCCAGCACCCCGGCCGGGGGTCGCTGGCTGAGCAGCGCGTGCAGGGCGTGCGCCGCCGCGCCGTCGGCCAGCTCCACCAGGGCCGCTGAACTGCCAAAACGCCGGACGTCGAGTTCCACGGTGCACCCCCGGTGTGGCTCAGGTCACGCTACGATGTGGTACGAGTCAACATAAGGATTGTTCAACAAAAGAACAAGGGGCTTGTGCCATGATTTTCTTGAGCACAACGAGGAGGTCACGGTGAGCGACGCGCCCCTGGCGGACCTGACGGCCGACCGCGAGCTGCTGGGTCGCAGCTCCACGGCCGAGCGGGTCGCGGGCATCCTGCGGGACCGGATCATCGCCGGGTTCTTCCATCCCGGTGAGCGGCTGTCCGAGGAGGCCATCGGCCAGGCGCTCGGCGTCTCCCGCAACACCCTGCGCGAGGCCTTCCGCCTGCTCTCCCACGAACGCCTGCTCTCCCACCAGCTCAACCGCGGCGTCTTCGTGCGCACCCTGTCGGTGGCCGACGTGGTGGACCTCTACCGGGTCCGCCGGGTGGTGGAGTCCGCGGGCGTGCGCAACCTGCCCAACGCCCCGGAGGGGGGCCTGACCTCGCTGCGCGAGGCCGTCGCCGAGGCCGACCGCGCCGCCACCGACCGCCGCTGGCGCGATGTGGGCACCGCGAACATGCGCTTCCACCAGGCGATCGTGGCCCTGGCCGACAGCGGCCGCCTGGACGAGCTGATGCGCCAGCTGCTGGCCGAGCTCCGCCTGGTCTTCCTGGTGATGAACGACCCCAAGGCCTTCCACGTCCCGTTCATGGCGGGCAACCGGGACATCCTGGAGCTGCTGGAAAAGGGCGAGGCCGACCGCGCCGAAGCCCTGCTGGTGTCCTATTTGGACGAAGCGGAGCAGACCCTGGTGCGCGCCTACGCCCCGCTGGTCCCCGGCAACTGAGCGAGCACCGAGTAGGCCCGTTCCAGGCCCTGCTCGAAGCCCGCCCCGAGCTCGACGTAGTGGTGGCCCTCGGCCGCGCAGGCCGCGCGCAGGGCGTGGCTGCGGTCCACCACCCAGGTCGCGATCCGGTGGTAGGCGGCGTCATCAGCCCCGTCCAGCCAGTCCGGTGCGGCCCGCAGGCCGGCCTCGGTGAGCGCGCTGTTGCCGAGGAAGACCGCCGCCACCGGCAACCCGAGCGCGGCGGCGGCGGTGGCCGCGGCCGGGGTCACGATGTCGCCCTCCACGACGTAGCCGTCCAGGGGGTCGGACTCGTCGAGGCCGTCGGCCAGCGCGCGCAGGAACTCGATCAGGAACGGCTGCGCGGCCTCGGCCTTGTCCGGGTGGGTGCCGTGCCGGACCCCGTGCTGCGGCGCGGCGTGCTGCAACATCGAGACCAGCGCGTCGGTCGGACAGCCGGGGAAACCGTCGCGCTCCAGCAGCATCCGGGCCAGCGTCGACTTGCCCACCCTGGGCGGCCCGCCGATCAGGTACAGCATCAGGTCAGCGCCCGCACGAACGCCGAGCGCAACCGGTTGCCGTCGGCGATCACCTGCTGCACCACCACCTGCTTGCTCCGCGGATCCGCGCCCCTGCGCAGCAGCTCCGGATCGGCCTGCCCGAAGTCCACCGGCCCGGTGACCCCGCGGAACAGGTTCGACCCCGTGGTGGCGCGCAAGGCCGCGTACAGCTTGGCGCGGTCGGGCAGGGTGTGTTCGGTGCGGGCGCGTTCGATCGCGGTGAGCAACAGGTTCACCGCGTCGAAGGCCAGCATCACGTGGCCGTTGGGGCCGGAGCGGAAGGCCTGCGCGGCCTCGCCCTGCTCCTTCTGCGCGTCGGCGTGCTGGGTGAAGAACTGCTCGGCCTCACTCGGCGGGTTGCCGCCGGTGATCCGCCGCCAGCCGTCCTCGGTGGGGCCCAGCGTGGTGAAGTACAGCCGTCCGTCCACAAAGGACACTCGGCGGGGGCGCTGCTGCTCGTTGCCGGCCAGGTCGGCGTAGCCCGCGGTCTCCAGCTGGGACAGGTCGTCCGCGCCCAGCACCACGGTGTCCCGGTCGCAGTCGGACTCGTCCAGCTTCTCCATCAGGGTGGGCAGCTCGTTGGCGCGGCCGGAGTAGATCAGCAGCGGGGTGCGGCGGCGCTGGGCGGCCAGCTCGCACATCTCCTTGACCCTGGTGGCCAGCACGTTGCCGGTGTTGCTCTTGCCCGCCTCATACGGCTGCTCAACCGGCTCGCCCAGTCCGCTGCGGCGGCGCAGCAGCTCTTGCAGGTAGTCGTCCTTGAGGTCGGCGCTGTAGCGGTCGTTCGGGTCGTGCAGCAGGAACGGCTGGCGGGTGCGCAGCCGGGGCTCGGTGGTGGCGAAGGTGATCGCGGCCTCGGCCTGCCGCTTGTTCGGCGGCGCGATCCGGAAGAAGAAGTCCTTGCCGGTGAAGGCGTTCCCGGTCGGCGCGGAGGCCACCATCGGGATGCCCTGCCAGTGGCCGATGGCCGAGCCGAGGATCTCCGCGGCCCGGATGGTGGAGTCCCGGGTCTGGCCCATGCCGCTGACCCCGATCACGGTCGGGTCGCTGTCCACCAGGGACTGGATCTTCTCCGCGGTGTGCTGGGCGAACTCGGAGTTGCCGCCGAAGTTGGCCAGCACCAGCCGCAGCAGGAACGGCGGTTTGATGGTGGGGGTGTTGAACCGGTTCCAGGCCCGCTGGGCCAGATAGGCCCCGCGCAGCTCGTTGACCCCCGCCGACAGGTCCCGGCGCGGGACCTCGTTGGCAGAGCTCAGCATCGAGGCCACCACGATGGTCAGGTAGGGCCGCCGCCGGTCGTCGGTGCTGGGCCGGTCGGCCTCCCGGCGCACCTGCGCGTTCTGCTCGGCGACCAGGCGGCTCAGCTCGGCCACCTCGATGTCGTCGGGCAGGGTCTCGTTGGCGTTGTGCATGAAGTTGCCGATGCCGTCGGTGACCCCGTAGCACTCGCCCTGCGCGGACTTGGTCAGCATCAGGCTCGGGTCGAACACCGAGTCCAGCACCCGGCCCGGCGCGAAGACCCCGTCCCGGTCGCAGTGCACCAGCTGGTGCCGCAGGTAGATCCCGCCGTAGCCGAGCAGCAGCACCGCCACCGCGGCCACCGCGCTGCGCCGCAGCGTGTGCGGCGGCGGCCACACCGTCGGATACGGGTGGCGGTCCTCGCCGGTGCTGTAGGGGGGCAGCGCCGGACCGGGTTCGGCGATGGAGTTGTCCTCGGCCAGCCGGACCTGGTTGCGGTAGAACGACATCTGGTCGGCCACCGCGGGCTGGCCTGCGGCGTCCAGGTTGCGGTAGGCGCGCAGCACGTCGTCGAAGAGCTCCGCGCTGCGCCGCACCGTGGAGGTGTTGGAGCGCAGCTTCCACACCGCGATCAGCAGCTCCTCCACCCGGCGCACCCGAGGCCAGTTCAACCGGCTGCGCAGCTGACGGCTGTGCCGCCAGCCCGGCGCCTCCGCGATCACCTCCAGGTCGGCCACCCACCGGCTGTCGCCCCTGGTCAGCCGGGAGGACAGGTGGCTGGCCACCACATGCGTGTCGCCGAGGGCCAGCGCGTGGTAGAGCCGGTCGCCCTGGCGGCCCAGCATCGTGTAGTGGTTGCGCAGCTCGCGGTGCACGTGCTCGTACGGGTACTCCGCGCCCGCGCCGTGCGCGAGCAGCTGCGCGCCGAGCAGGTCGCGCAGCAGCGGGTGCAGCACGATCCACCGGCCGTCGGCGCTGCGGTCGGCGAAGCTGTAGGTGGACAGCCTGCCCCAGATCTCCTCGGCGTCCCGGTCCGGCACCAGCCGCTGGATGGTGGCCAGGTCGAGCCTGCGCGGCGCGGCCAGCCGGGTCAGCAGCCTGCGGGTCTGCGCCCGCTCGGGCAGGTCGGAGCCCCGGAAGCGTTGCAGGAAGCGGACCAGCAGGTAGTCGCCGACCTTCTCATCCGGTTCGGCGGCGGCCTCCTCGCGCGGCACCCGCTGGGCGAAGACCGCGCGCACCGAGGGGATCACCCGGTCCCGCCGGTAGAGCCGGTCCACCACCTGGGTGGCCAGCCGGACCGCCAGCGGATGGCCCTTGGTCACCTCGTGCAGCTCGGCCACCAGCGCGGCGGAGCGGACCGTGGAGTCCCGGCTGCGGTTCCACTCGTGCAGGAACTGCCGGGTCTGGGCCAGGGTGAACGGCCGCAGCCGCACCGGCAGCACCGCGGCGGCGGCCGGGCCGTGGTTGGCCCGCGCCTGCTCGAAGCGCTGCCGCCAGCCGTGGTAGCGGGCGTGCGCGGCATCGGCCGGATCCAGGTCTTCGCTGTCCGGCGGCGGGATGTCCTGCTGGTCCGGGGTGGCCTGCTTGGTGGCCACCACCAGCAGCGGCACCTCCGGGTTGCGCAGCTTGGCCTCGGCGAGCAGCTCCAGCAGGTCGCTGGCCGGCGGCTCCGGCGTGGTGCGGCCGGGCGGGAACAGGTTGACCTCGAAGGGGGACAACAGGTCCGCGCCGTCGAGCAGCAGCACGCAGTTCACCCGGCGCCGCCGCCTGCGGTGGCCCTTGTAGGCGCCGTCCAGGTCGGCCAGGAAGGCGGCCACCAGCAGCCGGTCCACCACCAGGCGGTCCCGGCGTTCCTCGCTGCGCAGCAGGTGCCAGACCTGGGCGATGACCTCGTCCACCTTGCAGCCCTTGGCCAGCCCGAGCACGCCCTCCCCGGCGACCTTCTCGTACCAGCGCCAGGTGGCGGCGAAGCGGCGCGGCGCGAGCAGCCAGCGGATCCGCGGCGGGGCCACCACGGCCAGCGTGGTCAGCCAGCCCAGCAGCGGCCTGGCCAGCCGGGTCAGCCAGTGCGGGGCGGGCGCGGACTCGGCGATCGAGCCGACCACGTCGGCGATCCTGGGCAGGCCGGTGAGCCGGTGCGCGAGCAGCTGGCGGGCCCTGCGGTGCGGGTCGCCGTCCTCCTCCGGCTCGGCCGCGGTGCTCTGGGCCAGCCGCAGCAGCTCGTAGCGGGGCAGTCGCATCCGTCCGAAGTGGACGTTCTGGTAGCGGCGGAGCTGCCCGAACACCGCGTCGAGGACGTCCCGGCAGGACTTGGAGCCGGTCTCGTCCAGGTCCACCCGCGCCAGCGGCACGTCCGGCCGGCAGCGGCGCTCCAGGTGGTCCAGCAACGTGGTCTTGCCACTGCCGCCGGGCCCGTAGGCGACCACCAGCGGGAGCGGCCGCCGGGCCTTGCGGTCGATCAGCGAGGCCAGCAACGCGGCCGTGCTGTCCCGACCCACCAGGCCGAGGTCAGGCTCCAACGCCACCAGTGACACCCCCAGGAAGTCCTGCGCGGAAAGTGACCGCGTGGCCTACCACAGTAGTCAGCGTCCCCGACACCCGAGCGAGGTTGGTCGAATGCCCGCTGCCCGAAAGGGAGGACCTTGGCCGGATCCGCCGTTCGAGTGGCACCCGCCTGGCACCGTCATCGCATGGGAAGCGTCGCTGTTCTCGACTGCGCCGCGGGGGAGTGGACCAGCGCCGGCCCCCTGCCGTCCCCCCGAGCCTGGTGGGGCCATTCCGACGGGCTGCTCCGGCTGCCCGGCGGCGGGATCGTGGCCATCGGCGGCGAGGACGCCCGCCGCGGCGCCCGCGCCGAGGTCTACCGGTTCGACGAGGCAGACGGCGGCTGGACCGAGCTGGCGCCGCTGGCCACCGCGCGCCGCCGCAACTCCGCCACCGTGCTGGCCGACGGCCGGATCCTGGTCGCGGGCGGGCTCACCGGGCCGAGGGAGTTCCCCGCGCTGGGCCTGGCCACCGCGGAGCTCTACGACCCGGCCACCGGGGAGTGGACACCGGCCGGAACCATGGCCGAGCCGCGGTTCTTCCACCACGCCACCCTGCTGCCCGACGGCAGGGTGCTGCTGGCCGGCGGCAGCACCACCCGCGCGGGCGGCTACACCGCGTTGCAGACGGCTGAGTTGTACGACCCGGACCGCGGGTTGTGGACCAGGACCGAGCACTACGACGCCGAGGCCGGTCCGCGCATCCTGGCCGAGGCCAGGGAGGTCGGCCGCACCGGCGACCGCGCGCTGGCCATGGCCGACGGCACCGTGCTGGTGGCCGGGACCGGGCGCAAGGCGAGGCTGCGGGTGGACCGCGCGCACTTCGGGCTGGCCGAACTGGCCGACGGCCGGGTGCTGGTCACCGGCGGGGTGACCACGGCGGCAGGCGAGGCGGTCCCGGCGTCCGGGTCCTATCCGCTGACCGCCGCGACCAGGCTGTTCCGTTTCCGGAGCTGACCGGTGCGGGCGCGGCGGCGGTCCCGTCTCCGTCGCCGCGCCCGCGTCACCGGGTCAGCTCACCTGCAGGTCGACACAGTTGTAGAAGGCCATCGCCGTGTCGTAGATGTTCCAGATGGCCAGCACCTTCTGACGGCCCGAGTGGTTGCCCAGGTTCACGTTGTGCGAGACCGTGGCCCCCGGGGTGGCGCCGTTGTCGTTGAACGTGGCGACCTTGGTGCCGCCGACGTAGTACTCCCAGGTGGAAGTGCGGTGCCGGGCGGTCAGCCGCCAGTTGAAGGTGACGTTGCGGCCCACCGAGGTGGCCCGCCAGCCCTTGCTGTCGTTGTTCAGCTCGGCGAAGCGGCCCACGTTGCCGTGGCAGTTGCGCAGCCCCTTGGGGCCCTCCACGCTCTGCGGCTCGTACTTGATGTCACCGCAGGACACCGTGCCGGCGGCGCACTGGGCCTGGCGGCTCGGCGGGTTGGAGATGTAGCCGTGCGCGCTCGCCTCCGTGGCTGGCAGGGCGACCAACATGGCGGGCACCATGCCAATACCGGCGGCGGCCGCGACGAGCTTGCTTTTCACGCTCATGTCTCTCCTTCACAGGGTGGAGGCGACAGAACGGCAGATTCCGGTTGTCGGTCCCGCGAGGACCGTGGCGGCGGCGAAGTGGAATCAACGTTCGCCAAAGTGTGGTCTAGACCACGTCCATCTTGGCAAACGTTGGGATACCCGGGAATACGACAAACGGGTGAGAAGCCGGTCGCTCGGCGTGGTTAGTTCATTTCCAAAGTCCGGCCGTCCGGCCCTACCCGGATCTCCTCGGCGCCGCCGGCCAGCGCGTCCAGCATCCGGTCCACCACGTACTGCGGATCCGCGCCCCGGCCGATCCGGTTGGGCCGTCTGCCCGCGGCGGCGCGCTCGCCCATGCCGGTGTCCACGTGCGGCAGCTTCGCATCCAGCACGGTGACCCCGCGCGGCCGCTGCTCCTCGCGCACCGCGGCCAGCCAGGCCGAGAGCGCGGCCTTGCTCGCGGAGTAGGTGGCCAGCTCCGCGGCTGGCCGGTCGGACTCCACGCCGGTGATCGCCGCGATCGCCGAACCCCGGTGCAGCACCGACAAGGCGGTGCGCAGGATGGCGATCGGGGCGAGGGTGTTGACCGCGAAGAGCTGTTCGGAGACCACGTCGTGGGTGTTCTCCGCGGTGCCGAAGGCCACGATGCCCGAGCACACCACCACGCCCTGGAGCCCGCCGAGCACCTGATGGGCATCGCGCACCAGCCAGGGGCAGCCCTCCACGTCGTAGGCGTCGAAGCGCTTGTACTGGCAGCCGCCCAGCTCGCGGGCCAGCGCGATGAGTTTTCGGCGGTCACGTCCGGCCAGCGCGAGCTTCGCGCCCCGATCCGCCAGCCCACGGCTGACCCGGCCACCGAGGACACCGGTGGCACCCACCACGAGAATCCGCGCCCCGCTCAGCTCCATAGATCGAGAATCCGCCAAGAATTGACGAAATACCAGGTCTGCAAGGCTGTTCGACCCGGTGAGCCCAATCCGATCAGCCGCTGCGCCCATACGGCGGGGCGAACCGGCCACCGAGCGTCTACCGTCGTCGCATGCACGATCACGCCACCGACGCGCGAGCGCTCCGCCGCTCCGGGAGCTCCGGGGCCGTCGCGGTGCCGCTGGACCTGGCCGCCAGCCCGTTCCGGGTGGACCGGGACCGGGTCGCGGCCAGCCCGTTCTTCGCCAGGCTCGGCGGCGTCACCCAGGTGATCAGCCCCTCCGGCTCCGGGCTGCTGGTGCACAACCGGCTCACGCACAGCATCAAGGTGGCCCAGGTGGCCCGCGCGATCGCCGAACGCCTGCGCCGCAACCCCTTCCACGCCGACCTGGTGGACAAGCTGGGCGGCTGCGACCCGGACGTGGTGGAGGCCGCCGCGCTCGCCCACGACCTGGGCCACCCGCCGTTCGGGCACCTCGGCGAGCAGGTGCTGGACCGGCTGGCCCGGCACCGCCTCGGCCTGCCGGACGGCTTCGAGGGCAACGCGCAGTCCTTCCGGATCGTCACCACCACCGACGTGCGCGGGCCCGCCGCGGTCGGCCTGGACCTGACGGTGGCGGTGCGCGCGGCGATGCTGAAGTACCCGTGGACCCGCCTGTCCCACCCCGATCCGCACCCGCGCACCATGGCCCAGCCGCCGCGCGGCGCCGGCGAGCCCTCGGACGCGCCGGGCACCGGGTCGGCCAAGTTCTCCGTCTACGTCTCCGAGATCGACGACATGCTCCAGGCCCGGCTGCCCTTCCAGGGCCGCATCCCGGACTGGCAGCAGACCGTCGAGGCCTCGGTGATGGACACCGCCGATGACATCGCCTACGCCATCCACGACCTGGAGGACTTCCACCGGGTCGGCGTCCTGCAGCACGCCACGGTCGCCGCCGAGCTGGACGTCTGGCAGCGGGAGTGCGTGGAGCTGGCCGGGCTGAGCCGCCCCGACCTCCAGGCCCAGTCCCGCAGGCCCGGCCGGTCGCTGGAGCTGCTGCGCCGCCGCCTGCACCTCAAGGACGGCTGGGTGGTCGACGACGAGGCCTTCGCCGCCGCGGTGGCCAGGGTGCGCAGGGACCTGGTCGACGGCCTGCTCTCCACCCCGTTCGACGGTTCGGTGGAGGCCGAGCAGTTGGTCGCCGACTTCTCGGTGCGCTGGACCGCCCGGCTGGTCGAGGGCGTCACCATGCTCGCCGAACCCAGCACCCGCACCGCGCACGTGGCCCTCGCGCCCGATCAGTGGCACGAGGTGCAGGTGCTCAAGTTCGTGCACCACCGCTTCGTGCTGGGCCGCCCTGACCTGGCGCTGCACCAGCGTGGCCAGGCCCGGCTGCTGACCTCGCTGGTGGAGGCCCTCGACCAGTGGCTCAGCGACCGCTACGAGCGCTCCCGGCTGCCCAGGCGGCTCAACGACCTGGTGGAGCTGGCCCAGGAGGAGTACACGACGCTGGCGAAGACCAGGCCGCAGGTGCTGGCCGGGGCCACCGGCGAGCTGCCCGAGGGCCGGGACTCGTTGCGGCGACTGGCCCGCGGCCGGGCGGTGGTGGACTTCGTCGCCTCGCTGACCGACTCGCAGGCGGTGGCCATGCTGGAGGCGCTCTCCGGGCGCACCGGCCAGCTCTGGACCGACGCTTTTGTGCTGTAGCGGGCCTATTCGGCGCGTCCGCAGACCGAGTACCGCTTGCCGCTGACCTCGGCGACGGCGACCGTGCAGGTCCGGTGCACCGCGTCGCTGTCCTTGGCCGCCTCGGCGGTGCGGGCGCTCAGCGAACCCGCGCCCTGTGCCGTCGCGGTGGCCAGCACGGTGAAACCGGCCGTGGGGTCAGCGGCGGCGCGGCGCTGCAACTGCACCTCAAGCCGGTGCGCCACGGTCTTGTCGCTGAAGACGAAGCTGCCGGAGCCGGCCACCGTGTCCGCGGTGGCCAGGGTCTCCGCGCAGACCACGGCCCAGGTCTGGTTCGGGAAGTCGTCGTAGGTCAGGCATTCCCGGATCGGCGCGGCCGAGGCGGGCGCGGCCAGCACCCCGGTGAGCGCTCCGGCGGCAAGCAGCAGCGCAGCGGTCTTGACCATGCGACCCCCCAGATCGTCGTTGCCCCCACCATGGCAGAAACCGGTGGCACGGGACAAGATTCGGGTTCTCGCGTCACCGGGACCTGGTCAGCGCGGTGGCCAGCGCCGCCCCGGCCACCCGCTCGGTCTCCCGGCACAGCTCGTCCTCGCTGAAGGAGTCCTTGCTGGCGCTGCCCGTCACGCTCAGCGTCCGCCCGTCGGCCACGCTCACGTGCACCCCGCACGGCGCGGCGCGCCCTTCCAGGGAGCTCACCCTGGCCGCGGGGAACCCGGCGATGCCCACGAGCTTGGCCTTCGCGCTGGAGATGCCCAGCCAGCTCTCGATCCCGGCCCCTGCCCACGGGGTCACCACGAACCGGTAGCCGGGCGGGTCCACCACGAAGGCGCACCACGGGTCCTGCGAACCGTCGGCAGGGCCCGGTTCGATCCGGCTCACCCGCAGGTCGCTCTGCTGGGCGGAGGTGAGCAGCTCGCAGGGCGGCACGGTGTGCGCGGCCACCTCGCGCGGCCGCTGGGGTGGCGCGGTGGTCGGCGCCGGGCTGGACCCGCTGGTGGGCGCGGGCGCGCCGGTGCCGCAGGCGGCAAGCAGGCCGGTGACGGCCAGCGTGACCAACAACAGCGTGCGCATGGATCCCGCCTCCTCGCGGCCGGTCAGTCCATCGTGATGGCGTCCAGCTTCGCCCGCAAATAGTCCGCGGCCCGCACCTCCGGGTAGTCCACCTTGCCGATCGGCGGTCCCAGCGAGGCGATCCGGGCTTCCGGATCGGTCTCGTAGAAGTAGATCAGCGAGATCAGCTCCTCATCCGGCGCGCTGGCATCCGGCGGCAGCACCCGGTGCCGGGTGGAGCGCCAGCGGTCGCCGGTCCAGCGGGCCAGCAGGTCGCCGATGTTGACCGTGAAGGCAGCAGGGTCGAACGGCGCGTTCACCCATTCGTCGTCCAGGGTGTGCACCTGCAGCCCGCCGACTCCGTGCTGGCGGTCCAGGATGGTGACCGTGCCGAAGTCGGTGTGCGCGCCGATCCGGAACTGGCCCGGCTGCGGACTGCCCACAGTGGACAGTGGCGGGTACCAGTTGATGTTCATGGTGTAGGACGGGTGCTGTCCCCGGCTGGTGAAGAAGTCCGGGGCCAGGTCGAGGGCCACCGCGCACACGGTGAGCAGCTCGTCGGCCAGGCGGCGCATGTGCCGCAGGTACTCCTCGGCCAGCTCCTGGAGCCTGGGCGCCTCGGCGGGCCAGACGTTGGGCGCGAACCACTCCCGGTCCAGCTCCGGGTTGCCGGTGGGCTGGTCCGCGCCGACGGAGTAGCTCTCCTTGAGGTCCGGCGGGGACTCCGCGCCCTCGGCGTAGGAGTTGGCCTCCGCGCCCGGCGGCAGCCAGCCGTGCTCGCCGACCTTGACCGCGTACCGCCGTTTGGTCTCCGCCGACAGCGCGAAGAACTCCTTGGCCGCGGCGCGTACGTTGTCGCGGAGCTCGTCCGGCACGCGGTGTCCGGTGATGAGCAGGAATCCCGATCGCCGCAAGGCGTTGTCCACCTCCGCGGCCACCGCGCGGCGGCTGGCCGGATCACCCTGGAACCAGGGGGTGAGGTCGATGATCGGCACCGCGTCGCTCATGTTCGGACGGTAGCAGCAGTGCCTTCGGCCGTTGGGTGGAACTTTGCCGGCCGGTGTAACGGTGGGCATTTGTCAAACCTCTTATCCCACCCGTCGGTACTTCCCCCGAACGGCTGCTGACCAGGGTCAATCGCGACCGTACGTTTACCGATCACCGGGGATCCCGGTGATCGAGTCGCGTGTGTCGGGGCACGCACAACACGTGGAGGGCGCGTGCGATTACGGTTACGTCCATCCCGGCTGACCACCGTGCTGGTGGCCGGGGCGACCTGTCTGGCAGCGGCTCTGGGCGCCGTGACACCCGCCGTGGCGGCGCCCAGTGCCGCTGACGACGGGGGCCTGTCCGAGCGGACCGCGCGGCAGATCAACGTCCTGCAGCGGGTGAAGGCCACCCAGTCCAAGGCTGAGTCCAAAGTGGACAGTCGACTGGTGGTGGAGCAGCGGCTGCGCCAGGACCGCTCGCTGCTGAACGCGGCCCCTGAGCTCAACACCGGGATCGCGGTGGGCGGCAACGGATCCGTGCTGGTGGAGATCCGCGCCGACCGGGTGGGTGAGGAGCTGGTCGCCGACGTGCGCAGGCACGGCGGCGTGCTCCGGCACGTCTCCCCGGCCACCCGCACCGTGCGCGCGGAGCTGCCGCTGTCCTCGCTGGCCAAGCTCGCCGCCCGCGGTGACATCCGGCAGATCGAACCGGCCAGCGAGGCGATGACCGCCCGCGCGGGCGCGCCGAAGTCCGCCGAGACCAAGGAAGCGCGCGGCAAGCGGATCGCCGAGCAGGCCCGCGCCGCACTGGCCGCCAAGCAGCAGCGCGCCGGGGTCGCTGCGGTCACCTCCGAGGGCGACCGGGCGCACAACGCGGACAACGCCCGCCGCGACTACAAGGTCACCGGCGTCGGCGCGAAGCTGTGCGCCATGTCCGACGGCGTGGACTCCCTGGCCGCCATGCGCACCCTGGGCGAGCTGCCCGCGGTGGACGTGCTGGCCGGGCAGGAAGGCGACGGTGACGAGGGCACCGCGATGCTGGAGATCCTGCACGACGTCGCGCCCGGCGCCAGCCTCGGTTTCGCCACCGCCTTCAACGGCGACGCCAGCTTCGCCGACAACATCCGCAAGCTGCGCTTCGAGCTCAAGTGCGACGTGATCGTCGACGACGTGCTCTACTTCAACGAGTCGCCGTTCCAGGACGGCATCATCGCCCAGGCGGTCAACGACGTCACCGCCAACGGCGCGCTGTTCTTCTCCTCCGCGGGCAACGAGGGCAACCTCGCCGACGGCACCTCCGGGCACTGGGAGGGCAAGTTCGCCGACTCCGGCAAGGGGGTCGGCCGCTTCGTCGGCACCGCGCACGACTTCGACCCCGGCGCGGGCGTGCAGATCATCAACCCGATGTCGGCCGGTTCGAACGGCAAGCCGGTGACCCTGTTCTGGGCCGACCCGTTGCAGCGCGCCACCAACGACTACGACCTGTACCTGTTGGACGGCAACGGCAACGTGGTCGCACTCAGCCAGGGCGTGCAGGACGGGCTGCAGGACCCCTACGAACGGGTCAACACCACCGCGGGCGGCCAGCGGCTGGCCGTGGTGAAGTACCGCGGCGAGGACAAGTACCTGTCGCTGTCGGTGCTGCGCGGCCGGTTCAAGGACGCCGGTGAGCTTAAGGGCTTCGCCACCGCCGGAGTGACCCGTGGCCACTCCGCGGCCAAGGATGCCTTCAGCGTCGCCGCCGCCCCCGCCGCCAAGGCCTTCACCGGCGGCGAGGTCGGCGACCCGGCCAACCCGGCCGGTCCCTACCCGGGCTCCTTCGACGGCAACTCCAAGCTGGAGCGCTTCAGCTCCGACGGGCCGCGCCGGGTGTTCTTCAACGCCGACGGCACCCCGGTCGCCTCGCCCCAGGGTGAGCTGCGGCAGAAGCCGGACCTGACCGCCGCCGACGGCGTGGTCACCAAGACCCCCGGTTTCAGCCCGTTCTACGGCACCTCGGCCGCCGCGCCGCACGCCGCCGCGATCGCCGGCCTGATCCTCTCCGGCAACCCCGGCCTGCCCGCCGCGGAGGTGCGGCAGGCGCTGACCAGCACCGCGGTGGACATCGGCGCGCCCGGCGTGGACAACCGCGCGGGCGCGGGCATCGTGCTCACCGACAAGGTGCTGGCCTACACCGGGGCCAGCCCGCAGCCGAGGGCCGTGGCCCAGTCGCCGACGGTCAGCCCGACCAGCGGTGACGGCGACGCGTTCCTGGAGCCGGGGGAGAGCGCCGCGCTGTTCCTGCCGGTGCTCAACAACGGCGACGGCACCGCCGCCTCGGTCAGCGTGGCGCTGACCGCGACCAGCCCCGGGGTGACCGTGGCGCCGCGCACCAAGAACTACGGCACCATCGAGGCCGGGCAGACCGGGCTCAACCAGTTCGCCATCACGGTGCCCGCCGCCCACCCGATCGGGGATCCGGTGGTGCTCTCGGCCAAGGTGACCTTCGCGGGTTCGCTGTCGCCGACCACCACCGCGCTGAGCATCCCGATCGGCCGTCCCTCGCCGGTGGCCAAGAACTTCGCCTACGCCGGCGAGCCGGTGGCGATCCCGGACGGCGACTCCGCCGGGGTCACCGTCACCATCCCGGTGACCGGCGCAGGCAGGCCGTCCAAGGTCACCTTCTCCCTGGACGGCACCGACTGCTCCGCGGCGGAGGGCTCCACCACCGCCGGCATCAGCCACACCTACGTCGGTGACCTGGCAGGCACGCTGACCTCGCCGTCGGGCCAGGTCCTCACCCTGTTCCAGCGGCAGGGCGGCGGCGGCAACAACCTCTGCCAGGTGGTCTTCGACGACGGCGCCGCCCAGCCGTTCAGCGGCGTCACCGCGACTCAGGCGCCGTTCACCGGCACCTGGCGGCCGGTGGCCCCACTGGCGCCCACGCTGCGCAGCGGCGCCGACGGCAACTGGACGCTGAAGGTGGTGGACAACGTCCGCACCGACGCCGGCCACCTGCGGAACGTCTCGCTGCACATCAACGGATACGAGTGACCCTCGGTTGAACACCGGCGCCCCGGAGTGACCCAGTCGTCGCTGCGGGGCGCCGTCGTTCTAGTGTTGCGATCGTGACCGGCTCGCAACCTGCTCCCGTCGCCCCCGCGGAGGTGGTGCCGGTGCCCCGCGCGCCAGAGGACGTGCTGGCCGATGTGGCCGCCGCGGTGCTCGGTCCGGGCGGACACCTGAGTGTGGACCTGATGGACCTGCTCGACGGGGTGGTCCGCGGCCCGGTGGACGCGGTGTGCGCCAACGACGACCTGCTGCCCAGGCTGGCGCACGAGAACGCGCTGGACACCGTGCTCACCCAGATCCGCAGGCTGCTGCGCCCCGGCGGCGTGCTGGTGGCCGCGGTGCCCGAGCTGGCCAAACTCGGTGTGCTGCGACCCACCGCGCCCCCGCCGAGGGTGACCGGCTCCGGCCCGGACCGCCAGGTCACCGTGCAGCTGTGGGACTGGGCCGAGGACGGCGGCTCCTACGGCCTGGACGTGGTGCAGCTGGTGCGCAGCGCCGAGGGCTGGGCGGTGGCGGGCGCGGTGTCCACCCACCACCGTGTGCTCTCGGTGGAGGAGGTCGCTGAGGCGCTGACCAACGCCGGTTTCGCCGCCGTGCAATGCCTGTCCCCAGCGGAAAGCGGTCACCCGCTGCCGCTGTGCGTCGCGCTGGCCCCCCGATGAGCCGGGTCCGCCAGGTCGCCGGCGGCGGCCGCGCCGTCGAGGTCGAACCCGAACGCCTGCAAGGCTTCCTGGACCGCTTCGCCACCCGCCACCAGGGCGTCACCGAGTCCCGCCTCGGCCCCGCGCAGGCGGTGTTCACCGCCACCGACGGCGCGAAGGCCGAGCTCGACATCCCCTTCGGCGGCCTGCCCGGCGACCCGGTGATCACCCCGGGCCTGCACCTGGACCCCCTGCTGCCGCACCTGCTGCGCCCGCGCCGGATCGCGCTGGTGCTGGTCCGCCTGGGCGGCCACAGCCTCGGCGTGGCCGAGGGCGGGAAGGTGGTGCTCTCCACCACCGACCGCCGCCAGGTGCACGGCCGCAACAAGGCCGGCGGCTGGTCCCAGCAGCGCTTCGCCCGCCGCCGCGAGGGCCAGGCCAGGGTCGCCTTGCAGGCCGCGGCCGACGACGTGTTCCGGGTGCTGGTGCCCCAACTGTCCACTGTGGACGCCGTGGTGCTGGGCGGCGACCGCTCCGCACTGGCCGAGCTGCGCGCCGACCGGCGGATCGCGGAGCTGATGAACCGGGCCGAGGAACGGGTGCTGGACGTGCCCGAACCCCGCCGCACCGTGCTGGACGAGGCCGCGCTGCGCGCCCGCTGCGTCGACGTGGTGGTGACCGAGCCCTAGGCCGGGCCTGCGGTGACCTGCAGCTCGTACGGCCGGTAGTCGTGGTCCGGATCGCGGGCCTGGAAGCCCGCTGAGGTCAAGATCGCGAGCATCGCCTGCTGCATCGCCTCCATCACCTCCCCCTGCCGGGTCAGCACCGGGTCGTCCAGCCGCCCCTCGTTGACGCAGTCCGCCGCCGCCGTGGCCATCCGCGGATGGGTGTGCCAGTCGACCCACACCCCGCCCGCCTCGTCGTCAGCGGGATCGACTTCCACCCGGACGCCCACCCGGAGTCCGGGCGCGAGGTCGCCGGTGATCGGCAGCCCGGCCTCGGCGAGCGTGTCGCGCACGTCGTCGGCCAGGTTGCGCAGCTCGCGGAGCCGGGCGTCGGTCACCTTCGGCAGCATGGCGCGATCCTATGATCAGCGCCCGCTCTTCAGGGCCGCTTCAGACTCACGCCGCAAGCTCGAATCCGTGACCCGAGCCGTGATCACCGCCGCCCCACGCCGGGTGTTCCGCCCCGAGTTGCAGGGCCTGCGCGCCCTCGCGGTGGCCCTGGTGGTGATCTACCACGTCTACTCCGACCGGATCTCCGGCGGCGTGGACGTGTTCTTCCTGCTCTCCGGCTTCCTGCTGACCGCCCAGCTCCTCCGCGCCGCGGAACAACGCACCCTGGACATCCCGCGCCAGTGGGGCCGCACGCTCACCAGGCTCGTGCCCTCCGCGGCGGTGGTGCTGGCGGCGACCTGCGTCGCGGCGTACGCGATCCTGCCGCCGGAGCGCTGGTTCCAGACCATCCGCGAGGTGGTGGCGGCCGCGTTGTTCCTGGAGAACTGGCGGCTGGGCGCGGACTCGGTGGACTACTTCGCGCGCAACAACCTGGCCAGCCCGGTGCAGCACTTCTGGTCGCTGTCGGTGCAGGCACAGCTGATGGTGCTGTGGCCGGTGCTGATCGCCCTGGTCGCGCTGATGGTCCAGCGATGGCGGGGGAGGGGATCGCGGCCGAGCGCCGCCGCGGCAGCCGGAGGCGACCTTTCCGCCGCCGCGTCACCCGAGGGCCGACTTGCCACCGTCGTGCCGCCCAAGGGCAGCCCCGCCACCGCCGCCCCACCCGAGCGCCGCGCCGCCACCGCACCCGGGCACCGCATCCCCAGCACCACCGCACCCGGGCTCCGCCTCCCCGTCGCCGTCACCCTCGCCCTGCTCACCGCGCTCTCCCTCGCCTACTCCATCCACCTCACCGCCACCGACCAGCCCTTCGCCTACTTCCACACCTTCACCCGCCTCTGGGAGTTCGCCCTCGGCGGCCTGCTCGCCCTGGTCGCCGACCGGATCGCCCTGCCCCGCCGCCTGCGCTGGTTCCTCGGCTGGGCCGGCATCCTCGCCCTGGTCAGCTGCGGCCTCGTGCTCGACGTCGGCACCGTCTTCCCCGGCTACGCCGCGCTCTGGCCGACCATGGCCGCGGTGCTGGTGATCCTCGCCGGTGGGGCGGAGCGGGTGCTCTCCGCGCGGCCGCTGGTCCGGCTCGGCGACCTCAGCTACGCCCTCTACCTCTGGCACTGGCCGGTGCTGGTGCTCTACCTGGTCGTCCGCGGCGGCGACCAGGTCGGCTGGCGGGGCGGGGTGCTGGTGATCGGGGTTTCGCTGGGGCTGGCGGTGCTGACCCACCGGCTGGTCGAGCGGCCCGTTCCGCGCGGGGCCTACCGGGCCGCGGTGCTGTTGCTGGTGCCCGCGCTGGCGCTGGCCGCCTCCTGGCAGGCGCTGGCGGTGCGGGACGCGCGGTACTCGATCACCATCGGCAGTCGCGACTACCCCGGCGCGCTGGCCATGACGCCCGGGTTCCGCGGCGCGGGGGAGCTGCCGCCGATGCCGCCGCGGATCGCGTTGCCCGAGGACTGGGCCAGCCTGGACGGCCTGGACTGCGCTCGCTCGGCCCGCAACCGCGACCTGGAGATGTGCTCGACGTCCACAGTGGACACTCCCGCGAAGACCGTGGTGCTGGTCGGCGACTCGCACATGCAGCAGTACCTGGCCGCGGTCCGGCCGATCGCCGAGCAGCGCGGCTGGCGGGTGGTCACCATGTTCAAGGGCCTGTGCCCGTTCTCCACCGCCTCGGAGTCCATGCCGGGCGACGCGCCCTGCGTGGCCTGGAACGCCGCCGCCGCGGCCGAGATCCTCGACCTCAAGCCGGACGCGGTGTTCACCCTGGCCAGCCGCGACGTGCGGATCGGCCTCAGCGAGGTCACCCCGCCGGGGTTCGTCGAGCAGTGGCGGCGCCTGGCCGCGGCGGACATCCCGGTGGTCGCGCTGCGGGACAACCCGCGCTTCGACCACTGGCCGTCCACCTGCGCCTACGAGCTCGGTCCCGACGAACCCGTCTGCGCCGCGCCCCGAGCCGAGATCTACCCCGACCCACCGCCCTATCTGTCCATTCCGGACCTCCCACCCACAGTGTCCTTTGTGGACCTCAGCGACCACATGTGCACCCCGGACGTCTGCCCGCCGGTGATCGGCAACATCCAGGTGTACCTGGACAACAACCACCTCTCCGCCAGCTTCATGACCTCGCTGGCCCCGGTGCTGGCCGACCGGCTGCTGCCCGCGCTGCGGCACTGAGCGGTAGCGTCGGGGCCATGGACGCCCGGCAGCTGGCCTACTTCCTCGCGGTGGTCGACCACGGCGGGGTGCACCGGGCCGCGGCCGCGCTCTACCTCGCCCAGCCCTCGCTGTCCCAGGCGATCCGCGCCCTGGAACGCGACCTCGGCCAGGACCTGTTCCACCGGGCCGGTCGCCGGCTGGTGCTCACCGACGCCGGGCGCGCGCTGGTCGAACCCGCGCGGCAGGTGGTGCGCGACCTGGACATCGCCCGCGCCAGCGTGGCCGCCACCGCGGGGCTGGCCGTGGGCCGGGTGGAGATCGCCGCCATGCCCTCCCAGGCGGTGCAACCGCTCAGCGACCTGGTCACCGCCTTCACCGCCCGGCACCCCGGCCTGACCGTGACCATCCGGGCCGCGTTCACCGCGCCCGAGGTCCTCGAGCTGGTCCGCACCGGCGTCACCGAGCTCGGCCTGCTCGGCGCCACCCGGCTGCCGCCCGCGGTGGACGTCCGGCTCACCCCGCTGGGCCGCCAGCGCTTCGTGCTCATCGCACCGGTCGGCGGGCCGTTCCGGGCCGGTCAGGTGGTGCGGGCGGAAGACCTTGCCGGGCAACGGATGGTGGTCGGCCAGACCGGCACCGGCATGCGCCGCCTGGTCGAGGAGATCCGGGCCGCCGGGGTCGAGCTGACCGAGGTGGTGGAGACCGAGCACCGCGAGGCCATCCTGCCGCTGGTGCTCGGCGGGGTCGGTGTCGCCGTGCTCGCCGACTCCTGGGCCGAGCTGGCCCGCCGCGCGGGCGCGCTGGTGCTCGACCTCGAACCGCCCGCCTGCCTCGACCTTGCGCTGGCCAGCAGGCAGGCCCCGCTCAGCCCGGCCGCCACCGCCTTCCTCGCCGTGGCCACCGAGTCCACTGTGGACTGAGCGGCGCGCAGCCCGCCCGGCCAGATGTCGTTCCGGGCACGAACCGGACACGGTGGCCGCGGGCGGACAACGCCCGGTCCCCGCCGGACGTCTGTGGGGCAGCCGAACTTCCGGCTTCTGGAGGGGAGCACGACATGGTGTTACGACGAATGGCCCTGCTGTTGTCCGCGCTGGCCGCGCTGAGCCTGGCCGCGCCGCTGGCCGCCTCGGCCACGCCCGGCTACTGCGGGATCGACTGGGGCTCGGGGGACAAGAGCGCCGCGCTGACCACCACGGCGGAGATGACCAACCTGCGCGCGGGCCGGCAGGACTGCTTCGACCGGCTGGTCTTCGACTTCCGCGGCACGGTCAACGGCTACGCGGTGTCCTACGTGCCCGAGGTGACCGAGGACCCGACTGGCAACCCGGTCCCGTTGCGCGGCGGCGCGAAGCTGCTCATCCGGGTGGACGCCCCGGCCTACGACCAGCACGGCAACCTCACCTACCACCCGGCCAACCGCGCTGAGCTCGTCGACGTCACCGGCTACCAGACCTTCCGCCAGGTCGCCTGGGCCGGTTCCTTCGAGGGCCAGACCCACGTCGGCCTCGGCGTGCGCGCCCGGCTGCCGTTCCGGGTCTTCACCCTGCCCAACCGGGTCGTGGTGGACGTCGCGCACCTCTGGTGAACATCTATCCATCGACAAGTTTCGATGGCGTGACGGAGGCGACAGGACTCCGTAGATGACGTGAGTATTGATTGCCGTCAATACTGAGCGGATGACCGCGATCGAGGAAACGCCGCTACTGGCTGTTCAGGACGCTGACACCTACGCGAGCTGGTTCGCCAGCCTGGCCGATCCGACACGGGTCCGGCTGCTGCACGCGGTCGCCGTGGCCGGAGAAGCACCGGTCGGCGTGCTCGCCGAGCAGATCGGCGTCGGTCAGCCCACCTGCTCGCACCACCTGCGCAAGCTCGCCGAGGTCGGCTTCCTCCGGCTGCGGAAGGTCGGCGCCACCACGCTGGTTTCGGTCAACGAGGCCTGCGCGGCCGGCCTTCCGCATGCCGCCGACGTGGTCATGGGCGCACTGGCCGCGCGGCCGGGCGGCCTGGCCGACCTGCCGGCCGATGTCACCGTGCGCGCCATGACCGAGGCGGACTGGCCCGCGGTCCGGCGCATCTACGGCGAGGGCATCGCCACCGGCAGGGCCACCTTCGAGACCGAGGTACCGCGCCGGGAGATCCTGGACCGCAAGTGGCTGCCCGGCCACCGCTGGGTCGCCGAGGCCGACGGCCGGGTCGCCGGCTGGGCCGCGCTCACCCCGGTCTCGCCGAGGGCCTGCTACGCCGGGGTCGCCGAGACCTCGCTCTACGTCGGCGCGGCCTTCCGCGGCCGGGGCGTGGGCAAGTCGCTGATCCACCGCCAGGTCACCGCCGCCGACGAGGGCGGCCTGTGGACCCTGCAGAGCGCGATCTTCCCGGAGAACAAGGCCAGCCTGGCGCTGCACCGCGCCGCCGGGTTCCGCACCGTGGGCATCCGCGAGCGGATCGCCCGGCTGGACGGCCGCTGGCAGGACACCGTGCTGATCGAGCGCCGCGGCGCCACCGGCGACTGATAGGCCGCGCCTATCGGTATGACCGGCAACCGGTCTTGGACCCGGTGGCGGCCGGACTGGTGCGATCGAGGGCATGACGACCCACCACCGCATCGCCCTGATCCCCGGCGACGGCATCGGCCGCGAGGTCACCCCGGCGGCCCGCACGGTGCTGGACGCGGTCGGCGCCCGGCACGGCATCCGGTTCGGCTACCAGGAGTTCGACTACTCCTGCGCCCGCTACCGTGAGCTCGGCGCGATGATGCCCGCCGACGGCCTGGACCGGCTCCGCGAGCACGACGCGATCTTCCTCGGCGCGGTCGGCGAACCGGGCGTGCCCGACCACATCTCGCTGTGGGGCCTGCTGATCCCGATCCGCCGCGGCTTCCGCCAGTACGTGAACCTGCGGCCGATCAAGGTGTTCGAGGGGGTGCCCAGCCCGGTGCGCGGCGCGGAACCGGGCGCGGTGGACCTGGTGGTGGTGCGGGAGAACGTGGAGGGGGAGTACAGCGAGATCGGCGGCAGGCTGCACCGCGGCTGCCCCGAGGAGCTGGCCGTGCAGGAGGCGGTGTTCACCAGGGCCGGGGTGACCAGGGTGCTGGAGCACGCCTTCCGGCTGGCCGCGACCCGGCGCGGACGGCTCACCTCGGCCACCAAGTCCAACGGCATCGTGCACACCCTGCCGTTCTGGGACGAGCTGGTCGCCGAGACCGCGCCCGCGCACCCCGGCGTGACCTGGGACCAGGAGCACATCGACGCCCTGTGCGCCAAGCTGGTGCTGGACCCCGGCCGCTTCGACGTGATCGTCGGCTCCAACCTCTTCGGCGACATCCTCAGCGACCTGGCCGCCGCGGTCGCCGGCGGCATCGGCCTGGCCCCCTCGGCCAACCTCAACCCCGAGCGCGACTTCCCGTCCATGTTCGAGCCGGTGCACGGCTCCGCCCCGGACATCGCCGGACGCGGCATCGCCAACCCGATCGGCGCGATCTGGGCCGCGGCGCTGCTGCTGGACCACCTCGGCCACTCCGAGGCGGCCGCTACCGTGCAGACCGCGCTGGCGGAACTGTTGGCAGGCACCGGGATCCGCACCCCGGACCTGGGCGGCACCGCCACCACCGAGGAGTTCACCACGGCCCTGCTGGAGTTCCTGCCATGAGCGTCCCACTGCCCAGCGACTTCACCGCTCGCACCGTCGACGCCGACGGCATCGGCATCCACTGCGTCACCGCCGGCGACGGCCCGCCGCTCCTGCTGCTGCACGGCTACCCGCAGACGCACCTGATCTGGCACGAGGTCGCGCCCCGGCTGGCCGAGCGGTTCACCGTGGTGCTCACCGACCTGCGCGGCTACGGCGACAGCGGCAAACCCGCGCCCGGCCCCGAGGACGCGGAGTACAGCAAACGCGCGATGGCCGCCGACCAGCTCGCGGTGATGCGGCAGCTGGGCTTCACCGAGTTCGGCGTGGCCGGGCACGACCGCGGCGGCCGGGTCGCACACCGCCTCACCCTGGACCACCCCGAAGCCGTGACCAGGCTGGCCGTGCTCGACATCGTGCCCACCCGGCACACCTTCTCCCACGCGGACAAGCACTTCGGGCTCGGCTACTTCCACTGGTTCTTCCTGGCCGCGGGCAACGGCATCCCGGAACGGCTCATCGGCAACGACCCCGAGTTCTGGATCCGCGCCAGGATGACCGCCCGCCACCACGGCGGCGACCCCTTCGACGAAGCGGCGATCGCGGAGTACGTGCGCTGCTTCAGCGACCCCGCCGCCATCGCCGCCTCCTGCGCGGACTACCGCGCGGCCGCGGGCATCGACCTGACCCACGACAACGCCGACGCGGGCAGGCTGATCGAGGTGCCGCTGCTCGCGCTGTGGGGACAGGACAGCTTCGTCGGCCGCACCTACGACGTGCCCGCGGTCTGGCGGGAGTACGCGCGGGAGGTCACCGGGCAGGCGCTGCCCAGTGACCACTACCTGCCGGAGGAAGCACCCGCGGAGACCGCGGCCGCGCTGGCGGAGTTCTTCAGCCGTCCACCGGCCAGGCGTGGTTGACCGCGTTGAACACCGCCACCCGGTCCGCGCCCAGCAACTTGGCCTGGTGCACGAACTGCGCGGCCAGGTTCGGCAGCTCATCAGGGGCGAAGGCGGGCGGCTGGTCGGCCACCACGGTGCCCTTGCGACCGGCGGTGCGCACCACGCCCGCCGCCTCCAGCTCCTTGTACGCCCTGGCCACCGTGCCCGCGGCGATGCCCAGCTCAGCGGCCAGGCCGCGCACCGTCGGCAAGGGCATGCCAGGGGCCAGACTGCCCGCCGCGATCGCGGTGCGGACCTGGTCGTGCAGCTGCCGCCACGGCGGGGCCGGGCTGTCCGGGTCGACCCTCAGCACGGCTCAGCCCAGGGTGCCGGTGGCGAGCAGGCCACCGTCCACGCGCACGGTCTCGCCGGTGATCCAGTCCGCCTCGTCCGAGGCCAGGAAGGCCACCAGCCGGGCCACGTCCTCCGGGGTGCCCAGCCGCTTCATCGGGTAGGCGCTGGTGATGTCGTCCTCGCGGCCGGTGTAGATCTGCTCGGCGAACTTGGTCTTGACCACCGCCGGGGCCACCGCGTTGACCCGCACCTTCGGGCCCAGCTGCCAGGCCAGCTCCTCGGTCAGCCGGATCAGCGCGGCCTTGGACGCGCCGTAGGCGGCGATCGCGCCGGTGGAGCGGATGCCGCCGACCGAGGCGATGTTGACCACGGAGCCGCCGTGCTCGCCCATCCAGCGGTGCCAGGCCAGCTGGATGAAGCCCAGGGAGGCCACCACGTTGGTGTCGAAGATCTTCTTCACCGCGTTCAGGTCGGCGTCCATCAGGAAGCCGAAGACCGGGTTGATGCCGGTGTTGTTGACCAGCACGTCCAGCGAGCCGAACCGGGCCAGCGTGCCGTCCACCGCGGCCTCCCGGTCCACGTCCACCCCGGTGTTGCCGGGCAGGCCGAGCACCCGCTTGTCGCCGTCGGCCACCGTGCCCGCCAGGTGCCGCACCGCGGCCTCGACCTGCTCGGGCTTGCGGGAGGTGATGACCACGTTCGCGCCCCGGCCGAGCAGCTCCTCGGCGATACCGAGGCCGATACCCCTGCTGGCCCCGGTGACCAGGGCGGTCCTGCCGGTGAAGTCGGTGCGCGCTGGCGTGTTCGGCTGGCTCATGGCCCAGACAATAGGTCAACTTACTCGCGAGTACGAGAGCCGGATCGGGGGTGTCCGGGCCAGGTGTGCGCGGGCGCACGGTAAATGAGGTGCGCGCGCCGGGTAAGATGGTCCCGTGGTTCTGATGCTGTAGGCCGCTCGACAGCCCGCCGGTTACGACAGGCGGGCCGACGACAGCTGGGCCTGGCCGACCACAAATACTTCCTGGAGCTTCCCTTGATCGCAGCCACCGGGCTGGAACTGCGCGCTGGTTCGCGCATCCTCGTCTCCGGCGCCAACCTCCGCATCCAGCCCGGCGACCGGATCGGCCTGGTCGGCCGCAACGGCGCGGGCAAGACCACCACCCTGCGCGTGCTCGCGGGCGAGGGCGAGCCGCACGCCGGTGAGGTCAAGCTCGCCGACGAGCTGGGCTACCTGCCGCAGGACCCGCGTGAGGGCGACCTCTCGGTCTCGGTCAAGGACCGGGTGCTCTCCGCGCGCAACCTGGACCAGCTGGCCAGGGACCTGGAGAAGGCCCAGACCGAGATGGCCGAGCTGGTCGACGACGCCGAGCGCGAGCGCGCGGTCCGCCGCTACGGCCGGCTGGAGGAGCGCTTCTCCGCCCTCGGCGGCTACGCCGCGGAGAGCGACGCCTCCCGGATCTGCGCCAACCTCGGGCTGCCGCCCAGGGTGATGGAGCAGGCGCTGCTGACCCTCTCCGGTGGTCAGCGCCGCCGGGTCGAGCTGGCCCGGATCCTGTTCGCGGCCTCCGACGGCGGCGGCAAGTCGGCCACCACGCTGCTGCTGGACGAGCCGACCAACCACCTCGACGCCGACTCGATCACCTGGCTGCGCTCCTTCCTCAAGGCGCACGACGGCGGCCTGGTGGTGATCAGCCACGATGTCGAGCTGCTCGCCGACGTGGTCAACCGGGTGTGGTTCCTGGACGCCACCCGCGGCGAGGTCGACGTCTACAACATGAACTGGAAGCGGTACCTGGACGCGCGCGCCACCGACGAGAAGCGCCGCCGCCGGGAACGGGCCAACGCGGAGAAGAAGGCCTCCACGCTGATGGCCCAGGCCGACAAGATGCGGGCCAAGGCCACCAAGGCGGTCGCCGCGCAGAACATGGCCAAGCGCGCGGAGAAGCTGCTGGCCGGGCTGGACGAGGAACGGGTGGCCGACAAGGTGGCCCGGATCCGCTTCCCGGACCCCGCGCCCTGCGGCAAGGTCCCGCTGACCGCGGAGAACCTGTCCAAGTCCTACGGTTCTCTGGAGATCTTCGCCGGGGTGGACCTGGCCATCGACCGCGGCGCCAAGGTGGTCGTGCTGGGCCTCAACGGCGCCGGCAAGACCACCCTGCTCAAGCTGCTCTGCGGCCAGGAGAAGGCCGACGCGGGGCGCGTTGTCGCAGGTCACGGGCTTCGGCTCGGGTACTACGCGCAGGAGCACGAGACGCTGGACCACGGCGCGAGCGTGTGGTCCAACATCCGGCACGCCGCCCCGGACACGCCGGAGCAGCAGTTGCGCACCCTGCTCGGCTCCTTCATGTTCAGCGGCGAGCAGCTCGACCAGCCGGCCGGGACGCTCTCCGGTGGCGAGAAGACCAGGCTCGCGCTGGCCGGTCTGGTCTCCAGCGCGGCCAACGTGCTGCTGCTCGACGAGCCGACCAACAACCTGGACCCGGCCAGCCGTGAGCAGGTGCTGGACGCGCTCCGTAGTTTCTCCGGCGCGGTGGTGCTGGTGACCCACGACCCCGGAGCGGTGGAGGCTTTGGAGCCGGAACGGGTGATCTTGCTACCCGATGGCACCGAAGATCACTGGTCAGCGGACTACCTGGAGCTGGTGCAACTCGCTTAGGCCCTGTTCGCGACCGCCGATCGGGCGGTGCTGACTACACTTAGCGTGCTTCGTCGATCAACTATCGGTGAGGCAGGTACCATTTGGCGACGTTTTTCCATGATCGCCTAGCATTTACTGCCTTCCTGTTCGATCATTGCCCCCAAGGGGTCGTTGATCGACCCACCTGCTCGGACGGAAGGCGGGACAAGGTGGCGACTGACCTGAAGAAGGGCGCCCGGATCACCGGCGCGGCTCGGGACAAGCTTGCCTCTGACCTGAAGAAGAAGTACGAGAAGGGCGCGAGCATTCGGTCCCTGGCCGAGTCCACCGGCCGTTCGTACGGCTTCGTGCACCGTGTGTTGAGCGAGTCCGGTGTGACGCTGCGGGGCCGGGGCGGCGCCACGCGCACCAAGAAGAAGTGACGTCGGGACAACCGACGACTGCGAATTTTTCCCACCACACAACAGAATCCAGGAGCCGACGAGTTCCCCATGCCAGATGAATCGAAGATCGACGCTGGCCTGCTGGAGCGCGGGGGTGTCCAGCTCGCCGTGGAAGGTCCGCTTGCCACGGTCACGCTGAACCGGCCCGAGGTGCTCAACGCGCAGACCCCCGCGACCTGGGACGCGCTGCGCGAGATCGGCTCGGCGCTGTCGGACGAGGTCAGGGTCGTGGTTGTGCGCGGGGTCGGCCGCGCCTTCTCCGCTGGCCTCGACCGGCGGTTGTTCACCGCGGAGGGTTTTGACGGGCAGCCGGGTCTGGTGTCCCTCGCCTCGGGCTCGCCCGAGGACTCCGATGCCGTGATCGCCGAGTTCCAGCGGGGCTTCACCTGGCTGCGCGAGTCGAACTTCATCACCGTGGCGGCGGTGCATGGGCACGCGATCGGCGCGGGTTTCCAGCTCGCCCTGGCCTGCGACCTGCGGGTCGCGGCGGAGGACGCCCAGTTCGCGATGGCCGAGACCAGCCTCGGGCTGGTTCCCGACCTCGGCGGCACCCTCCCGCTCGTGCAGTGTGTCGGATACGCGCGAGCCGTGGAGATCTGCCTGACCGGCCGACGGGTCGGCGCCGAGGAGGCCCTGCGGATCGGGCTGGTCAACGAGGTCGTGCCAGCCGACGCGCTGGATGCCGCGGTGGCCAACCTGGTGGCGCGGTTGGTCGCGCCCATGCCGGGTGCGAGCCGGGAGACCCTGGCCCTGCTGGCCAAGGCCGCGGGCAGCCCGTCGCTGTCCGAGCAGACCGCGGCCGAGCGCTCGGCCCAGCTGCGCAGGCTGAACGAACTGCGGGCCTTGATGAACCCGGCCGGTTCCTGAACCCTTACCGGTCCCACAGCTGAATAGTTTCACCACGGAATAGTTCAACGGCTCCGGTTGTTGTGCTGGTCGAACCAGCACGAGGAGGGGCTGTGGACGGCACGTGGATGTTGATGCGTGGGGCGATGCGCCAGGACGCCGCCAGTAAGAAGGTGCGGCGCGGCACCCTGAGACGGGTGCTCACCTTCGCGCGCCCGCACCGCGGCAAGCTGCTGGTCTTCCTCGCGTTGACCGTCATCTCCGCGGTGCTCGCGGTCAGCACCCCGGTGCTGGCCGGGCAGGTCGTGAACGCGATCGTGGACGGCAAGGACTCGGGCCTTGTCGTCCGCATCGCGCTGCTCATCGCCGCCATCGCGCTGCTGGGCGCGGCGATCGGCCTGGTGGAGCGCTGGCTGTCCTCCCGGATCGGTGAGGGCCTGATCTACGACCTGCGCCGCGCGGTGTTCGAGCACGTGCAGCAGCTGCCGGTGGCCTTCTTCGCCCGCACCCGCACCGGCGCGCTGGTCAGCAGGCTCAACAACGACGTGGTCGGCGCCCAGCGCGCGTTCACCTCCACCGTGTCCGGGGTGCTGACCAACGTGATCCAGCTGGCCCTGGCCCTCGGCGTGATGCTGACGCTGTCCTGGCAGGTCACCGTGCTGGCGATGCTGCTGCTGCCGGTGTTCGTGCTGCCCGCCCGCCGGGTCGGGCGGCGGATGGCGGACCTGCAGCGGGAGGCGGCCGGGCACAACGCCGGGATGACCAACCAGATGACCGAGCGGTTCTCCGCACCGGGGGCGACCCTGGTGAAGCTGTTCGGGCGGCCGGGGGAAGAGGCCGAGGAGTTCGGCGGGCGGGCCGCGCGGGTGCGCGACATCGGCGTGCGCAACGCGATGACCACGATGTCCTTCGTCACCGCGCTGACCCTGGTGTCCAGCCTGGCGCTGGCGCTGGTGTACGGACTGGGCGGCTGGCTGGCGATCCAGGGTGAGCTGGCGGCGGGAACCGTTGTCTCCCTTGCCCTGCTGCTCACCCGGCTGTACTCGCCGCTGACCGCGCTGGCCAACGCGCGGGTGGACGTGATGAGCGCGCTGGTCTCCTTCGAGCGGGTCTTCGAGGTGCTGGACCTGCCGCCGTCGATCACCGAGCGGCCCGATGCCACGGTGGTGCCGCCGGGCGGGGTGTCCGTGGAGTTCCAGGGCGTGCACTTCAGCTATCCGGCCGCGAGCGAGGTTTCCCTTGCCTCCCTTGAGGATGTGGAGACCCTGGACAAGCGCGGCGGCCAGGAGGTGTTGCACGGCATCAGCTTCCGCGCCGAACCGGGTCAGCTGGTCGCGCTGGTCGGCTCCTCCGGTGCGGGCAAGTCCACGATAGCTTCCCTGGTGCCCAGGCTGTACGACGTGAACGCCGGATCCATCCGGCTGTCCGATGTGGACGTCCGGGACCTGTCCTTCGACGCGATCCGGGAAGCCGTCGGCGTGGTCACCCAGGACGGCCACCTCTTCCACGACACCATTGGCGCGAACCTGCGCTACGGCCGCCCGCAGGCCACCGACGAAGAGGTCTGGACCGCGCTGCGGCAGGCCAGGCTGGCCGAGCTGGTCGCCTCACTGCCGGACGGGCTGGACACGGTGGTGGGGGAGCGCGGCTACCGGCTCTCCGGTGGCGAGCGGCAGCGGCTGACCATCGCGCGGTTGCTGCTGGCCCAGCCCAGGGTGGTGATCCTGGACGAGGCCACCGCGCACCTGGACTCGGCCTCGGAGCTGGCGGTGCAGGAGGCGCTGACCGAGGCGCTGGCCAACCGGACCGCGCTGGTCATCGCGCACCGGTTGTCCACCATCCGGGCGGCGGATGTGATCCTGGTGGTGGAGGACGGCCGGATCCTGGAGCGGGGCTCGCACCAGGAGCTGCTGGCCAAGGACGGGCGTTACGCAGAGTTGTACCGCACCCAGTTCGCGCAGGAGCCCATGGCCCAGACAGGTTGAGCTGAATGGACTATGCCGGACCGGGTAACCCGGCGGCATGGACCTGAGCCCATTCCGCGAACTGGCCGGGGCCACCGGCCCGTTCGCCACGGTGTACCTGGACGTCTCACACGACACCGCGCAGGCCGGCAAGCAGATCGACCTGCGCTGGCAGAGCGCCCGAGTCAGCCTCGCCGAACAGGGCGCGGACCCACCAACGCTGGCCGCGCTGGACCGCGCCC
This sequence comes from Crossiella sp. NPDC003009, assembly GCF_053591555.1. Classification (NCBI taxonomy): domain Bacteria; kingdom Bacillati; phylum Actinomycetota; class Actinomycetes; order Pseudonocardiales; family Pseudonocardiaceae; genus Crossiella; species Crossiella sp. NPDC003009. The sequence continues at coordinate 1,217 of NZ_JBSFUA010000016.1, read as the reverse complement.
TCACCGAGGCCCCGCCCGCCGTCGGCCGCGCCGGCCGGGCCCTGGTCGCCGGGGGCGGCAAGCTCTGGCTGGACGAGCCCCTGCGCGTGCCACCACCCCAGCCCCTGGCCCGCTACGGCGCACTGCCCGACCTCGGCCCCCTGCTCGCCGGCCGCACTCCCGGTATCGCGCACGTGGTCGCGTTGATCGACCGAACCGGCGCTGACCTGCGTGGATTCGCCGCCGACGGCAGCCTGGCAGCCAGCCCGGAGGTCGAAGGGGACCGGCACCCGGTGCACAAGGTGGGCGGTGGCGGCATGTCGCACGGCCACATCCAGCACCGGGTCGAGGAGACCTGGCACGCCAACGCCAAACAGGTCGCCGAGGAGATCGACCGGATGGTGGGGGCGCTGAACGCCCAGCTGGTGGTGCTTGCCGGTGACCCCAAGGCCCGCGCCGACGTGCGCGACAGCCTGAACCACCGCTGCGCCACCATCGCCGTCGAACTCTCCGGCGCCAGCCGCGCCGACGCCAACGAGGAGACGGTGACCGAGGCCGTCCAGTCCCTGGTGGCCAACATCGCCGCCGCCCACGGCCGCGAGATCGAGGAACGCTTCGTCCAGGAGCTCAACCGCCCAGGCGGCCACGCCGTCAGCGGCCTGCCCGAGGTCACAGCGGCCCTGCGAATGTCCACAGTAGACACTCTGCTGATGGACCCGGAAGCCGAACGCGCCCACCAGATCTGGGTCGGCGACCAGCCAACCGAGTTGGCGGTGGCCCAAGAAGAGCTCCGCGACCTGGGCGTCCCCAACCCCAGACCGGAACCCGCCGACGCGGCCCTGCTGCGCGCCACGGCCGCCACCGGCGCCCAACTCCAGGTGACCCCCGGCCTGCGCGACGGCGTAGCCGCCCTCCTCCGAAGCTGAGAAAGGACCCCACGATGGAACGCGGAAACACCAAACATGGCCCCCGGCAGGACGAACAACTCGAAGCCGAAACCCAAGGCATGATCAAAGCCAACCGCCCCACCCGCGCCGAAGAATGGCGCGACCCCGAACCCCCGGCTGACGACGACCCGCCGGTGATGCGCCCGTCTTAGCGGGCGGGCGAAGCCCGAGGCTGGCGAGGTTTTGGCTTGACACACAAGAGGTCCTCTCGTCTTCTCCGTACGGCCTGGAGACTGCGTACCGCATCCCGCCGAGCAGACGCTCACAGCAACCGCCGCCAAAGCCTCGCAA